>JAYZVO010000185.1:0-35236 GCA_036155555.1 Myxococcota bacterium
TTGTTGGATTTTGATGGAGGTCAGACCTCGGTCGCCCAGGTGAGGGCCTCGTCTTTCCTGTCGTTGGAGAAGACCTCGATGTTCACGCTGCTGAGGCCACCTTCGAGCCTGGCCATCTTTTCTGCCCAGGATTGCTCGGTGACGACGGCGACGCGCTCGAAACGATCGATGTTCTTGAGTTGCTTGAGCCCCTCGCCAAGATCCTTGAAGAAGGCGGCAAAGGTCATCCCTTCGACCTCTCCGACCTCGGTGTAGAAAGAGATCTTGGGGTACTCTTCGAGCGAGGATTCGATCTTGTCGACGACCTTCTGGATGTCGTCTTCCTCGATTTTTCCACTGACTCGGTATGCGACAACATTCTTGGGGGATGTGATCGGCTGCATCATAACGATTCGTTCCTCTGTATCCAGTTCGGCGCGCGAATGATTCATCCATTTAGTCGCCGCAGAGGGGTTGTCCTTGCCTTCATGCTCGCGTCTTGTTCTTGCAGATGCGAGCGGCTCGCGCGTCGTGATCGGCGAGGTGCGTTCCCTTGCGACAAACAAAACCTCCCCACACGCAATGAGGTCGCAAGGGATCAAAACCGAAAGGAGATTCCGGTGGTGACGGAGAAGCTGAAGATGCGCTCTCCGGGGACGTGCGTGTAGGTGCTCAGGCGACCGCGCGCGCTCATGGCGAGGTCATCGACGATCTGGAGCTGGGTGTCGAGATCCGCCGAGATGATCCAACCTGGCGCGGGCGTGTAGGCTTGCCAGTTGAACAGATCGCGCGCGACCTCGAGCGCGATGTCTGCGGACGCGGGGCCGCGGTTGGCGCCGACGGCGCCGAAGAGTCCCAGCCCGAGCACGATCGGATCGCGCTGCACGATATCATTGATGTTGGCATCGTCCGGGATGGGCATCCCGAGCAACTTCGCGTCGAAGACCACGAAATCAGCGACCCCCACGACACCACCGCTCAGGTTGATCGGCCTGGGGCGCCCGCTCTTCTCACCGATGAATCTGCGCAACGAGGGACCGATCTTGAGGTGAGTGGCCTCGAAGAAGACATACTGGCGCGGTTGATTGAGCGCCTGGAAGAGGTTGACGGCGTTGTCCGAGCGCAGCAGCTGTTGTTGGAACAGGTAGAGCAGCGCGTCGATCCCTCCCATGAGCAGGGGGATATGGAGGTCGAAGTAAAAGGTGGGGGATTTTTTGCGAAAGCCAATGCCTGGGTAAGCGAAGGGGCGGCCCTGGAAGCTGTTGAACATGGCGTGAAAGGTGGGGCCGAACCGGAGCGTGAAGTCTTCGTGAAGCGGCGGCTCCTCGTCGAGCGCCTCGAGCTTGTCGGACTCTTCTCTGGTCAGGTTCTCGGGCTGCCTGGGCTTGAAGGTCGGTGTCTCGTCGACGGTGTTTTTCTCCGGCGTCGGTCGCTCCTGGGCAAGCGCGCTCGTGGAGACGAGCAACGAGAGCACAACACAAGTTGAAAAACGCAAGGGGGGCAAAGTGCGCCTCACAAGTAATCATCGGGGCACATCATACACGATGCCCTGACCGAGCGCACATGGATCGAAAGAAGAGAGGGCTCGACGCGAACGCTCTTTAGGAGATTTGCCCTCTGGAGTGATCGTCTTACGAGCGCTGCCTCGAGAGGCCATAAACTTGAGCCCTGGCTCGATGTGACGATACTTGATCATGGAAGCGGACATCGATGTCATGGTCTTGACACCAGCGATGACAAAAAATGTCAGTGTTTTCCGGTCTGCGAAAGAAAATCGGACACCATAGATCAAGGAAGTGCAAAAATCCAGAGCGATCGCGATATCAGGCAGGTGCTTGATAAATATAGAGAAAGGGTGATTTTGGCAGGGCCGGAGCGCACTTTCTCAAAAAAAGAGTGAATCAGGAATGGATTGTGCACGTTGAATCTAGTGAGGGCAGCAAAGAGCTCTCACCTTCGCCCCGAGCCAAAAGACGGGGCGTCACCCAAGGCGACGGGGAGCAAACTCCTCGGGAACAGAGGGAGTCGGTCATGAAACCGGATAAATACGTCCCTGATTACATCATCTACGACGAACTCAAGAAGAGGCGCGAGAGCGCCCACCGCGAGGAGCGCCCCCAACTCGAGATGCCACGTTATATGCCTTGCTGGCCTGATGAGTACGAGGACAGCGAGGAAGAGACGGAGCGTAGCGAGGAGCGCGGCGAGACCATCATCCGCATGTGGTAAAAAACCTGGCGCCGCGCCGCGGTGATGCGGCGTGGCGATGAGAAAGCATCGTAGCCCCGATCACAACGACGTGACCCTCTGCGTTCTCCCGAACGCGAGGGTCCCACTCCCCCTGTTATCCATCAATACCAACGCACGGTGACGCCACCGGCGACCGTGTCGAAGTCTGCGTTCGTGTAGAAGTGGCGCGTGTAGCCCACCTTCAACCCGAGCGCGACCTGGCTATTCACGAACATCTCGAAACCAGCGCCACCTTTTACCGCCAGGCCAAGTTCCTGGTAGTGGATCGGGTCCACGCTCGGGCCTTGCGTATCGAAGATCGCGTAAGCGAGCCCGCCGCCACCTTCGACGAACAGCCCGTCGAGGATGAAGAAGTTGGCCACGGCGTTAAAGCTCATGTGGTGGTGTGACAGCGCGTTATCACCGATATAGGCCGTGCGCGCCCACCAGTTTCCCTCACCGCCGATCACCAGACGATCCGAAGCGCCACCGCCGATCATGCCGTTGAGGTGCAGGCCGAGCTTTCGACCCGAGTCGATGCCCGTCGACTCGTTCCCCTCCACATCCACGAGCCCCACGCCGCCGCCCACGCCGACGCCTGCGAAGAGGCCGCGTCGATCCTGGTAGCCATCGAGCGCCATCGCGCTCTGACTTACGGTAAGAGTGAGGAGTGCGATCGAGGCAGCGAGCGCGAATTTATGCGGTTTCATGGGTCTCTCCTGTTTTGCGAGCGCAGGTGGTGCGCGTCGCGTCGCGTCAAGAAGGTGATCTAACAACAATCAACGCACCTTCGAGAAGTTGATGATATTGAGCTTGTCCTCCCATACGGGGACGGTCTGTCGATCTGTGCGTGAGCCCACGCGGATTTCGGCGGTGTGCATCCCTTGCGGGAGCTTGATTCGGCTCAGGCGTATGTGCTCTGGCAAGGTCGTCCAGCTGCGCGTATCTGGCGTATCTGCGGCGCTCAGGGCGGCCTCGGCGCCAAGCCCCACGAGCCACCCCAACACGCCGAGCGTGGCGGTCGTGGAGTTGTCACTCTGAGCCGCTGCGGCGCCCGCAGCGCGCGTCCCCTGGCCGAGCGCAGCGCGCGTGATCGCGCGCGTGATCGCGGCCGCCATCAGTGGTCCTGCGATCTCGAGCCAGGCGATCTCGACCGATCTCCCGACATCCATCCCTTCGAAGAGGCCGATGCGCTGGTCATCGATGCGAACAGCGGCGGAGCCACCATCACGCATCGGGAGCCCCTGGCGCGTGAGCTGTGGGAAGTTGATCGAGTTGAGCGCGCCCGAGGCGACCATCGAGGTCGCCTGCGCGCGCGTGCTCGGGTCCATGCTACGCGTCGACGCGATGGTGAGCGCCTGGTTGGCGCCAACGCGGGTGGCCTGTTTGTAGGGGACGACGCCGAACTGCGCGATGACGAGCGTGTCGCCGCGTTGGTGCTTGTCGCGGTACTCGTCCCAGGTCATCGGACCTGCTGCGCGCGCGTCCTCGCGCAGCCGGACAAAGAATGGCGAGTCCACGCCCGCGCCGCTGTAGCCCGAGATCCTGTAGAGGTCGAGCAAGCGCACGCGCAGGTTCTCGTCGCGAATCCCGTAGAGCCAGGCGCGCGAGTAGTGTCTGGCGGCCTCGTCGTACTCGCGCGATGCCTCGAACGTCGCGCCAGCGAGGTAGCTTCCGAGGGCGAGCAACCCTGGCAGGAGCGCCTTTCCCTGATCGTCGAGGTAGAAGGACTCCATGATCAAGAACCTGCGCGCCTCGACGCGCGCGCTCTCCAGGTCGTGTGTGGCCAGGAAGTTGATCATGTTGAGCGTGTTGAGCAGCAACCGCTCGTAGGGGGGCGCTTTGTAGTTGGTGACGTCGTCGCTGTAGAGGTACTTGCCGACATCGCGCGCGGCGGCGCGGTCGATGTCGAGCCATTCCAGGCGTTGATCGACGATCATCATATCGCGCGCGCTCAGATCAAAGCGCCCTTGCCCCTGCATGATCGTCGCGCGCTCGAGCAGCAGGAGCGTGTTGTTCTTCTCGATCTTGTCGGGGACCTCCTGGATGGAGTCCACGTCGAGTTGTCCATTGATGAGTGATACCGCCGAGTCGGCGTCTCCGTGGATGACAGAGCGGTGCGCGTCGGCCACCTCGTCCGTGTACGAGGGGCACGCCATCAGGAGGGTTGCCAGGAGCAGGATCGAGAGCTGTGAGAAGGCTCTGATCGTGGACCTCGCGCGCTCCAGGGGTTGGCGCATGGGGCCGTTTTCAGGACGCAGCGAGAGCATGGTATGGATCGCCGTAAAGCAGCGGTTCAAAAATCAGCGGACGAGCGCTTTGGTCAGGCTCGATTCATTCTGGAACTCGATCTTCCCCGTCTCCACGTTCAGGACTTGCACGAACATGAAGTACTGCACGCGGCGCTCGTCGCGCACGCGCTCGGAGACATCATAGACCTTCCCGGTGACAAAGTACTGCGCGCCGAGTTGGCGGCCATACTGCGAGAGGCGCTGGGGATCATAGGCCGAAGATTGCTGGCGCTTGATCTCGGCGATGAGCTCGGGTTGGTTCTCGTGGCTGACCACATCGGCGGGGGTCTGGTTGACGAGATCGGTCTCGAACTTGGAGAGAAGCGTATCGAGCTGGGCGCCGATATGCTCGCTGGTCTCGTTGCGCATCGGGAAGATGGCGACGACAGGTGGCGAGCCTTGCGCGGCTTCACGCTCCCACTGTTTGGCGATGCGTGCGGTCAGCATCTTGGAGATGTTGTCATCATACAGCCTGTCCAGGTCCTTGCGATCAAAGCGCAAGCTCATCGTGTAGCTGTCGAGCTTTGGCTCCTCGGCGTCCGAGACATAGGTAGGGCGACAGGCCGAGAGCGCGATCATGGAGAGCGCCACGAGTAGAAGCAGTGGGGTGCGAGCGCGTGATTTCCGAGCAAACATGGAGCTTCTCCTTCAAGTAATGCATTTTGCCGTTCAATTTTGCGAGCCATCTGACTCAGAAGACATGTCAGCATTTACCGTGACGAACATGTCCTCGCTGTTATTCAATCTCTTAAAAATCTTTTGATCAACGGTCCTGCGCAAATCAGCGCTCACCTCTGTTTTCGGCCAAGAATATCGCGATCTTTCGTCGCTTTTCTTTTTTTGTCTTGTGCGTCACCAGATTGTGACCGAGAGAGGATGGCGCAGGAGTTGAATGGCGATTCGGCTCGTGGTAGCACTCTCTTCGACGCCAAGGCGTCAAAAAACGCTAACCTGACGTGAAAAGTTGCCCGTTCGACCTCTTTCTAAACCAAAGAGCGGGCCGGTCCACACCCATCATGAGGAAATGATGCGCGATATCAAACAAACGATCAGCCTTGTTCTCTTTGGCGGCGCTATTGCCTTCGCTGCTGTGGCTTGCGGTCCTACCGATCCGAGCGAAGAAAACAACGAGAACAACAACAACACGTCGACCAACAACTCCACGGCGAACAACACCACGCCAGCGAACAATACGACGCCTGGCAACAACACCACGCCAGCGAACAACACCACGCCTGGCAATAACACGACGCCAGCGAACAATACCACGCCTGGTAACAACACCACGCCAGCCAATAACACCACGCCTGGCAACAACACGAGCAACGACGATTGCGCGTTCGTGGCCATGTTCAAAGGGCAGATCGAGAGCGACAGGGGCGGCGGCGGCGGCGTCTTCGCTGCTGGCACGAGCTCCTACGAGATGAACACGGGCCTCGAGCAGGTCTACAGCCGTCTCGAGACCGCCATCGCCAACGGCGAGGGCGAGGTCGATATGGAGAGCGGTGATGTCTCGCTCACGTTGATGGATGCCGAGAAGATCCAGATCACGGGCGCTGTCGTCACCTCGACCTCCTTCGAGAAGAAGGACGACCAGGGCAACTACATCGGCGCCACGCGCCTCACCTTCCAGGATCAGCAGGTCGGCGTCCTCGCGTTCCTCGACCTCGAGGCGATCCAGACCGACGTCGACAACAACCCTGTCGTCCTGCGCGTCGGCTCGAAGGTGGACTTCACCATCACCTCCTTGCTCGCGTTCGGCGGCACTGTTCCTCAGATCTCGGGCATCGAAGGGCTCAAGGTCACGGGTGAGGGCGTGGATGTCGGCGTCATCGAACTCAGCGATGGTGGCGCGCTCACGATGGCAGACCACTACATGAAGATGGTCCGCATCCACGGTGTGGTCAAAACTGAAAACGGCGGCTGCGGCGGCAGCAGCATCTGCTACGAGTTCGAGTACGGCCCCGAGGGCAGCAAGCAGACCACCACGCTCCGCACCTCCAGCGAGTTCGTCGAGGTCGGTGATTGTGGCACCTACGTCGGCCCTGTCGGCTCGTTCCCTGGCTTCTTCGACGAGGGCGCCAGCCCTCAGCTCGACTCGGTCAGCTTCTCCTGGTACGCCGCGCCGTTCAAGAACTGAGCGTGAGCGTCCTCCTCGCGAGGCTTCGAACGCAGATACAGGGATGAAAATCCCTCGTGTTCGAGAGAGCTTAAACGGCGTGGGCCTCGAGGCCCGCGCCGTTTTTTGTGACAACCTCGTGAGGAATTCTTTCGAGAACATGCAGGAGCCAAATTTACCTAGACTTTTGGTTCCCTCCTGTCGTAACAAATCAACCCGCGAACAGATGATGCCCGTATCGAGTGATTTTGTGCATTCTCGCTGATCGAACTCAACGTTCTGATGGTGGCGCACAAAACAGGGTCGAGTTGTAAACGCGGGCATCGACAGGATCCTCGAAGCAGCGCGCGAGTGCGCGCGCACGGAGCCTCCCCCGATGCGACAGATCGTTGTCACACCCCGCCATGTTCTCCTCTCGCTGATCACGCTCGGCTTGTTTTCCCTCGGTGCCTGCGCCGAGAGCACAAGCGATCTCCCTGAACGCGACGATCCCGATCCGATCGAGACCGTCGTCGAGGAGCCGATCGAGTTTACCGGCGAGCAATACCCTGCATCACTCAGCGGCCCGAACACGATCGCCGAGTTGACCGCGTTGATCGACTTCGACGAGTTCGTCTGGACCGCCTTCTCGCCAGAGACGCCTTATCCCGTGCAAGGGGATTGCGACTTCTCGCGTAATGGAGAGCAGCCGACGTTCACCGTCAGCGAGCTCCCCATGGAGATCCAGGGGGTCGTCACCTTGCACCCGCGCCACTTTTACAAGCCCGCGACTTGCGGGAGTGACGAGCGCTTCTACGGGTCCTTTGTCATCCAGGATGGCACCGACGGGATCTTTGTCTTGCGCGACTCACGCATCTCGCCGTTCTCCTACGGAGACGTCGTCAAGATGCGCGTCACAGGGCTGGTCAAGTTCTTCGACACCTACGCGATCCTGACCCACGACAACCTCGAGGTTGTCGAAGGGGAGAAGCGCGCGATCTGGTTCGATATCGCTCCTGGTGCGTTCACGCCCGCTGACTACGGTCAGGTGCGTCGCATCCGCGGCGAGATCATCTCGGAGGCTACCAACAACAACTTCAACGAGATGGAGCTGCGAAGCCTCGATGATCCGAGCGTGACCTGGTTGGTCTCGCTGGATCGCGAACTTGGCCAGCGGCGTCCTGAACTCGACGTCGGCGACAAGGTCCAACTCACGGGCCCTGTCATCGACAGCTTCGGTCTGCGCATGCTCGTCGCGAGCTTCGGGCAGATCGAACGCCTTGATTGATACAAACGCCAAACAGCATAGAAACTTGCTCTTCGAATGACGTCCACGTCCAAGCCCATTGATAGGAAAGAGGATGAACCCGAAATCTAACTTGGAGCGTCTCCTGGCGCATCGCCTCGTGTGTGCCGCGCTCTTCGGTTCACTCGCAACCATCGCTTCCCCCATGCTCGCCATGGCCCAGGATGGTGGCCCCGAAGGGGACGTGGTCGCTCCCGAGGAGGCCGAGGAGGTCTTCAATCAGGAAGACCCGAACGTGGCCAACGAGCGCGATGCGTTGAGCAACCGCCCGACGGTTACCATCACGCGCCCCGATGTCCCCACGACCGATGAACCCGGCAAGAAGAAGAAGGGGTTGAGCAGCGAGCATCTCACCGTGCAGCTCGACGCGCTGACGAAGATGACCGCCAGGGACAACCTCGACTTCCGCCAGCGCGTGGAGTCGAGCCAGCTCGACGTTTACGACACCGATGATCGCCTCACCTACGGCGCGAACCAGGCGAGGTTGGGGCTTATCTACCAACCGGTCTCGGAGGCGTCGTTTAACGTGGGCCTCGGGCACAACGGGTTGTGGGGCGGTGACTCGCTGCGCAACCTGAACAACAGCAACACGTTGTTCATCGACTCGCTCTTCTTTGTCTGGCAACCGATCGATATGGAGGGCTTTGGCCTGACGTTCCGCACGGGCCGCCAGTACTTCGAGATCGGCGGCGCGGGTGATTTCGGCGGTGCACGCCGCGATTACCTGTTCTGGGATGTGGTCGATGGCGTGACGATGGACCTGGATTTCCGCAAGGCGGGCAAGCTCCGCGTCCTCGGTCTGGATGTCGTCGGCTTGCAGTACCGCCCCGATGAGATCGACTTCGTGACGCGCGGCGAGACGGGCTCGGCGGATTTGAACTTCCGCGGTGACACGTCGACGTATCGCTTTGGCGGCGTCTACGAGCTGACCGATATCGCGGGCGGCCTCGAGGCGCGCGCGTTCGGCTTCTACGCTGACATCGGCGCGGGTGATTGGGGAACAACCACGGGCGCTGACCGCTGCTATGGCGGTGGGCTGTGTAACTCGCCAGACAATGACTTTAACTGGATGGCGGGGACGCGCATCGGCTACTTCATCGACGATGAGGACAAGCCCTTTAACTTTGGCGTCTATGGCGAGTTCGCGCGCTCGGGCGGTGTCGACCGCAAGGCCACCGAGATCGGCGTGCGCGATGTGACCGCGAACGGCAACGCGTTCGGTGGTGGCTTGAATGGCGCGGTCAACCTCGGGAGCATCACGCTCGACGGTGGCTTCCAGTTCTTCCGCGCCGATGGTGGAGCGCATGTCAGCGAGAACGGCATGCTCTTTAACTACGGCTTTGTCGGCTTTAAAGGCGCACACGTTGGCGGCGTCGCCATGGATGACAACGCCGGTTGGCACCCGAGCGCCTATGTCGGCAGCTCGGTTGGTGTCGAGCACATGCCGCAAGATCAGCGCCGCAAGGCTGGCACGCAGAGCATCTTCGCGGGCTTTGGCCTGGGCGTCGTCGATACGCTCAAGCTCGACTTTGGCTTCTGGAACCTGCGCGACACGGGCCTGACCTTTGTCGACGACTTCGACGCGGTCTCGCAGAATCCTCCCTTTGGCTACGGTCCAAACGACATCTACGCACAACGTCGCCTGGGCAAATCGCTCGGCAACGAGATCGACTTCGGCCTGACCTACCTCGCCTCCAACACCATCTCGGTGTTCGCGCAAGGCGGCGTGTTCATGCCTGGTGAGTTCTACGAGATCGAGGTCTTGCGCGGCGCTGGTGGTGATATCACCGCGCTCGGTTCCGAAGATCCTCGCAACTTCTGGGTCGTGACCGGTGGCCTCAACCTGCGCCTGCGCTGAACAACAAGAGCGTGAGGGTAGCGAGGAAGTCCGGGAGCAAACCCACCGCAGATGCGGGAGAGAAGATGAGACGAGAGAAAGAACAGATGGCGAATATGGCGTGGGTCGCGCTCTGCGCGACCGCGTTGCTCACCACGGCCGCAGGATGCAACACCGATCCTGGTCCGAGTGATTCGACGCCAAACTACAAGAGCGTGGGCGACCCCGACGAAGAGGGCGAGCCAGCGCCATCGAGCGGCGAGCGCGGCAACATGATGATCACCGAGATCGGATGGGCTGGCAGCGTCACCGATGAAGGCGTGCTCGATCAGGATGATGTCTTTATCGAGGTCCAGAACAAAAACCCTCGCCCGATCAACCTCCATAACTGGCGATTGACGGTCGAGGGGGACGTGATCAAGACGCACAGGTTGGTCCCTCAGGAGGGGGAGCCTGACCTGGAGCCGCTCGCGCCCAACGCGTTCTTCGTGATCGCGGCCAAGAAGGATGGCGCTTACGGCGACATCGCGGACCTGATCTTGCCCGACCTCGAGCTCGGGAAGACCTACGTGCACCTCGAGCTGCGTGACGCGGACCGTCGCCTGATGGAGGGCGCGGGTTCGGACTCCGAGCGCGTCTTCACGGGCGGCTGGGATACCTACTCGGTGCGCTCGATGGAGCGTGTGCAGCTTATCTTCGGGAACCAAGGCGGGATGTCCCGCAACTGGCACGCTTACTCCGAGGACACAGGGCACCCGAACATTCGCGAAGGTTATCGCCAACGCACGTTGGGTAGCCCGGGCGAAGCCAACAGCACCGATTATTCGGGGAGCGCGACGGCAGGAGGTTTCGAATGAAGCGCATGCTCTTTCTACTCGCCATGGTGTCGATCGCTGCGACGAGCTGTAATCTCCAGGAGCCCGATCCACCCTCCTTCTCCGATATCACGTATTATTACGAGACGGGGGCCGCGAACGATCTTCGCCAGGGCTTGCTCGACGAGATCGCTGGCGCGAAGAAGAAGATCGACTTCGCGACCCACAGGCTCGAGGACGAGGAGGTCGCGCAAGCCCTCGTCAGCGCGCACGCTCGCGGCGTCGCGGTTCGCGTGGTCGCAGACAGTGAGGCCGCCAGTGATACTGGCATCCTCACCCTCCAGGGCAATGATGTCCCCGTGATCTTTGGCGATGGCGAGATCAAGTACTTGCCTGACCCCACGCTGACCTCGCTGCTCGAAGCTTGCTTTGCCACCGAGCGTTATCGCGAGTGCACCTCTGGCGCGGATAACGCGATGGACGCCGGGTTGATGGTTCGACCCGATGACTACAACATGATGAGCGATAACTTCGCCGTCATCGACGAGCTCGAGATCTGGCACCTGTCCGCTCCGGTGGGCACGCAGAACTCCTTCTGGTTCGGGTGGCACGCGCACAGCCAGGATATGGCCATCGCGTTCACGCGCGAGTTCCAGCAGCTCGCTGGCGGCGTGTTCGCGAGCACGCTGACTGTCTACAACGGCCCGGTCAAGTCCACCGTTCATGGCATCGTCTACGACTCGAGGCTCTCGGGTGAGCGCCCCGGTCGAACGCGCCAGCTCCAACCTGGCTACCTGACCGACGAGGGGATCGTTCGCATCGAGTTCAACCCTCAGCAACGCCTGAGCAAGGAGATCATCGACGAGATCTACCGCGCGCGCGGATCGGTCTACCTGATGACGGATCAACTGCTCAACGGCTCCGTTATCAAGGCGCTCTCCTACAAGGCGCGCGCTGGCTTTGACGTGCGCGTCGTGGTGCGCGAGGGCTCACCGCTGCTCAACAACGCGCAGGAGTTCGCCGCGCTCGGTGATGACCTGCTTCGCACGGTCGACACCGATTATCTGCCCACGGTGCTCGTCGTCGACGAGGAGCCCGATCGCAACGGTGATACGTGGCCGAGGTTGGCGATGGTGCTCTCGCACTCGCTCATGAACGTGGCGCCCTTCCAGGTGCTCACGCCTCGCGATCTGCAAGACCCTGGCCTGAGCGACGATGTGATCCGCATCTACCCATCTGATCTTTATGTCGATGGCTCGATGTGGACGCTGCGCGAGTTCAACGGGCAGGTGCGCGAGATGGCCCCGATCACGGATCTGGTCGCGTTCTGGCTCACGATCTGGAACAACGCCACGCCCCCTACATGAGTCTTCGCGAGGATCACTGGATGCGTGAGAACGAATCGAAAACCACCGAGAAGAGGTTCACGGTGTTCGAGAATATGATGCGAAAAGTAGTCGCCTGTGCCTTGCTCGGCTTGACGTTCGGCGCGTGTAACGTCGCTGAACCGGATGACGCGACCCTGCGCGCTGATCAGCGCGTGCAACTCTACGTGAACGCCCCTGGCTCGAGGCCCGAGAACGAACAGGATCGCTACCCGAGCGAGATCCTGGTCTCGGCCATCGATCGCGCGCAGGTTACGCTCGACGCTTGCGTCTATGGCTTCTCCAAGCAGAACGTCATCGACGCCGTGGTGCGCGCGCACTATCGCGGCGTGCGCGTTCGCGTCGTCGGGGATGCGCGCCACTTCAGCTACGGGGAGCGTGGCTACCGCGCCATGCAAGAGCACCGCATCCCGATGCAGGTCGGCAACCAGTTCCACATCATGCACAACAAGTTCTTTGTCATCGACGATCGCTTCACGTTCGTCGGCACAGGGAACATCACCACCACGGGCTTCACCAAGAACGATAACAACTGGATGATGATCGACTCCCAGCAAGTCTCGGCTGACTTCGGGGATGAGTTCGACCAGATGTTCTCGGGCCGCTTCTCCAGCTCCAAGATCGAGAAGGAGAACGGCAAGCTCTACCAGGTGGGAGACACCCAGATCGAGCTCTACTTCTCGCCGCAAGAAGACGCCATGGGCAAGATCCTCGCCGAGCTCGACGCGGCGGATACGTCCGTGCACTTCCAGATCTTTGCCTTCACCAAGGATCAGGTCGGCAGCCGCTTCGTGCGCAAGCACCGCGAGTTTAACAAGCTCAACGAGCAGGACGGGACGCTCGACCTCCCCGTGATCGATCCTCACTCCAAGTGGGCCGAGTGGCCTCCGAGCGATGCTGGCGCCACCGAGCGCAACCGCAAGGTCGTCGGCATCCTCGACAAGAGTCAGCTTCACGGCAACGGTCAGTATCACGAGGGCTATCGCCTGATCTCGAACGCGGTGCCGATGCGCATCGACGCCAACGACAACTCCTACACGCCGGGCGATTATCAGGCAGGTGGTGGACGCCTCCACACCAAGACGATGATCCTCGATTACGGCACGCCAAACGCGCGCGTGCTCACCGGGAGCTTTAACTGGTCCTCGGCGGCGACGATCGCCAACGACGAGGTCTTGCTCGTGCTCCGTGGTGAGCGCATCGTTAACGAGTACATGAAGGTGTGGCGCGAGCTCTGGAACAACGCCAGAGAGCTTCCTGCCGGACTGTGCGCGGCGAACGAGAAGTCCGATATCTTGATCGGAGACGAGGGATACGTCTGCGGCGGCGAGGCAAAACCTGGGGATGTGGTCATCTCCGAGGTGCACTGGGATGGTTGGAATGATGAGACCGACAACGCCGATCACACCGGCGCGTCTCGCGATCGCCTGACCAATGACGAGTTCGTCGAGCTCTACAACACCACCGATCGCCCGATCGATATCTCGATGTGGACGCTCTACAATGGACACGACGCGACGATGGGCTTCACGCCAGGGACCGTCATCCAGCCAGGGCAATACTTCCTGCTGCTCGATCACAACCTGCCACCGTTTAGCGAGGTTAACCCTCAGCGCGGCACGCACGCCTTCAAGGGCGCGGACTTCGTGCTCAACATGGCAAACGATCCTCGCTTCCCCAGGCTCAACATCAAGAACTCGCAGTTTCGCCTCGAGCTTCGCGCGCCACGCGATACCACCAGCGCCAACGCCAACTTCGAGCCGAACATCATCGACGCCGTCGGCAGCTTCAGCCCTCCCCCCGCAGGTGGTCGTCGCGGTGATAAGAACTACTCGATGGAGCGCGTCTTCACCAACGGTCAACCCACCGACGAGTGGCGCTCCTGCACCGCGTCCGAAGGTGGCGAGAACGTCAACGAGGACTTCCGCGCGATCATCATCGCCACGCCCGGTGAACCGAACAGCGTGAGTAACTGATCGGCTCTCCAAACGTCGCGGCCCGCAAAAAAGAAGCCGCCGAAAAATAATGCTGAACGGAATCAGACGACTCCGACCTCTCAGCATTATTTTTCGGCGGCTTCTTTTTTACTCACAAAACGCCAACCTCGAGTCGGAGCGAGCGATGAGAGGGTTTCACGCCACCAGCGCGTTGCGATCGTTGGTCAGGAATCGGCACAGCCAGCGCGACTTCGAGAGCGGTCCTTCGCCATAGACCGAGGCATCCTGTGGGATGTGCTCGGGCCAGATGCAGAAGGTCTGGTCATCGAACCTGCGCGCGATCCCTGCGGGCACGAGGAAGTGATCGAGCAGGTCGAGGATGGTGAAGTCGACGGCGCGCTGTTTGGTATCTGATGCGCGTTGCGTCAGGTGGTCGATGAACAGGTCGAGCCCTGGTGTGTGGATATGCTGATGCTCGCGCTCGATGAAGTCATGGCCAAAGCGGCACGCGCTCCAGACAAGAACAGCGAGCGCATCGATCGGGTAAGCATGATCGGCCTCGAGCGTTCGCAAGGTCTCGAAAATCACCGAGAGCGTCGCGCCGAACACGCCGCGTCGCACGAGCGTCAGAGTCTCCGAGGGGAAGAGCCCGGCGACCCTGGCGAGATCGCTCTCGGGCTCCTGGCCAAGCTGTGTGTGGACCTCGTTGGCGAGCCGCAGCCCCCACCCTGGGTGCAGGCCCATCAGCAAAAACAACCCGGCGGCCGATGCTGGCGGCACGAGCCTGACGGTGAGCGCCTCGACGACAGCGCGCCGCAGGTCGTGCTCTCCACGCGCAGCGAGCACCTGTGCGCCGATAAGATCGTGGAACCCATCGGCGCGAACCTCGAAGGCGTCCGTGCCCGCGAGCAAGGCAGCGAGTCCTTGCCAACCTCCCGGCGGCGTGCGCCTTGTCTCGCGCTCGAGCTCGCGGCACACCGACGTGTGCAACCTCCAGGGGCCTTGCAGCGGGAGCGGCCCGCGCTCCCTGGCGAGCTCGACGAGCGCGCACGCATCCTCGAGCAGAGTCGGTGGTTTTGGCGGCGGAGAGATGACGTTGTAGTGTTGGCTGAGTGCGGTATACGTGTCGAGATGTGTGGACATGAGCGCCCCTTGTCTTATCTATGGTCGAGCCGCAACCGCACGATCTGGTGGGATGCGGCGGACGTTTTTATAAAGCGTCGACATCGCTCAGGTTGTCGCGATGCCGACGCCTACGTTTTCGACCGCAAGGCAAGGGATCTTGCGTCGAGATAGAAGTTTTTTGAAAACTGGCACGAAGAGTGGTCCGATGGCCTGCTCTGGAATGTCCACGCGAAGGGATTAGATTCTCTGATCGTGAGGGCCGCGCGATGCCGCCCGAATAGGTACAGATAAACGCCAACGCGCCCGGTTGCTGGCCCCTGAAGAGGCCGCCAAAAGGCGCGTGACGATAACAAGCGAGGTGGTCGCAAAGCGCGCCGTCTCGTGTGTGAGTGAAAAAGGAGTAAGCCAAGATGTTCGGCGATAAACGCTGGTATCTCTTCTCGGTGGCGGGAAACCCCGTCTATGTGACCCCTTCGTTTCTTTTGATCCTGGCGATGTTCGTGGGGATGGGCGTGCAGACCGCAGAGCAATTGCTCGTCGGGTTGCTCTGGGTCCCGATCCTGTTCATCAGCATCCTGCTCCACGAGCTCGGCCACGCCTTCGCCTCGAGAGCGCTCGGCTATGGCAAGAGTCAGATCCTCTTCTGGGGGCTTGGCGGCCTGGCGATCAACAACTACACAGGGCGTCGCTCGCCAAAGAACTCGATCCTTGTCAGCCTCGCTGGTCCCGCTGCGTCGCTTATCCTCGCGCTCATCAGCGGCGCGGTGCTCTATGTTGTCGAGGGTGGGCTCTCGACGACCGGGTTGTGGGGCGTGTTCTTGTGGAAGATGTTCTCGATGAACATGTTCTGGGCGGTGTTTAACCTGCTGCCGATCTATCCGATGGACGGCGGACAGGCGATGCGCAGCGGCTTCGAGATGATCTTCAAAAATCACTCCAAGGCCACTCGCCTGACAGGCATCGTCTCGATCGTGACGCTGATTATCGCGGTGGTGTTCGCGCAGTTCGCGCTGCGCGGGCTGGGGATGTTCACCATCTTCCTCGCGCTCTACTTCGGCTACCTGAACTACAAGCTCATTCAGGGGCAGGGGCAGCGTTGGTATTGACCTCGGCCTCGTCCTCTTGCGGCGTAGGCCCCCGAAGCTTGATCAAATAACCCTCGAGCGTGCCGACGAGCACGCTCCCATCCCTGGCGACCGCCGGGGTCGAAGCGACACCGCGCCCTGTGGGCAGTGCCTGATGGCACGCTCCGGGCGCGGTTTTATTTTCTTTGGGATGATCCGGGTAGCGCGCCAACTCACCCAAAAACGCATACCAGATCACCGACCCGTAAATGTCCGTCTTGGCGTAGAACACCCCATCCATGCGAACCTGGTAAATCGCATCCGGCAGCCGGACCGTCGAGCTCCACGCGTCCTGCACGCATACAGGCGTCATGCTGACAAACTCGGCGCGGCGCTCGTTTACCAGAAACCCGATCGTGGTGTTGGAGCCAGGGAGGTCGAACACCAACAACTCCCCGGCGAACGAAGGGGAGGCGGTCAACCCCGTCCAGTCCTTGAAGTTTGGCAGCGCGTCCGGCTCCCAGACGAGCGCGCCGCTCTTTCGATCGAGCGCGAACCAGGGGGGCGTGTCCATCCGCTCGCTGCGATCGTAAGCCAACACGAGCAGATCCTTTGCGACCGTGGGCTCGCTGATGATGGAGGATGCGCGCGTGGTGATCTCCTCGATGTCATCGCCAGGGATGCGGTGCTCGTGACGCATGCGCCAGAGCTCCTCGCCATCGAGTGAGAACGCGGCCACGACCCCATCTGTCGTCGCGACAAAGATCCGCGTCCCGTCCGAGGTCGCGCCCGCGCGAACCTCGCCAGGCAAGCTCACGCGCGCGCGCACCTTGC
The DNA here is from genome assembly GCA_036155555.1 of Myxococcota bacterium. Taxonomy (GTDB): domain Bacteria; phylum Myxococcota_A; class Bradymonadia; order Bradymonadales; family Bradymonadaceae; genus JAYZVO01. The sequence goes on from JAYZVO010000185.1 coordinate 16,901, forward strand.
CGCTCTTTCCTTCGATAAAGAGCACATCACCAGCCAGCGTCCCGACGATGGCGAGGTCTTGCTCGGCGAGCACCAGCGGGGATGCGACCGCCTCGCCGACCTCGCTGGCGTCGAGCTTCCAGGCGACTCGCCCATCTCTCGCGTCCAACGCCCAGATCCCCTGCGCGCCGCCTGTGACCACGAGCTTGCCGTTTAGCCAGCTCGTTGCGTAAACGTCACCCCCGGAGGATGGCGAGAACCATGCCTGCTTACCTGTTGTAAGATCGAGCGCGTAGACGCCATCTTTTTCGTCCGGCTCGCCATCCACTTCTCCAGCGGAGCCGACAAACACCATGCTGTCCGTGACGACAGGAGAGTTGTGGCGTGTCTGGACGCCGACCTCGGCGCTCCAGGCGATCTCGGGGCGCTCGATGAGGTTTGGCGCGAGCGCATAGCCCGTGCGCATGATGTCGTTTTGCTTCATCGGCCAGAAGGCCGCCTCGGCTTGTGTCAGCGGGGCGTCCTGTTTGGCGGCGCGGTTGCTCTTGCACGCCGTCACGCCGAGGAGAATCACTGCGACCAGGGGCAAGAGGGGAGGTCGTCTCATGTTCAGAACGCCTTCGTGGAGTCGAGCAGGATGGTGACGGGACCATCATTGAGCAGGCGCACATCCATCATCGCGCCAAAGCGCCCGGTGGCGACCTTGCGCACGCCTCTGGCGCGCGCCCTGTCGATAAAGCGCTCGTACATCTCTTCCGCGACGTCAGGTCGCATCGCCTTGACGAAGCTTGGCCTGCGCCCCTTCCTCGCGTCCCCATAGAGCGTGAACTGGCTGACCACCAACAGCTCGCCATCGATGTCGAGCAGCGAGAGGTTCATCTTGCCATCCTCGTTGGGGAAGATGCGCATATTGATGGTTTTCTCGAGGACGTAGTCGAGATCGCTCTCCTCGTCTCCTTCGCCTGCGCCAAGGAGGACCAGGAGCCCTTGTTCGATCTCGCCAGTGATTTCATCGTCGACGGTGACGCTCGCGCTCGAGACGCGTTGGATGACTGCTCGCATGCTGTTTCTCTGCTCGGTGCTTTTAAACCGCGCGGCCTGTCAACAGACCGCAGCGTTCACGGCGCCAGAGCATGGCATGGCATCCCGGATTCCTCAACCTCGCCGAGGGCGAAGCCCGAAGGATCGGCTCACTCGTTGAGGTCGATGGCGTGGAGCATGTGCGTGAGCGGTTGCTCCTCGAGCTCCGGGTCGATGATATGGATGCCCTGGTGGTGGAGCGTGAACTCCATGAAGGCGATCCTGTCGAGCCAGGGCGTATCAGAAGGGAGGTCGAGCGCGCGGAGCGCGTAGCGACGCGCGTCCTCGTGGGTGCAGCGGCCATCACCGTGGAAGGTGATCGCGGCGTTCTCAGCAAACGGCTCGAGGGAGTCTTCCCAGGTCAACTCCGGCTCGCCCTCCTTGAAGATCGAGAGGCGCATCGTCCCGGTCAGGGGATCATGCCCGAAGAACACGGCGTCGAGCATGGCGTACTGCGCGATCATCTCTGCGGACGCGGCGTGAATGATCCTCGCGTCGAGGTCGACGTGAGGTTCCCCGATAAGGACCCACTCGCCATGCTCGCAGAAGCAGAGGTGGTGCGTGCCAGGACCACCCTCGTGAGAGAGCCAGTCCTCCACGCTCGCGCGCAAGGCAGCGATCGCCATCGAAGCGCTCGCGCGCAAGGCAAGTTGCGTGAAACCACCCCAGCTATGGCCCCAGAAGGCGCCCTCGGGTTGCTCGCTCTGTGCGCGCGTCGTGTTGTCTGTGTGCCAGTTGATCATGGTGTTTGAAGCCGCCACGGAAACTCGAGAAGAGGTGACCTCGTCGACGCTGATCAAAAACTTTGATCCACGCCGACCAAACGGACTCTCGAGGCTATCGCACCTGAGAATGGATGCAAGCACCGCGCAAAGCGAAATCTTCGAGCGATCGTGTCGAATGTTGTGTAAGTTGTTTTGTTTGTTTGGTTATTTTTGGTCGTGTCGCTGCTGTTTGGCGTGCTTTTTCGCGCGCACTCCTCGGCGTCGAGGAGGCACCGATCAGGCCCAGGATCGGTTTTCCACAAAAGGTGGATCAGGTGCATGTAGGCCAGAGTTTGGCGATCGATTTACAGGAAAACCACAAAATAAATCACAGGTTTTCCACAGGTGATCTGTAGGTGATCTCTGTCAGGGGCCAAGATCGCATGTCCGCATATCAGGCCGATGAGATCGATCGTCTGGCGATCGTGATCATCGGAAAGTTCCCGGAAATAACGCTGTTTTCCACAAGGGGTTGTGAACAAATGTTCACCTCGATTGCGATCAGAGCCCCCTCGATTATGATCAGCGATCGCGCGCGGTGTGTACCGTGATCTCCCCATCAGCGCTGACCGAGACGCTGATCAGGCCATCGCGATCCGTGCGCCACACCGACGCGCCTCGCTGGTGGTACCTCGCCAGGATCTCTGGCGCCGGGTGGCCAAAGCGATTGCGTTTCCCCGCGGACGCGATCCCCATCGCTGGGTCCAGCGCATCGAGTAAGACATCGCTGCTCGATGTCTTCGATCCATGGTGTCCCATCTTGAGGATGGTGATCCCGCCATCGCGCGAGGCCAGCCTGGAGATCTCGGGATGCGCAGCGAGCCATCGCTCCCCATCCTGCTCCAGATCTCCAGGCAGCACGATGTGCACGCCCGCGTACTCGACGAGCAACGTCAGGCTCAGGTCATTTCGCTCGTGCGCGCTCACGTCCTGGCTCGAGGAGAAGGGGACGAGCGCTTTTATCCTCGCGCCCCGTGCCGAGCCCAGGAGCAGCACATCTTCTTTTACATGGCGCGTGGTGCTCCCGCGGCGCTCCATCTCCTCGATCAGCGCGGTGTGTTCTTTCACGTCGCGCTGCCTCGGGTCGGTGTAGAAGAACCTGGGCGTCGCCAGCGCCGCTACGGAGAAGAAGCCGCGCATATGATCCATGTCCGCGTGCGTCAGCAGCGCGCCATCGAGCATATGCACGCCGCGCCAGCGCAAGTGCGGCAACACTTGCCTCATCCCCGGATCATAGGCGCTCGCGCTGCCTCCGGCGTCTATCAATAGGGTCTGGCCATCGGGCAACGTCACCAGCGTCGCGTCCCCCTGACCCACGTCGATAAAGTCGATCGTGAGATCCCCTCGCTGCTGTGCGCGGCGGTGGCAAGCGGGGGCGGCCAGCGCGAGGATCGCCGCCGCCAGAATGATCCACCTGGCGCGCTGGCCGCCCCCGCTCGCCACGAACCAGCTCGCGACCAGGGCGCCATAAGGGAGAATCCAGCCCGCGGAGGGAAAGCCAGGGCGCACGAAGGCTCCGGGCAAAACAGACGTGTACGCCGCCAGCGCGTGCATCCCCTCCATCGCCATCGCCGCGAGCTCCAGTAGCGGCACGCCCAGCAAAGGCAACCAGGGAAGCAACACCATCCCCAGCACCATCGCCGGAAAGATCAGCGCGCTCACCAACGGCACGAAGATCAGGTTTAACGCCGCGCCCAACACCGGCAACTCCCCGCCGAGCCAGAGCACCACGGGCGAGGTCGCCAGCCACGCCGCGAACGAGATCTTGCACAGGTTCTTCACGCCATCCCTCGCCGCCGCGAGATGTCCTTCACTGGTGCGCTGGTGATTTCGCGAGCTGTCTTCGGGGGTTGATTTTACAGTCAGTAAAATGCCGAGCGTGGCGCTCACCGAGAGCAGGAGCGCTGGTTCATGCGCGGCCCAGGGTCGCCACGCCAGCGCGAGCAGGATCGCCATGGCGAGCGCCTCGAGCGGCGCGAGGCGCTTGACCAACAGGTGCGCCGTCAACGCGCCAAACAGCATCATCAACGCCCTCCGCGCGCTCGACGGGGCGCCGATCATGATGACGTAGGCGAGCATGGTGAGGCTTATGGGAAAGGCGCAGATGGTGCGGAGGCCGTGGCGCGCGATGGCGTTTGGGGTGATGCGCCGGGCGACGCGCGCGACGAGCCACCACAGCAGCGCGGCCAACGCGCCGAGGTGCAAGCCCGAGATGGCGAGCAGGTGGCTCGTGCCCGTGAGGTCGAATGGCGCGCGTTGCCCGGGATGAAGCAACCCTCGCGAGCCGAGCGTCATGGCCATGATCCAGGCTGCGCGATCCTGGGGGAGTGATTCTAGCAAGAGGGCTTCGAGCCCGAGCCTTGTGTTGGCAAGTCCTCGGCTTATGCGCGTCGTGGCGCCCAAGTGTCGTGGTGTCTCGTGCGCGTGGAGTTCCTTGATGGTGCCACGCGCGGCCAGGCCACGCGCGAGCATCAGCGCGCGGCCATCGAGTTGTGCCGGGTGTGAGGGAGGGTCCCATTGCAGGAGCGTCGCGTTGGCGAGCAGCGCATCTCCGGGAAGAGGCGCGCGTGGGCACTGCTCCACCGGGCAGCGCATGCGCAGGTGGTGCTCGCGCTTGTTCTGGCCATCCTCCCACGTGGCGACCTCGAACCTCCAGGCGTCGGGCAGTCGCTCGGGCGCCGATGTGACGCGCATCCAGCGCGCGTTATCTCGTGACAGGTCCACTCGAGCGGCGGGCGCGGCAAATGAAAACAGCGCATGAAGCGAGAGCAGCAATGGCGCGAGCAGGGCGCCAGAAGCGATCGCGCGCAGCGGCTGTCCTCGCCTGTCGCGAGCAAGCAGCAGCGCGAGCAATCCGGCGCACGAGAGGACAAGCAAGAGGGCTGGCATCGGCGCCGTCGCGCAGAGCGCGAGCAACGCGGCGGTCGTCCCCAGGCAGGAGGCGGCGCACAGGATGGCGGGGTGCTTGCTTTGTGGCAACGCGCGCATGATCGGCCTATCAGGCCAGGCAGCGCTGGCCCACGAGAGAAAGTTGCGTGAGGGGCAAAAGGGGGGCATCGTGGACGCACGCCCACAAGGATTCTCGGCCTCATCGGCTGGAATCTTTCGTCGCGTCGGCGCGTGAGCGCAGGGATGATGCTCGGGTGACAGCGACGTGACACGCGTGAAAAGAGGACGGCTTTAAGTTTTCCACAGGGTTTTCCACAAGCCGTCTCGCGAGGGTGTCAAGAAAAAGAGATCGCGAAACGATAGAAGGGGTTGGGTTTGATCATGGAACCCGATTTTATGATCCAATCCGCGCATTTGCATGATCAAAGTAAAACGAATGATCACGATACGATCGAACGATTTACCTCCTCTGGGGTGATTCGGTGCCTCGCGCGATGCTTTTTTGCACCCTTTGCCTGTGGAAAACGTTGTGGAAAAGTCCCCGAATTCGGTCCGCTGATTCCCGTGGCTGGAGAGGGCTGGGGGGCGTGTATATAAATAAGGTAAGCGATGGCCGGATCATGCCATGAGCGGGGCTTGCTTCTTGAACCACACACGGTCTATGGTGCCAGCCCCGGAGCCCTCCTCGCAAAAAAGCGCTTCATTTGGACTCGGGCTCCTGCCGTGCTTACGATCCTGACGGGCCACTAACGCGGCGCGCTACCACAACCTCATTCTTACGAGTTACAGGCGCGCCAAAAGACACGAGATAGATTCGGTATGCTCAACCTTATCCAGAAAATCTTCGGATCAGCCAATGATCGTTATCTACGGCGCAAGCGCGCGGATCTGGAACAGATCGCGAGCTTCGAGCCAAAGCTCAAGAAGCTGAGCGACGAGGAGCTCAAGGCGCAGACCGTGCGCTTTAAAGAGAAGCTCGATCAGGGCGCCTCGCTCGATGACATCATGCACGAGGCGTTCGCCACCGTGCGCGAGGCGGGCAGGCGTGTCCTCGACATGCGCCACTACGACGTGCAGATGATCGGCGGCATGGTCATCCACGAGGGACAGATCGCGGAGATGCGTACCGGTGAGGGTAAGACGCTCGTGGCGACGAGCCCGCTCTACCTCAACGCGCTCTCCGGGAAGGGCGCGCACCTGGTGACGGTCAACGATTACCTCGCCAGCCGTGACGCCGAGTGGATGGGCCGCCTCTACAACTTCCTCGGGCTCTCCGTCGGCACGATCATCTCCGATATCTCGGACGCCGAGCGCCGCCACGCCTACCGTTGTGACATCACCTACGGGACCAACAACGAGTTTGGCTTCGACTACTTGCGCGACAACATGAAGTACAGCCTGGATGATTACGTCCAGCGCCCCCTGAACTTCGCCATCATCGATGAGGTCGACTCGATCCTCATCGACGAGGCGCGTACGCCACTGATTATCAGTGGTCAGGCGGACTCTTCCCCCGCGCAATACCGCCACGTCAACGACATCATCCCCTACCTCCGCAAGGATGAGGATTACCTCGTCGACGAGGAGAACCGTTCGGTCACCCTCACCGACCAGGGGATCGAGAGCGTCGAGCGTCGCCTCAAGATCGAGAACCTCTACGCGCCCGAAAACCTGGACATGGTCCACCACGTCAGCAAGGCCCTCCAGGCGCACACGCTCTACAAGCGCGACGAGCAGTACATCGTCAAAGGTGGTGAGGTCGTGATCGTCGATGAGTTCACCGGTCGACAGATGCCAGGGCGTCGTTGGTCGGACGGGCTCCACCAGGCTGTGGAGGCGAAGGAAGGGGTCGAGATCAAGAACGAGTCCGAGACGCTCGCGACGGTCACCTTCCAGAACTTCTTCCGCATGTATGACAAGCTCTCCGGGATGACCGGTACCGCTGAGACCGAGGCCGAGGAGTTCCACTCCACCTACGGGCTGAACACGGTGGTGATTCCCACCAACCGCCCGATCGCTCGCCTCGATATGGATGACGTCATCTATCGCTCCTACCGCGAGAAGTTCCACGCCATCGTCCAGCAGATCGAGAAGTGCCACGAGAAGGGCCAACCGATCCTCGTCGGTACCACCAGCGTCGAGAAATCCGAGGCGATCTCGCAGATCCTCAACAAGAAGGGGATCGAGCACCACGTCCTTAACGCCAAGTACCACAGCCAGGAGGCGACGATCGTCGCACAGGCCGGTCGCCTTGGCTCCGTGACGATCGCGACCAACATGGCCGGTCGTGGTACCGATATCGTCCTTGGCGGCAACCCCGAGGCGATGGCCAACGAGCTCGTCGGCAAGCCAGAGCTCCCCGAGGGCGTCTCCGAGCTCGACATCGAGCAATACTGGAGCGACGAGTACCGCGCCGTGATCGAAAAGTTCCGCGACGAGTGCGGTGGCGAGAAAGAGAAGGTGCTCGCCGCAGGCGGCCTCTTCATCCTCGGCACCGAGCGTCACGAATCTCGCCGCATCGACAACCAGCTCCGTGGTCGCGCGGGTCGTCAGGGTGATCCTGGCGCCTCTCGCTTCTTCCTCTCGCTCGAGGATGACCTGCTGCGTTTGTTCGGCGCCGATCGCATCGCCAAGGTGATGGACACCCTCAAGATGGAAGAGGGCGTGCCGATCGAGGCTCCCATGGTCACGCGCTCCATCGAGAGCGCGCAGCGTAAGGTCGAGGGGCGCAACTTCGAGATCCGCAAGAACCTCCTCGAGTACGATGACGTCATGGACCTCCAGCGCAAGACCATTTATGGCCTGCGCAAGAACGTCCTGCGCGGCGTCGACGCCGAAGGAAAATCACTCGCGCTCATGGCGCTCGACCTCTTCGAGGATGTCGCCGTCGGGATCATCAACGAGTTCGCACCTCGCATCCAGCGCCCGGAAGATTGGGATCTGGAAAAGCTCGCGCAAGCGCTGCACCAGACCTTCGGGCTCGACTTCGACTTTAGCGAGTGTCACGGGCGCGACTCGATCGAGATGTATGTCTGGGGCGAGATCAGCCAGAACTTCCGCAAAAAGCGCGAGGCGTTCGACGAACTCGAGGACGAGCAAAAGAGCTCGGACAAGGAAGCCGCCGAGCAGTTTGGCATCACGTTCGCCTCTGACGAGGGCTCGGACGAGGACGCGCCAGATCTCTCGCTCTTCGAGGAGCAAATCCGCAACCAGTACCTGCGCTCGATCGACCGCAACTGGCGAGGACACCTCCAAGGAATGGAGCAGATGCGCGACTCGATCGGCCTGCAAGGTTACGCGCAGAAGGACCCCAAGAAGGAGTACAAGAAGCGCGGCTTCGAGCTCTTCCAGGACATGATGCTCGTCATCAAGACAAGCGTCGTCGAGTTCATCTCGAGGTCCGAGGGCGAGTCGCTCTCATCCTTGCTCCCGGCGCCGACGTCGAGGCCATCGAACATCCAGTTCAACCGCGATGGCGTCCAGACCGAGGGCGAGCGCGCAGCTCAGGCGCAGGCAGAGGCCGAGCCCGATGTCCCGCTCGAGCTCCCGCGCGTGGGTCGCAACGATCCCTGTCCTTGTGGCTCGGGCAAGAAATACAAGAGCTGTCACATGCGCTCCAAGAGCAGCAAGGATAATCCTCGCCGCAAGAGCGTCTCGACCACCTGAGTCGTTCGGAGCGCCATGCGTATCTTTATCGAAGGGCTCGAATTTCTGGCCGCCCACGGTGTTTATGAAGAAGAGCGACGGGAAGGTCGACGCTTTCGCGTCGACCTCTCCGTCGAGCTTACTGAGAACCAGGGGTGTGAGAGCGACGAGCTCACCGACACGATCGATTACCGTGATCTCTCGCGAGCCGTGCTCGATGTCGCCGAGGGGCCAAGCCTCTCACTCATCGAACATATGGGGGAGCAGATCCTCTCGCTGTTGTTCACGCGACACACCTCCATCGAACGCGCCCAGATAACGATTCGCAAGTTCGCCACGGGCGTGCCCGGCGAGCCCGCATGCGTCGGGATCACGCTCGAGCGCGCGCGCTAGCGCAAGGAATCCTCACATGTCCGGTCTCCCATCCTTTCGCCTCTTCTCGCTCTTTGGCGTCAATGTCCATCTGTCGCTGAGCTACTTCCTGATGGTCGTGCTCTGCTTCTTCTGGTTTGGTCCCGCGCACGGGATCATCGCCGCCTTTGCCATCACGCTCTCGATTATCATCCACGAGTACGGGCACGCGCTCGTGTGCAAGCGCTACAAGCTCGAGCCCTGGATCATGCTCCATGGGCTCGGCGGGTTGTGCTACCACCACGCGCCGCACACCGATGGGCGCGAGGCGTTGATCACGGTCGCGGGTCCGCTGTTTCAAATCATCGCAGGAGCTGCCGCGTTCGGCGTGGCGCTCGCTGTGGGGTCAGCGGGCGCGGTCCTCGCGATCGTCTCGGGTGATGCGGGGACGGGCGCGCTGGCGAGCGGACTGACGAGCGTGTTGCTCTCGTTCCTCTCGATCTTTGCCGGGTTCTCCGTCTTCTGGGGCGTGGTCAACCTTGTGTTGCCGGTGTGGCCGTTGGATGGCGGCAAGTTGTTCGTGTTGTTGCTTCGCCGCTTTATGCACGAGGACAAGGCGCGCCTCTGGGGGCTTCGCATCAGCCTGTTCACGCTCGCACCGATCGGCGCCGTGGCGCTCTACTCGAAGTCGATCCTGTTGATTTACATCGTCTTCTCGATCGCGCTCGAGAACTACCAGATGTTGCAATCGGGGCAGCCGCTCTTCACCCATGGCTCGGGCCGCAAGGCCAAGGCCAAGGCGTCTCCTTACCTCAAGGAGATGATGGAGAAGTCGCACGAGGCGTTTGCCGACGAGGATTGGCGCGAGGCCGCAAGGATTTGCCACCAGCTCCGCGCGAGCAACGAGCCGATCCCCGACAAGACGATGAACGAGATCTGGGAGATCCTCGGCGTCACCGCCGTCGAGATGGGCGAATACGAAGAGGCGTTGGGGTGGCTCAAGCGCGCGCCGCAGAACGCGCGCGTCAAGGAAGCCGTGGCGCGCGCCGAGCGCATGCTCACAAACTGAGCGCCATTGCCACTGACAATAAAAAGGCCGTGATTGCGAAACGCAATCACGGCCTTTTTCGTGCTCACCCACCGGCTGTCGCCGGGAAAACCAGGGGGGCGGATTTTTCGCTGCGATGCAGTGGTCTTCGAAGACTCCGCCTCATCGAGTGTGCCAGCGAGCGGTGCCTGGGCGTTGGAAAAATCCGCCCCCCAGGTTTTCCCCGCCACCGTCGCGACGCGACGGCGCGAGGTTTACGCGAAAATCACTGCGTGACGGTCGTGCGCTCTTTCTTTGCTGCCTTCGTGTTCTTGGTGAGCATGGGGTTTGGCGCCATGCGCGCAGGGTTGTACGGCGAGAAGTCGCTGCACTTGGCCTCCTGCGAGGAGCCGTCCGAGACGATGTAGCAACGATCGGGACCCTCGGGGTTGTTGCACGTGACGTTGAAGGTGCCGCCCGAGCATGTCCAGGAGCACGACCCGTTGCCGCCCGACTCGCAAGGAGGCGCGGCGAAGCTGGTGGTCGCGAAGGCGAAACCGAGGAAGGTGAGGAGGGAGAGAATAGCGACCGAGATCATGGGCTTGCGCATAATAAACCTCTTATAGGTTGGGTGTGGCTCCACTGTCTGGAGCGTGAAATCATCGTCGTGAAATCACATTACCCAAAGAGGTCATGCGTGGGTTCCCACATATTTCCCACATCATTTCGCGCGGCAGATCAGACGTCGATGGCGTCGATCTGCTTGATGACCTCGAGGAGGTTGCTGTAGCGATGCGCGGGCTCCTTGGCCATCATCTTGGCGATGAGGGCGTTGAGCATCGCCTCTTTTTCCGGGTCGGAGATGAGGTTGGTGAGCGTCGGGAGCTCGGAGTGCATGTGCAGGTTGAAGACCTTGTAGATGTTGTCATCGACAAAGGGTGGGGCGCCCGTGAGCATATGGTAGAGCATGGCGCCGATCGAGTAGATGTCGGCGCGGTGGTCGACCTCGATGTCCTCGCGGATGCGCTCGGGCGCGCTGTAGAGCGGCGTGCCGTAGAAGCCCTTGGAGTCGAGCGGCTGATCCAGGATGTGCACGATGCCAAAGTCCAGGATCTGCACGAAGTAACCGCCCGCGGGCAGCTTCTCGAGCATGATGTTGTCGGGCTTGACGTCGCAGTGGATGATCCCTTGCTGGTGCGCCTCGTAGAGCCCCTGGGCGACCTGACGGATCAGGTTGAGCGCCAAGTGTGGTTTGAGGCTGCCGAGCCGCTTGAGGATGCTGCCAAGGCTCAGGCCCTTCACGAAATCCATGATCAAGGCGAAGGTCGTGCCGTCGACCTCGACCACCTCGTAGACCTTGACCACGTGGGGGTTCTGCAAGCTGACCATCGCCTCGACTTCGAGCTTGGTGCGCTTGCGGATCTCTTCGGGTGTGACGCCCATCCCCTCGCCGTCGAGTGAGATCAGCTTGGCGGCAAACAGGCGCTTCAAGTCCAGATCGCGCGCGCCATAGACCGAGCCCGTCGTGCCCTTGTCGATGAATTGCTCCAGGAAGTAGCGACCATTGATCGTCATCCCCAGGTAGGGATAGCGCGACTCGCTGCGGTGTGGCCACCCTTCGGCGGGGCGCAGGCTGGAGCAGGTCGGGCAGGTCGGCTCGTCGTAGAGGATCGCGCTGCGGCAGTTGGGGCAAAAGATCGTGGTGGAGAGTTCGATCGGTGAGGAGTTCTCCTCGAGCTTGTGGAACGACCCGGAGGTGCGCGTCGACTTGGCTTGCTGGCTGATCGAGAGCTGCGTCTCGACGCGCGCGAGCACCTCGGCAAATTGCAGCGGCTTGGTGACGTAGTCGTTTGCTCCGAGTTGGAGCGTCTGCACGATCGTCGCGCCGTCATTCTTTGCCGTCGCCATGATCACGGGAAGCTGCGTGAGGGTGAACCGTCCGCGCAGGTTCTCGAGCACATCGATCCCGCTCAAGCCCGGCATCATGATGTCGAGCAAGATCAGGTCGAAGGCAGTCTCCTCGATCTTGTCGAGCGCTTCGTACCCGTCGACAGCGACCTCGACGGTGTAACCTTTGCGTTGGAGACGCCTCGAGAGCATGTCTCGGTTAAGCTCGTTGTCGTCAACGACGAGCAAATGTCCCTTGGGTGTGTCTGACATCGAATAACCGGATAACTGCGGACTCGTTCCTTGGCCCATGCTCGAAATGAGCACTCCTGCCCCTAAATTCGTCTCTCTCCTACCAGAAAAACGATCTCGCGAGAAGGTCTCCCCACCAGACCTCTGATCTTTGAAACGAACGGCCTATACCATAGGACGAACTCGCCGCCGCTGTCACGGTCAGATGCACGGATTGACGATAACTTTTGGATGCAGAAGCGGCCCGCTTTTCAGCGCTTGAGGTAGCGGCGCACGGTGCTCACCAACTCTTTCTCTCTAAAGTCGAGCTTGACCAGATAGGCATCTGCTCCGAGCCGCATCGCGTACTCCTTGTCCGCCGCCGAGCCGAGCGTCGAGAGCATGATCACCGGGATGTCCTCGAGCGCCGGATCTGCGCGCACGCTCTCGAGCAACTCCAGCCCACTCATGCGGGGCATCTGGATGTCTGTCATCAACAGGTCCACGCGGTAGTTCTGGAGCATCTCCCACGCTTGCTGCCCATCCTCGGCCTGGATGATGCGATACCCGAGGTTGCTCAAGATCCCCGTCACCAGCGTCCGCGTCACCTCCGAGTCCTCCGCCACGAGGATCGTCCTCGTCTGTGGCAGCTGACTCATCTGCAACGTGCTCCATGTCCCGCGCTCACTCGGCGCGCTCGCGCTCTTTGCTTGCGATCGCGACCTCGCGATCAACTCCACCACGTTCAGCAGCGGGATCACCTCGCCAGCGTCCGTCATCGCCACGCCGCGACACAACCTCACGCCCTTCAAAAAATCTCCCAGCGGCCTGCTGATCGCCTCGCGCTCGCCGATCACCTCGTCCACCCAGGTCGCGAAGTGTCGCGCCCCCTTGCGCACGATCAACAGCGTGAGCTCGTCCTTCGAGTCCAACTCTCCGCCCTTGTTCGTGAGCAGCGGGCGCCAGTCGAGCAGCGGGATCAACCTCCCCTCATACCGCACGCAGACGCCGCCATGGATATGGACGAGCTGACGCCTGTTCGTCACCCGCGCGATCCGCTCCACGTCCTTTGCCTGGACGCCAAAGCACTTCTCGCCAAGCGCCACGAGCAACACCTCGCTCACCGCCGATGACAACGGGATCAACAGCGTGAAGGTTGTCCCCTCGCCGACCTCGCTCTCGACCTCGACCACGCCGCCCATGTTCGTGATCTGGCGCAGGACGATGTCCATCCCGATGCCGCGCCCGCTGATATCGGTCACGTCCTCGCGTGTGCTAAAGCCCGGCTCGAAGATCAACGCCAGCGCCTGCTGATCCTCGAGCAACGCCGCCTCGCGAGCGGTGATGACCTGCTTCTCCACCGCGCGCTTCTTCAGGTGCTCCGGGTCGATCCCCTTGCCATCATCGCGCAACGTCACCTTGAGGCTATCACCGATATGCTCGGCCTCGAGGTAAACCTCGGCTTCTTCCTTCTTGCCCGCCGCGACGCGCTCGTGCGGCGACTCCACGCCATGGTCCACCGAGTTCCTCACCAGGTGGAGCAATGGGTCCGAGAGCGCCGAGAGCACCGCGCGATCGACCTCGATGTTCCCCACGTCGTGCACGAACCTCACGCGCTTGCCCTGTGTCTGCGCCAGGTCGCGCACGGCCCTCGGGTAGTGGCTGATCACTTGCGCGAGTGAGATGTGACGCAGCGTGCGAACCTCCTCGTCGAGCTGCGTGGCGCGCACGTTGACCAGGTGGTTATTCTCACTGGCCGCGCCCGAGATCGCGTCGAAGCGGTGAATCATCTCGCGCATCGCCGCGAAGTGACTCTTTGGCAAGTTCGGCTCAGTCATCTTGAGCCAGTCGCGAAGCTGCTCGCGGAAGTCCTCGAACATCCCCATCTGGTACTCGAGCCGTCGGCTCATCAGGAGCACCTCGCTGGCGACATCGCCCAACCTCTCGAGCTTGTCAAAGCGCACGCGCAGCGTGTTCTCGGCCTGGATGCGCAACATCCCCGAGCCCGTCGTCTGTCGCTGCCTTCGCCCCTCGCTCTCGTCCTGCACCGGCGCCATCGGCCCCGAGGTCGTCGTGAACGTCGCCCGCGTCGAGGTCTGCCTGCTCGCGGAGGTCTCCTCGAGCGTCGACGCGCGCTTCGCCGGTGCTGGAGGGTGGCCCTCTTCGAGTTGCTCGGGCTCTTCTTTTTTAGGTTCGGGATTGCCCTCTTTTTCAAAGGGTTGTGCGATGTCCTCGTGCGGCGAGGAGGGAGGTTCCTTGCCGCTGCTCGCCTCGAGCGCGTTCATGCGCGCGTGCACGTTGTCGACGAACTGTGAGAGGTCGACGGGGGTGTCATTGCTGCCTGCTTGCTTCGAGAGCAGCGCTCGGATCAGGTCAAAGCCCTGGAAGATGGTGTCGACGGTTTGCTCTTGCATCTTCCAGCCGAGCTCGGCTGATTTCATGAGCAAGTTCTCGGTCTGGTGCGCGACGAGGTTCACGTCGGCAAACCCCATCATCTTCGCCTCGCCCTTGAGGGTGTGGATCTCGCGCAAGATCTCCTCGGAGGCGTGCGCGTCCGCGGGGTCGCGCTCGAGCGCGACGAGCGAGACGTTCATACGCTCGATGCGGTCGAAGCCGACCGAGCGAAACTTTTCGATGAGGGCGCCAATGCTCACGGCAACATCCCTACGTCATCACTGCTTCGACTTCTGGCTCTCGCCATCGTCGTCTTTCCCTTCGCTCCCTTCCTTCAAGCCACGCGCGGTGTTCGAGAGCTCCTCGAAGAGGTCATCGATCTGATCATCGCTCCCTGGCCTCGACTCGCTGATCTCATCGCCGAGCGAGCTGACGTCGACGGTCGGTGAGTCATCACCTGCGAACGCGCTCTTTTTGTGACTCGTCAACATCGTCAGCAGCTCTTCCTGTTCCGAACCCGGGACAAAGCGCATCGTGCTGTGCAAGTCAGGTCCGCTCGGTTCCGGGCGGTTGACCTGCAAGGTCTGGCGCATCGGATCTTTTTCCCTGCCAAGGTTTGGCGGAGCGAGCTTGAACTCACCGCTGCGATCTGGCGCGACCCCTTCCTCGCGCGGGAGCGTGGAGAGCGATCTCGCCTCGAGCTGCTTGTGCGCGCCGCTCCCGACATCCGAGGCGCGACGCATCAACGAGATGCTGTGCGCTGAAGAGCTACGCAGGCCGCTCGTTCCGCGACCTCCCCAATCACTGCGGCCTCGCTTGATCGGCTCGCTGTTGTCATCGAGCCTGAACGCCTCCACGATCTTGCGCATGTCATCCGAGAGCCCCGCCAACTCGGAGGCCGCCATCGTCACCTGACGCGTTCCGGCGAGCCCCTGGTTGATCAAGTGCGAGAGCTCCTCCATCGATTGCGTGACTTGCTCGGTGCCCGATTGCTGCTGTTGGGTGATGAGCGTGATCTTGAGCGCGCTGTCTGTGGTGCGATCGCTGAGTCTCGTTCCCTCCTCGATCGCCATCACCGACGAGAGCGCCGACTCGCGGATATCACTCAACAGCTCCTTGATGTCACCGACGCTCCCCTTGATGTTCTCGGCAAGGCGGCGCATTTCGTTGGCCACCAGGGTGAATCCCTTGCCCGCTTCGCCAGCGCGCAAGCCCTCCAAGCTCGCGTTGAGCGCGAGCAGGTCGGAGCGGTCGGCGATCTCCTTGATCGACTCCAGGATCTCGCCGATGCGTTCGGTGTGACTCTTTAGCTCGCTGGCGCGGTCGGAGATGATGCGGTTGTTTGCCTGCGTGCGCTCGGCGGACTTGAACACGGTCTGCGCGCTCTCGGCGATCATCTTCGCCGAGGAGAGCAAGGTCTCCATCGTGCGCTGCGTCTCCTCGACGCCCGATGCCTGGTGAGAGGCCGAGAGCTCCTGCTCTTTCAAGACGGCGATGATTTCTTCCGCGCTCGTCGAGATCCTCACCGCTGTCTGCGTGATCTGATCGACGACCATGCGAAGCTCGGACACCATCATGTTGAACGCCGTGCTCAACTCACCGTCGCCGTCCGAGTACATCGTCAGATCACCGCGCGCGATCTGTTGCGCGCGATCCGCCAGACTCCTCAAGCTCTCGACCATCGCCGCGAAGGATTCTCCCAGCTCGCCGGGCAAGCGCTCGTTGAGGATCGGGCTGCTCAGGTTGTCCTGCGCGACGACCTTGGTCTGGATTGTCAGGCGACGGAGCTGGTTGTTGAGGTCGAGGATCGACCTCGCCAGCTCGCCATTGGTGCGCTTGTTGGGGGCGAGGTCCACATCCGAGAGGCGGTTCGTGCTGAGCACGCGCTCCTCGACCTCGTTGATGTTCGTGGCGCCCTTGGCCATCTCCATGGCGCGATCGTTGAGCTCGTCGAGCAAGATGCGCAGACCATCCAGGCCACGCTCGACGCGCTCCTCGCTGGTTCCCTTCTTGGCGCGCAGCTCGAGCGGCTTGTCCGGCAACTCTCCCTTCGCGATCTGCTCGAGGTATTCGCCAAACTCATCGAGGCGCTCCTCGCGCGATGCGATCTCTTTCTCGAGCTTCTCGCGCTCCTCGCGCATGCGCTTCAAGCTCTTGTAGAGCGTGTTCGCGTCATCACTACTCGATGGAGCGTCGCCAAGCTCTCCCCCTTGCGAGATCGAGCGTGCGCGCACGAGCATCTCCTGGATGGGCGAGAGCATGATGTAATAGACCGCCGCGATGGCCAGGCTCACCCCCATGATGACGGTGATACGCACCGCGGAGGATTCCACCATCTGTACGCCAAACTCCGAGGAGAGGACGATCGAGACCAGGGCGATCACGATCAGCCCGATGATCGGTTTGTTGTAGAGTGCCGACATGCACTACTCCGGCATTGATTGCTGCTTATGTTTTTGCTGCGCTTGACGCCGCAGCATCTCACTCTCTCTCTTGCGATCCGCGAGCCATGCCTTGATCAGGCGGTCGACGTCGAGCAACCAGATCGCGCCCACGTCTTCCTTCCAACCACACCCCTCGAACAGGATCTCTGGCATATGTTTCCCCAGCCACTCGGGCAACGGGAAGAGCTCGCGCTTTGTCCACCGCTCGAAGCCTCGAACCTCGCCGAGCCGCACACCCACCGGGGGGCCGACCTCTGGCAACACCAGCGCCACGTGCCCCTTGTGGATGCTTCGCGCGCCGAGCCATGGCGAAGGGTCGATCAGCTCGATCCCCTGCGCCTCATCGTTGGTCAGGACGCTGCTCACGCGCCGAAGCTCGAGCGCGATCTCTCGCCCCGCGAGCCTGGCGCGCACGACCTCGATGCTCAGCTTGCTGCCCATCCTTAACCCACCGCCGCGTCTTCGAGCAAACGGGTGATGTCGAGCAGGAGCACCGCGCCTTCATCATCATCCTTGACCGCCTGGATGTAGCGCTTGACCTGCCCAGGGATCGACTCGGGGACATCGCCATCGAGCAGGTCCGAAGACCAGTGCACGATCGTGGTCGATGGTCCCGCCAGAATCCCGGCGAGCAAGGTCTCTCGCTCCACCAAAATCACGCGCTCGAAGGGCTCTTCCTGGCGTTGATGAGGATCGAGCCCGAACCAGATGTCCAGATCCAGCAGCCCGATGACCTGCCGCCTGTGAATCATGATGCCCGTGATATGCGGCGGCGCGCCGGGAAGCTCGGTGGACAAACCTCGGTTGAGAACCTCGCGCACCTCTTCACCGAGGATCGCGTAGCGCTGGTTCCCCCTCGAGAACTGCAACAGCGTCAGCTGCTCGCTCTCGATGAAGTCCCCCCCATCATCTCCCCAATCAAACTCGGAGGTCTCCTCCGCAACCTGGGAGAGCACCTCGTCGAGCCGCGGCGGGATCGTCGGATCGTCGGTCTCGTTTGCCATCGCTCCTCTGAACTCGGCGTGTGGATGTGACGCCTGTGCGATCTCGTTAATCGAGTCGACCATACGCCATCTGTGCCGGGATGGCACGAAATTGGGTGCTCTGGATCAGAGCCGCTGGAATGGCAGGAGCATGGCGATCATCATCATCGAGAACACCATCTGCACGCCCAGGAAACTCCCGAACAACAAACCCGTGCGCAGCTTGCTCCTGTGCAACAGCGGCCCGAAGCCAAACACGCCCGCGCACCACATCGCCAGCAAGGGGGTGGCGAGCATCACCGGGAGCGCCTTGTATGACAGCAGAAAATGCGTCAAGCCAGGAAGGATCGCGCTGTAGGCGCCCGCCTCCTGGAAAAAACGCTCGGCTGGCATCAGGAAGATCCAGGGCGCGAGAAAGAGCACGCCAAGCTGTGGCAGCGTTAACACCGCGAACAGTTTGCCGCCGCACCCGAGCTTGCCATCTTTGCGATCTGCTTCCATCCACATGCCTCCATGCGCGAAAATCAATGGCGCTCATTCTCCCACGCTCATCGCCGCTTCACAAGCCGAGCTGGTATGGCGGTGGGCGGCGCGCAACCCGAGGAGGCGAACTTTTTCCCAACCTGGGTGGCGCACCGCACCAGGTCGGGAAAAAGTTCGCC
>JAYZVO010000186.1:0-21696 GCA_036155555.1 Myxococcota bacterium
TGGCCGCCGCCGAGGAAACATGCGGTGACGGCTTCGACAACAACTGCAACGGCCTCGTCGACGAGGGGTGTCCTTGCTCCTCGTCACAACAGGAGTGCTACGCTGGACCTCAGGAGGCCGCTGGCAAGGGCATCTGCGCCATGGGCACCCAGTCTTGCGCTGGCGAGGAGTTCGGGACCTGCGAAGGCTCCATTCTCCCTCAGATCGAACAGTGTGGCCCGGATGGCACAGGGAACTCCCTCGATGACGACTGCGATGGCGAGGTCGACGAAGGCTGCGGGTGCACAGAGGGCGCCACGCGTCCTTGCGGAAAGTCGGCGGGCGTCTGTGAGTACGGCGTCGAGACCTGCTCCGCTGGCGTCTGGGGCGCTTGCTCCGGTGGCACTCCACCCTCAGAGACGCCCGAGTCCTCCTGCGATGGCCTCGACAATGACTGCGACGGCCTGACCGATGAGGGCCTCCTCAATGCTTGCGGCAAGTGCAACGAGACCTGTTATTCGCAGGGCATCGATCCTGTCGTGGTGGGTATGGCAGACGATGGCGTCGACACCATCGACGCCAATGATCCTGACAACCCCCGTGACAAGGCAGGCATCACGCTCGGCAAGGAGACCACGTTCCCATCCTTTATCTGGGCGGCGAACACGAACACGAACCAGGTCTCGAAGATCGACACCAACACCAACCAGGAGGTCGGGCGTTACTGGGTGGGCTCGAGCCCGAGCCGCACGGCGGTCGATCTCGACGGTAACATGTGGGTGATCGGCCGCAACGATGGTCGCGTGACCAAGATCTTGTGGGACACGACGCGCTGCCCGGATCGAAATGGCAACGGCACGATCGAGACCTCCGCGCTCGCGGGCGGGATCGTCTCCGTGGTCAACAGCCAGGCAGATCCTCTGGCGGATGAGTGTGTGGTGTACTCGGAGGTGATCAACCCGAACCACCCGAGCGGTCGCGGCATCGCGGTGACACCGAGCGGTCAGGTCTGGTTTGGCTTCTCGGACGCAGGCTCTGGCGGTGTGCAAGGGGTCGATCCGAACAACCCGACGATGCAAACGCAGAACTATCCTCCGACCAACATCCCGCTGTACACGCGCGGCACAAATGGCATCCACACGCCGAGCGGGACGACTGGCAACCTGGGCCGCATCTACGGCCTGATCTCGGACTCCAAGGGCAACGTCTGGGCGGCGTCCTTGTGGGATGGCGTGGGGATCGCGAAGTTCGACACGGTCTCGCGCCAGTGGACCGAGATGTATCAGTTCCCAGACTGCGGACCTTACGGGATCGCGATCGATGGAGAGGATCGTGTCTGGATCGGGTGCTGGGGACCATCCAAGGCGCTCACGGTGATGTTCAACCCGGCAAACCTCGAATCACAGGTCTTCTACATGCCCGCGGGGCAGTACACCGCCGCCGCGCCTCCGGCAAACGGAAGCACTCTGACGGCGACGATCGATGGCGCGGCTGGCGCGGACGTGCGCACGAGCGCGCTCGGCGTCGAGCCCGCGACCGGAGACATCTGGATCACGCACAACGACAACTCGGGGATCATCTCGCGTCTTTCCTACGACGCGAATAACCCGGCGGCATCGACCATCCAGATCATCCGCGCGCTCATCGACAACAGCGGCGCGAGGATTCCAGAAGCCAC
Organism: Myxococcota bacterium; assembly: GCA_036155555.1. Taxonomy (GTDB): domain Bacteria; phylum Myxococcota_A; class Bradymonadia; order Bradymonadales; family Bradymonadaceae; genus JAYZVO01. Next base: position 1,658 of record JAYZVO010000186.1, read on the forward strand.
AGGGCTGGATATGCGCGGCATTGGCTTCGACTCGCAAGGTTACGCGTGGCACCTGGGGATGAGCTCGGAGTTCGCGCTCAAGTTCGAGCCTGACAAGGCAAACACAGGTCGCATCCTGACCGTGCCGATGCCAGGCGCAGGTGGACACTACACCTACTCCGACTTCTCGGGCTCATCGCTGTTTAGCTTCACCGCGCCGCGTGGCCTCTGGCGCACGGTCTTCGACACGAAGTTCAACAACTCGATCGTCTCGACCGTCGAGATCGAGGCGCACGTGCCCACCGAGACCACGCTCGGCATGCGCATCCGCGTCCTGGACGCGAACAACAACCCGGTCGGTGACTGGATTCCGGTGCAAGGCCCCATGGGCGCGACGTATGCGGACTACCCGATCGGAGCCCAGAGCCACACGTTCGATCTGTCACAGATTGGCGGCCCGCTGGTCGGCTCGCGCTTCGAAGTCGAGGTTCGCTTCACGACCACAGACCGCGACATCCGCCCGATCGTCTACGATCTGCGCATCGGATGGCAGCGCCCATAAACCAGCTCCTCGAGCCGGGGCGCTCCGCCCGCAAAAAAGAGGCCGCGTAAAAATTTCTGAGGCCAGGTTGGCTTTTCGCCCCTGCGATCAGAAATTTTTACGCGGCCTCTTTTTTGCTCGGCACGACGACCGAACCATCTCACTTCATGTCATCGAACATCTGCTTGAGCTCGCGCACATCCTGGCAACGATCCTTGGGGATGACCAGGACGGCCTCGGGCGTGTCGACGACAACGAGCCCCTTGACGCCTGCTGCTGCGATGGGGCGCGCGTTATCAGAGCTATAGAAGACGCTATCCTCGACATCATGGAGAATCACTGGCGCCTCGAGGACGTTCCCTTTCGCGTCCGTCTCGCGGATCTCGGGGAGCGCCGCCCAGTGACCGACATCTGACCACGCGAACTCGGCCGGAACCACGCAGACCGAGCGCGCGTTCTCCATCACACCGTAATCGATCGAGATCGACTCCAGCTCGGGGAAGATGCCGCGCAGCGCCTTGTCATAGGTCTCTGCGTCCGCGTCAAAGGTCGCCGCGATCTCCTGGACGCCAGCGTGCATCTCGGGGAGCTGTCGCTCGAGCTCCTCCATGAGCGTCGACGGTGAGAAGAAGAACATCCCCGCGTTCCAGAGGAAATCACCGGCAGCGAGGTATTCGAGCGCGCGCTCGAGGTTTGGCTTCTCGACGAACGCGTCGACAGCGTGCACGCCCTCCAAGTCTTGCACCGAGGCGCCTTGCTTGATGTAGCCATACCCTGTCTCGGGGCGATTTGGCTGCATCCCGAGCGTGACGATGTGGCCAAGCTTTGCCGCCTCGCTCGCGCGCACGACGGCGGCGTCGAACCTGTCCGGCGCGCCGATGAAGTGATCGCTGGGGAAGACGCCGACGACCTCGCCAGGGAAGCGATGATTTGCCCAGGCGGCAGCGATCGCGATGGCTGGCGCAGTGTTCCTGGCCGCGGGCTCGACGAGGAAGTTATCCTCATCGAGCTCTGGCAACGCCGCGCGCATCGCGTCGATGAGATGCTCGCCGCAAACCACCACGATCCTGTCCGTGGTCGTCACGCGCGCGAGGCGCTCGACGGTCTGCCCGATCATCACGCGGTCGCCAAACAGGCGCACGAGCTGCTTGGGCCTGTCCTTGCGGCTCAGAGGCCAGAAGCGGGTGCCGGAACCACCGGCCAAAATCACTGCGATCATCGTCCTACCTTTGCAAAAACATCGTGGAGCCAGAATCAATCGAGGATCAATCGACCATCCTCATAGCGAACGATGCGCTTCCCTTCAAGCCAGTCAAAGAGCTGCGGCAGCGGGCTATCGATCGAGAGCGAGCCATCCTCTTCCGGCTCGTGCACCGCCGCGATGGCGAGCTTTGGACCATTCGACTCGGGGATCGCGAACTCGAAGTTCTCATCGCCGACGAGCTCGCGCAGAGACTCCAGGCGAAGCTCGTCTGGCATGCCCGCGGGGCTCTCGATGCGAAGATCGCGCGTGGAGAGCATCACTAGCCCATCCTCGAGCGCGGCGACGCCGAGCGGCGCGAGCACCTCCGTGACGATCTCCTCGGCCCAATCATCGAACGCGGTCACGTGCATCGGATCGCTCAGGAAGCTCGCGCGTTGTACGGGCAGGTAATGCGAGAAGGCAGGATGCTCGAGGATATGCGCGAGGTGGTTAAAGAGCGTGAGCGCGGCGACGAGCTGGAACAACTCCTGGAGCAACCCGAGCGGGTACCACCGGCCATCTTCGAGCAGGCTGAGCAGGTCGAGCCAGAGCACCTTGGTGCTCCAGATGTAGCTATTGACCAGGCCAAGCTCGAGCATCAACAGCTCGGGCGTGCTCGTCGAGAGGTTGCGCAAGTATCCCGTGCCTGTCATCTGCGGCTCGAGCCCCTCACCTTGAACCCATGCGGGGAGCAAGGCGTCGTATGGGGTGAGCTCGAGTTCGAGCACCTGTTGACGCCACGCCTCATCCAACCCTATCGCCTGCGCCGCGTGACGGTCCGATCTCTCGCCGAAGGCGCCCATGGTCCAGGCGCGCAGCACGTGGCGCGCGAAAGCGGCGCGGCCAAGCTCGAGCGGCTCGAGGTTCTCGTCCTCTTCAGGTTCGAGCCAGAGCTCGGGCTCGCTGCGATCCTCGGCCTCCGTGTTCTCGGTGATGCCGAGGAGTTCGAGGGACATGGCGTCCTCGATAGCAGCGGCGCACACCTCGGTGGGGATGCCAGACTTTTGCGAGAGCTGCTCGAGCAGCTCTTCTGAAGGAGGGTATCGGAAAGGATCGACTAGCGCCTCGCAGAGCAACCACTTCAAGCGATGTTGTAGCGGCTCGGTGGCAGCGACGCTGCGCAGCTTGCGCGCGCCATTATCGACCAGCGCGTCGATGGTATGCGTGACCCACTCCATGAGCCATCCTCGCCCGAGCGTCCAGAGCGCGTGCCAGAGCTCCTCGGGGATGGCGAGCATGGGATAACCAGAGGGGTCCCCTTCGAGGCGAAAGATAAGCCCGAGCTCTGCCAGGGTGAGCGCGATGTCTTGCTCCTGGCGGCGCTCGAAGTCGCGCATGAGCGGGACGATGTTCTCCTCGGGCTGCTCGACGCCGGTGCCAAAGATCTCCTGCCAGTAGCACATGCCACCGAGCTCGATGGCCATCAACGCGCCCCCGAGCCACTCTGGCTCGGGCAACATATCGAGGACGCGCTCGAGGGTGTCAGGCTCCTCGAAGTGGTCGCGCAGTTCGTACATCATGACGAGCAGCGGCCCCTCTTCGATGCCGTGTCGGCCCACGATAGCGGAGACCTCTTCGCGCTCCATCCTGCCGAGGATAATCGGCAAACTCGGGCGCATGCCGGTGACGGTCGGCGAGAGGATCGCAGCGAGCGCGCCGGGCATGGTGACGGTGCGAGGCATGCCTCGGCCGCGAGAGGCGAGTGGCCTGAGCAGGCCGATATCGACGAGTTGCTGGAGGTGTTTTCGCTCGGACCACTCGACCCTGAGAGGGAGGTCATGATCGAGGACAAGATCTTCGAGCAAGGTATGAAGCTGTGCGCTGCGCACCTTTTGCGAGACGACCTCGCGGACGGCCTCAGGATCGAGCGTCCAGCGCGCGGCGATCGCTTTCGCGGATGCGTCCGGTGCGCCATAGAGGGTGGCGAGTTTTCGCCGCAGCGGCTCGCCAAAGCTCGCGACATGATCCACGAGAGCCTGAAATGAGCGGCTCTCCCAGGCGGTCCGCTGCCCAATCATCGTCATCATGGTCCTAAAAGCTCCTTGCACCAGTCAGCGGTGAAGTCCACGAGGCACAGAAACGTGCCCGTGATAAGGAGCAAGCCTCTACCACACTCCTCCCCATAAACGCCACCCTTGCAGCATCACCACCGAGCGTGTCGATGGAAAAGTTGGCACAAACGCGCGCTGCTCGCGCGTTGTTCATGGAGAGGTTGAATAGATGAGCCGCCGCGCGCGTCTAGGCAAGAGGTGGAACCCCTCATCGATTCTGAGGGCAGGAACGTGTATACTGCTCGTGGATGGGGTCGCGTCAAACGACCCCGAGGAGCTGTGATGAAAGATAAGAAAACCAACATCTTCTCTCCCAAAACCGTGGCAAGGGTCGCGCTCGTGCTCGGTTTGACGCTCGCGGCCACGAGCTTCGCGCCCGTTGCTCCCGAGGCCACGCCCGCGCAAAAGCTCGCGCAGGCCAAGGCGAACTTCGACTGGGAGGGAGAAGAGCTCTATTACAAGATCAACGTCAACGGCTCCGAAGCCGCGCACGCAGCGGTGCGCGTCGGGGATGTACGGCTGGCAAAGGAGCGTCCTTACGTGGCGCTCTCGGCCAAGGCAAAGTCCGTGGGGCTCTTTCACACCATCTACCCGATGGATGATCGCGCCAACACGTTCATCGACCCGCTCTCGTTCCAACCGATTCGCAGCGAGAAGGTGTTCCGCGAGGCGGGCCGAGGTCGCACCTACAAGGTCGACTACCTCCCGCACAAGTTCACCTCGAACATCCTCAAGATCTACCACAAGGACGAGAAGAACCCAGAGGATCGCGAGCGCAAGTATTCGCGCGCGCTGCCAGACACCACGCACGATGCGTTCACCTGGTTCCTCGAGATCCGTACGATCGAGAAGTTCACCCCTGGCGACAAGCTCAGCTATTACATCTTCGATGGATGGAAGCTTAGCCGCGTGGATCTCGAGGTCATCGGCGAGGAGCGTGTGTTGACGCCGATGGGTTGGTACAACGCGATTCGATTCGACTTCCAGCGCGAGATCCTGAGTACGAAGCGCAAGCTCGTCGATCGCCAACCCGTGTCGCCTGATTTGACGGTGGTCAAACCGGGGAAACCGACGGGCTCGCTCTGGCTCAGCGCCGACAGCAGGCGCATCCCCGTCAAGATCGAGATGGGCAGCACCTACGGCAAGGGCGAGGTGATGCTCGCCAAGTATGTGGCGCCCAAGAAGAAGCAAAGCAAACGCCCCACCGCCCCCTCCAAGTAACAGTGAGCCTCGCTTGCGCCCATTGATTCACCCCCCTGCCCTTGTCCCAGGATCGCGCGTCGCGATCCTGAGCCCCTCTGGCCCCGTCCTAAAAGACCACCTCGACCAGGGGCTCGACTTGCTCGAGTCCTGGGGTTTGGAGCCCGTGGTGTTCGAGCAAGCGCTCGCGAGGTCGAACACGCGCGGATACCTCGCTGGCTCGGACAACGAGCGCCTCGAGGCGCTCGTAGAGGCATTCGACAGAGATGACATCGACGCCATCCTCTGCGCGCGTGGAGGATATGGCGCGATGCGATTGCTCGCGCGCCTCGATCCCGAGAAACTGCGCGCTCGCGCAAAGCTCCTCGTCGGGTTTAGCGACATCACCGCGCTCCACCTGTACCTGTGCCACGTGGCGGGCATCAGCTCGCTCCATGGACCTGTGCTAAAGAGCATGAAGCTCCACCACGCAGAGACCGATCCTTCGCTCGAGCACTTGCGCGCGGCGTTGTTTGGCGAGCGCGGTGAGTTCGAGCTGAGTGGCTTGAAACCTGCGCGCGAGGGTCGCGCCACCGGGACACTGATAGGTGGCAACCTGAGCCTCGTGCAAGCGATGCTCGCGAGCCCGTATGCGCCATCACTCGAAGGCGCGGTGTTGTTTCTGGAGGACGTGACCGAGCCCGATTATCGCCTCGATCGCTTGCTGACGAGCGTGAGGATGGCACGAGGAGCGAACGCGCTGGCGGGGCTCGTGTTGGGGCAATTCAACGGCTGCGGCGGCGTGTATGTCGAGGAAGATGCGATCCCCGCGTTCCTCGAGGAGATCGCGACGGAGTTCGATTGCCCGGTCGCCACGGGGTTGCCTGTGGGGCATACTGCGCCAAACATCGCGCTGCCGCTCGGCGTCCAGGCCACGCTCGACGCGACGGCAGGAACCCTCACCGTCCATAAGGACGCGGTCACTGAAAAGAGCACCTCATGACATCATACGCACGGACCGAGGCTGCAACCGAAGCGCTCGAGCGCTTCGTGAGCGATGACCTCTCGGCGTTGGCGAAGACGCACGCAGCGAGCGCCGCACACGGCGTCGCGGCGACACGGGACGAGCTCCTTTGCGATGTTCGCATGGGCAAGGCGCAGCTCGCGCCCATCGAACGCGCGCTGCCTGGACTAAAAGATGGCGAGCCGATCTTTGATCTGGCGAGCGTGACGAAACCACTGGTCCCCGTGACGCTCTCCATGCAAGCGGTGACGCAGGGAAAAATCGCGCTCGACACGCCGCTCTCCGAGGTGCTCCCCGACTGGGACAACCGCGCGACCTTTCAGCAACTGCTCAATCACACCTCCGGGCTCCCTGCCTGGTACAAGTACTACCTCGAACACCCGATCTTCCACGACGACCCGAAAGCATGGCGCACACAGCGCGAGGTCGTCTTGAAGCGCGCCCGAGGTGCCGAGAAGCACCCCGCTGGCGAGGTCTACGCGTACTCGGATCTTGGATACATGACCTTGATGGTGGTTCTGGAAGAGGTCTTCGGGCGTCCACTGGACGCGCTGGCGAATGACCAGATCTTCGCGCCACTGGGCATGAATCACACGCGATACGTGAACCTGCTCGCTGGTGATGCGCCGATCGCTGACGCGGTGACCACGGAGATTTGCCCTGTGCGCGGCCCTGTCACCGGGTTGGTGCATGATGAGAACACGATGGTGCTCGGCGGTGTATCAGGGCACGCGGGCGTGTTCGGGACGGCATCTGATCTGTTGCTCTTTTGTCGCGCGTTGCTGGACATCGACGCGGGCGCAGCAAAGACAGCGGACGTACTCGGCATCTCGACCGAGGTGCTGCACGCCTTCTGGTCGAGAGACACGATGGGCGCAGGTGGCCATCACCTGGCGGGATGGGATACACCGAGCGGCCAGCGCTCGAGCGCTGGCCGAGGTTTCTCGCGAGAAACCTCGGTGGGGCACCTCGGGTTTACGGGGACCTCGATCTGGATGGATCGCGAGCGCGAGACGATCGCGATCTTGCTGACGAACCGCGTTCACCCCACACGTGAAAACCCATTGATTTTCGATATGCGCGTCGCATTCCACGAAGCGATCCTGCCACCATCTTGACCGGGCCGAGGGAGAACGGTTATCACTGCACCGGGCAACCCTTTCGCTCGCTCCCTTTGCACGAGGTCTACATGTCGAGCAACGCTTTCCTGACCGAGTTACGATGCGCCGAAGCGCTGGCGCGCGCTGCGGGCCAACGCATCGAAATCGGGCGACGCGCGGGCGTCACCGTCGATTACAAGGGGCGCAATGACCTTGTCACCAACGTCGATCGAGAGGTCGAGACGTTTTTGCGCGCCGAGATCAAGGAGCTCTTCCCCGAGGATCGCATCGTCGGCGAGGAGTACGGCACCGAGGATGGTGTCGATGGCGGGGATGAGGATGGATTGCACCGGCAGTGGTTGATCGATCCTATCGATGGGACCACGAACTTCTCGATGGGGGTGCCGATTTACTGCGTCTCGATCGCGCTCTTTGCTGGCGGCAAGTCCGTCGTCGGCGCGATTTATGACCCGACGCGCGACGAACTCTTTAGCGCGCGCCGAGGGCATGGCGCGCGCGTCGATGGGGTCGCGTTAAAGAGCAGCGCCGAGCAAGACCTCTCGAACGCTGTCATGGTCACGGGCTTCCCACCGATCAAGACAGACGACACCTTCGAATCGGTCGTCTGGAAGTTCGGGCACGTGGCGCGCGCCTCGAGGGGCGTGCGCAGGTTGGGTTCAGCAGCGCTCGACCTGGCGTACATCGCCACAGGAAGGATCGATGGGTTCTGGGAGTTCAACCTGAACCCCTGGGACACGGCAGCTGGTTACTTGCTCGTCGAGGAGGCGGGAGGCCGCGTCACGCAAGCCGATGGCGAGCCCTTTACCCCCTTTGCAAAGAGCGTGGTCGCGACCAATGGTCACATCCATGACGCGCTCATCGATGTGTTGAAGTCCGCGAACATCACCTGATGGGCGCGACTGATTTCGAGTTCTTTTTGTACGAAGTTTATGAGGATTCCCTTGCATAAATCGATGATCATGGCGGCGTGCCTCGTGTTCCTGGCTGGATGCACAGAGCAAATCGAGGTGGAGAACAGAGACGCCGAGATTCAGGAGATCTTCGAGCCCCAACTGCTCGATGAGAACAGGCTCTCGATCGACTACACGATCCTCGACGCCGAAGGCGATGATCAGGAGCTCATCGTCGAGATCTGCGAAGAAGGCGGCAGCGCATGCGGCATTCCCTTCCAGGGGAACGGCTCGGATGGCGTCACGTTCGTGCCCACCGCGCCCGCAGGCAGCGTGCAGACGCACCGTTACGTCTGGGATGTGGGGTGTGGACGCGTGGCGGGTGAAGAGATCCTCGATACATCGAGTGATGCGACCTACATCGCGCGCATCTCACCGAAGAGCGACCCGACGAGCGTCACAGAGAGCGCACCGTTTATCTTGAGCCAACTCGGTTTCGGTGAGACCCTCGAGTGCCCACCGCGCTAGCGCGGCGGCCACAGCGCTCACTGAAACGGTTGCACAGGATGATTTGACGTGCAGTGCCTCTATTGCGAACACGCCCTCCCGGAAGGCGCGAACTTTTGTACGAGCTGTGGTGCGCTTGTTTCGCGGTGTCCCGAATGTTCGAGCGCAGTTTACAACGAAGCGAGGTTTTGTGGCTCTTGCGGCGCGAACCTCAGCATTCACGACATGGGACCGAGTGAAAATGTGCGCCGAGCGCGAATCACTCAGCCCGCGCTCATGTCGCAGGTCGAGCAGAACTTCCTCAAAGAGATCGGCAAGACGGGGATCGCCATCCTCTACCGCCCCACCCGACCGACGCAACGTTACGTGATCGGTCGCGGAGACAACACGTTGGGCGCGGGACCAAACAACGACATCGTGATCAGCGACGCGGCCATCTCGTGGAATCACGCCCTGTTGATTTGTCGCGATGACAAGATCCAGCTCCAGGACACCGCGAGCACCAACGGCACCTTCCTGAACAGCGTCGAGGTGTTCCGTCCGTTGGATGTACACCACGGGGACATCGTACGACTGGCAGACATCGACTTCGCGGTGTGGTTGCCTCCAGACAAGCGCTGAACCTATACCAAGAAAAGCAGAAGGCAGGTTTCCTCGAGGAAACCTGCCTTCTGCTTTTCTTGGTATAGGTTCAGCGCTTGTCTGGAGGCAACCACACCGCGAAGTCGATGTCTGCCAGTCGTACGATGTCCCCGTGGTGTACATCCAACGGACGGAACACCTCGACGCTGTTCAGGAAGGTGCCGTTGGTGCTCGCGGTGTCCTGGAGCTGGATCTTGTCATCGCGACAAATCAACAGGGCGTGATTCCACGAGATGGCCGCGTCGCTGATCACGATGTCGTTGTTTGGTCCCGCGCCCAACGTGTTGTCTCCGCGACCGATCACGTAACGTTGCGTCGGTCGGGTGGGGCGGTAGAGGATGGCGATCCCCGTCTTGCCGATCTCTTTGAGGAAGTTCTGCTCGACCTGCGACATGAGCGCGGGCTGAGTGATTCGCGCTCGGCGCACATTTTCACTCGGTCCCATGTCGTGAATGCTGAGGTTCGCGCCGCAAGAGCCACAAAACCTCGCTTCGTTGTAAACTGCGCTCGAACATTCGGGACACCGCGAAACAAGCGCACCACAGCTCGTACAAAAGTTCGCGCCTTCCGGGAGGGCGTGTTCGCAATAGAGGCACTGCACGTCAAATCATCCTGTGCAACCGTTTCAGTGAGCGCTGTGGCCGCCGCGCTAGCGCGGTGGGCACTCGAGGGTCTCACCGAAACCGAGTTGGCTCAAGATAAACGGTGCGCTCTCTGTGACGCTCGTCGGGTCGCTCTTCGGTGAGATGCGCGCGATGTAGGTCGCATCACTCGATGTATCGAGGATCTCTTCACCCGCCACGCGTCCACACCCCACATCCCAGACGTAACGGTGCGTCTGCACGCTGCCTGCGGGCGCGGTGGGCACGAACGTGACGCCATCCGAGCCGTTCCCCTGGAAGGGAATGCCGCATGCGCTGCCGCCTTCTTCGCAGATCTCGACGATGAGCTCCTGATCATCGCCTTCGGCGTCGAGGATCGTGTAGTCGATCGAGAGCCTGTTCTCATCGAGCAGTTGGGGCTCGAAGATCTCCTGAATCTCGGCGTCTCTGTTCTCCACCTCGATTTGCTCTGTGCATCCAGCCAGGAACACGAGGCACGCCGCCATGATCATCGATTTATGCAAGGGAATCCTCATAAACTTCGTACAAAAAGAACTCGAAATCAGTCGCGCCCATCAGGTGATGTTCGCGGACTTCAACACATCGATGAGCGCGTCATGGATGTGACCATTGGTCGCGACCACGCTCTTTGCAAAGGGGGTAAAGGGCTCGCCATCGGCTTGCGTGACGCGGCCTCCCGCCTCCTCGACGAGCAAGTAACCAGCTGCCGTGTCCCAGGGGTTCAGGTTGAACTCCCAGAACCCATCGATCCTTCCTGTGGCGATGTACGCCAGGTCGAGCGCTGCTGAACCCAACCTGCGCACGCCCCTCGAGGCGCGCGCCACGTGCCCGAACTTCCAGACGACCGATTCGAAGGTGTCGTCTGTCTTGATCGGTGGGAAGCCCGTGACCATGACAGCGTTCGAGAGGTCTTGCTCGGCGCTGCTCTTTAACGCGACCCCATCGACGCGCGCGCCATGCCCTCGGCGCGCGCTAAAGAGTTCGTCGCGCGTCGGGTCATAAATCGCGCCGACGACGGACTTGCCGCCAGCAAAGAGCGCGATCGAGACGCAGTAAATCGGCACCCCCATCGAGAAGTTCGTGGTCCCATCGATAGGATCGATCAACCACTGCCGGTGCAATCCATCCTCATCCCCGCCATCGACACCATCCTCGGTGCCGTACTCCTCGCCGACGATGCGATCCTCGGGGAAGAGCTCCTTGATCTCGGCGCGCAAAAACGTCTCGACCTCTCGATCGACGTTGGTGACAAGGTCATTGCGCCCCTTGTAATCGACGGTGACGCCCGCGCGTCGCCCGATTTCGATGCGTTGGCCCGCAGCGCGCGCCAGCGCTTCGGCGCATCGTAACTCGGTCAGGAAAGCGTTGCTCGACATGTAGACCTCGTGCAAAGGGAGCGAGCGAAAGGGTTGCCCGGTGCAGTGATAACCGTTCTCCCTCGGCCCGGTCAAGATGGTGGCAGGATCGCTTCGTGGAATGCGACGCGCATATCGAAAATCAATGGGTTTTCACGTGTGGGGTGAACGCGGTTCGTCAGCAAGATCGCGATCGTCTCGCGCTCGCGATCCATCCAGATCGAGGTCCCCGTAAACCCGAGGTGCCCCACCGAGGTTTCTCGCGAGAAACCTCGGCCAGCGCTCGAGCGCTGGCCGCTCGGTGTATCCCATCCCGCCAGGTGATGGCCACCTGCGCCCATCGTGTCTCTCGACCAGAAGGCGTGCAGCACCTCGGTCGAGATGCCGAGTACGTCCGCTGTCTTTGCTGCGCCCGCGTCGATGTCCAGCAACGCGCGACAAAAGAGCAACAGATCAGATGCCGTCCCGAACACGCCCGCGTGCCCTGATACACCGCCGAGCACCATCGTGTTCTCATCATGCACCAACCCGGTGACAGGGCCGCGCACAGGGCAAATCTCCGTGGTCACCGCGTCAGCGATCGGCGCATCACCAGCGAGCAGGTTCACGTATCGCGTGTGATTCATGCCCAGTGGCGCGAAGATCTGGTCATTCGCCAGCGCGTCCAGTGGACGCCCGAAGACCTCTTCCAGAACCACCATCAAGGTCATGTATCCAAGATCCGAGTACGCGTAGACCTCGCCAGCGGGGTGCTTCTCGGCACCTCGGGCGCGCTTCAAGACGACCTCGCGCTGTGTGCGCCATGCTTTCGGGTCGTCGTGGAAGATCGGGTGTTCGAGGTAGTACTTGTACCAGGCAGGGAGCCCGGAGGTGTGATTGAGCAGTTGCTGAAAGGTCGCGCGGTTGTCCCAGTCGGGGAGCACCTCGGAGAGCGGCGTGTCGAGCGCGATTTTTCCCTGCGTCACCGCTTGCATGGAGAGCGTCACGGGGACCAGTGGTTTCGTCACGCTCGCCAGATCAAAGATCGGCTCGCCATCTTTTAGTCCAGGCAGCGCGCGTTCGATGGGCGCGAGCTGCGCCTTGCCCATGCGAACATCGCAAAGGAGCTCGTCCCGTGTCGCCGCGACGCCGTGTGCGGCGCTCGCTGCGTGCGTCTTCGCCAACGCCGAGAGGTCATCGCTCACGAAGCGCTCGAGCGCTTCGGTTGCAGCCTCGGTCCGTGCGTATGATGTCATGAGGTGCTCTTTTCAGTGACCGCGTCCTTATGGACGGTGAGGGTTCCTGCCGTCGCGTCGAGCGTGGCCTGGACGCCGAGCGGCAGCGCGATGTTTGGCGCAGTATGCCCCACAGGCAACCCCGTGGCGACCGGGCAATCGAACTCCGTCGCGATCTCCTCGAGGAACGCGGGGATCGCATCTTCCTCGACATACACGCCGCCGCAGCCGTTGAATTGCCCCAACACGAGCCCCGCCAGCGCGTTCGCTCCTCGTGCCATCCTCACGCTCGTCAGCAAGCGATCGAGGCGATAATCGGGCTCGGTCACGTCCTCCAGAAACAACACCGCGCCTTCGAGTGATGGCGCATACGGGCTCGCGAGCATCGCTTGCACGAGGCTCAGGTTGCCACCTATCAGTGTCCCGGTGGCGCGACCCTCGCGCGCAGGTTTCAAGCCACTCAGCTCGAACTCACCGCGCTCGCCAAACAACGCCGCGCGCAAGTGCTCGAGCGAAGGATCGGTCTCTGCGTGGTGGAGCTTCATGCTCTTTAGCACAGGTCCATGGAGCGAGCTGATGCCCGCCACGTGGCACAGGTACAGGTGGAGCGCGGTGATGTCGCTAAACCCGACGAGGAGCTTTGCGCGAGCGCGCAGTTTCTCGGGATCGAGGCGCGCGAGCAATCGCATCGCGCCATATCCTCCACGCGCGCAGAGGATGGCGTCGATGTCATCTCTGTCGAATGCCTCTACGAGCGCCTCGAGGCGCTCGTTGTCCGAGCCAGCGAGGTATCCGCGCGTGTTCGACCTCGCGAGCGCTTGCTCGAACACCACGGGCTCCAAACCCCAGGACTCGAGCAAGTCGAGCCCCTGGTCGAGGTGGTCTTTTAGGACGGGGCCAGAGGGGCTCAGGATCGCGACGCGCGATCCTGGGACAAGGGCAGGGGGGTGAATCAATGGGCGCAAGCGAGGCTCACTGTTACTTGGAGGGGGCGGTGGGGCGTTTGCTTTGCTTCTTCTTGGGCGCCACATACTTGGCGAGCATCACCTCGCCCTTGCCGTAGGTGCTGCCCATCTCGATCTTGACGGGGATGCGCCTGCTGTCGGCGCTGAGCCAGAGCGAGCCCGTCGGTTTCCCCGGTTTGACCACCGTCAAATCAGGCGACACGGGTTGGCGATCGACGAGCTTGCGCTTCGTACTCAGGATCTCGCGCTGGAAGTCGAATCGAATCGCGTTGTACCAACCCATCGGCGTCAACACACGCTCCTCGCCGATGACCTCGAGATCCACGCGGCTAAGCTTCCATCCATCGAAGATGTAATAGCTGAGCTTGTCGCCAGGGGTGAACTTCTCGATCGTACGGATCTCGAGGAACCAGGTGAACGCATCGTGCGTGGTGTCTGGCAGCGCGCGCGAATACTTGCGCTCGCGATCCTCTGGGTTCTTCTCGTCCTTGTGGTAGATCTTGAGGATGTTCGAGGTGAACTTGTGCGGGAGGTAGTCGACCTTGTAGGTGCGACCTCGGCCCGCCTCGCGGAACACCTTCTCGCTGCGAATCGGTTGGAACGAGAGCGGGTCGATGAACGTGTTGGCGCGATCATCCATCGGGTAGATGGTGTGAAAGAGCCCCACGGACTTTGCCTTGGCCGAGAGCGCCACGTAAGGACGCTCCTTTGCCAGCCGTACATCCCCGACGCGCACCGCTGCGTGCGCGGCTTCGGAGCCGTTGACGTTGATCTTGTAATAGAGCTCTTCTCCCTCCCAGTCGAAGTTCGCCTTGGCCTGCGCGAGCTTTTGCGCGGGCGTGGCCTCGGGAGCAACGGGCGCGAAGCTCGTGGCCGCGAGCGTCAAACCGAGCACGAGCGCGACCCTTGCCACGGTTTTGGGAGAGAAGATGTTGGTTTTCTTATCTTTCATCACAGCTCCTCGGGGTCGTTTGACGCGACCCCATCCACGAGCAGTATACACGTTCCTGCCCTCAGAATCGATGAGGGGTTCCACCTCTTGCCTAGACGCGCGCGGCGGCTCATCTATTCAACCTCTCCATGAACAACGCGCGAGCAGCGCGCGTTTGTGCCAACTTTTCCATCGACACGCTCGGTGGTGATGCTGCAAGGGTGGCGTTTATGGGGAGGAGTGTGGTAGAGGCTTGCTCCTTATCACGGGCACGTTTCTGTGCCTCGTGGACTTCACCGCTGACTGGTGCAAGGAGCTTTTAGGACCATGATGACGATGATTGGGCAGCGGACCGCCTGGGAGAGCCGCTCATTTCAGGCTCTCGTGGATCATGTCGCGAGCTTTGGCGAGCCGCTGCGGCGAAAACTCGCCACCCTCTATGGCGCACCGGACGCATCCGCGAAAGCGATCGCCGCGCGCTGGACGCTCGATCCTGAGGCCGTCCGCGAGGTCGTCTCGCAAAAGGTGCGCAGCGCACAGCTTCATACCTTGCTCGAAGATCTTGTCCTCGATCATGACCTCCCTCTCAGGGTCGAGTGGTCCGAGCGAAAACACCTCCAGCAACTCGTCGATATCGGCCTGCTCAGGCCACTCGCCTCTCGCGGCCGAGGCATGCCTCGCACCGTCACCATGCCCGGCGCGCTCGCTGCGATCCTCTCGCCGACCGTCACCGGCATGCGCCCGAGTTTGCCGATTATCCTCGGCAGGATGGAGCGCGAAGAGGTCTCCGCTATCGTGGGCCGACACGGCATCGAAGAGGGGCCGCTGCTCGTCATGATGTACGAACTGCGCGACCACTTCGAGGAGCCTGACACCCTCGAGCGCGTCCTCGATATGTTGCCCGAGCCAGAGTGGCTCGGGGGCGCGTTGATGGCCATCGAGCTCGGTGGCATGTGCTACTGGCAGGAGATCTTTGGCACCGGCGTCGAGCAGCCCGAGGAGAACATCGTCCCGCTCATGCGCGACTTCGAGCGCCGCCAGGAGCAAGACATCGCGCTCACCCTGGCAGAGCTCGGGCTTATCTTTCGCCTCGAAGGGGACCCCTCTGGTTATCCCATGCTCGCCATCCCCGAGGAGCTCTGGCACGCGCTCTGGACGCTCGGGCGAGGATGGCTCATGGAGTGGGTCACGCATACCATCGACGCGCTGGTCGATAATGGCGCGCGCAAGCTGCGCAGCGTCGCTGCCACCGAGCCGCTACAACATCGCTTGAAGTGGTTGCTCTGCGAGGCGCTAGTCGATCCTTTCCGATACCCTCCTTCAGAAGAGCTGCTCGAGCAGCTCTCGCAAAAGTCTGGCATCCCCACCGAGGTGTGCGCCGCTGCTATCGAGGACGCCATGTCCCTCGAACTCCTCGGCATCACCGAGAACACGGAGGCCGAGGATCGCAGCGAGCCCGAGCTCTGGCTCGAACCTGAAGAGGACGAGAACCTCGAGCCGCTCGAGCTTGGCCGCGCCGCTTTCGCGCGCCACGTGCTGCGCGCCTGGACCATGGGCGCCTTCGGCGAGAGATCGGACCGTCACGCGGCGCAGGCGATAGGGTTGGATGAGGCGTGGCGTCAACAGGTGCTCGAACTCGAGCTCACCCCATACGACGCCTTGCTCCCCGCATGGGTTCAAGGTGAGGGGCTCGAGCCGCAGATGACAGGCACGGGATACTTGCGCAACCTCTCGACGAGCACGCCCGAGCTGTTGATGCTCGAGCTTGGCCTGGTCAATAGCTACATCTGGAGCACCAAGGTGCTCTGGCTCGACCTGCTCAGCCTGCTCGAAGATGGCCGGTGGTACCCGCTCGGGTTGCTCCAGGAGTTGTTCCAGCTCGTCGCCGCGCTCACGCTCTTTAACCACCTCGCGCATATCCTCGAGCATCCTGCCTTCTCGCATTACCTGCCCGTACAACGCGCGAGCTTCCTGAGCGATCCGATGCACGTGACCGCGTTCGATGATTGGGCCGAGGAGATCGTCACGGAGGTGCTCGCGCCGCTCGGCGTCGCCGCGCTCGAGGATGGGCTAGTGATGCTCTCCACGCGCGATCTTCGCATCGAGAGCCCCGCGGGCATGCCAGACGAGCTTCGCCTGGAGTCTCTGCGCGAGCTCGTCGGCGATGAGAACTTCGAGTTCGCGATCCCCGAGTCGAATGGTCCAAAGCTCGCCATCGCGGCGGTGCACGAGCCGGAAGAGGATGGCTCGCTCTCGATCGATAGCCCGCTGCCGCAGCTCTTTGACTGGCTTGAAGGGAAGCGCATCGTTCGCTATGAGGATGGTCGATTGATCCTCGATTGATTCTGGCTCCACGATGTTTTTGCAAAGGTAGGACGATGATCGCAGTGATTTTGGCCGGTGGTTCCGGCACCCGCTTCTGGCCTCTGAGCCGCAAGGACAGGCCCAAGCAGCTCGTGCGCCTGTTTGGCGACCGCGTGATGATCGGGCAGACCGTCGAGCGCCTCGCGCGCGTGACGACCACGGACAGGATCGTGGTGGTTTGCGGCGAGCATCTCATCGACGCGATGCGCGCGGCGTTGCCAGAGCTCGATGAGGATAACTTCCTCGTCGAGCCCGCGGCCAGGAACACTGCGCCAGCCATCGCGATCGCTGCCGCCTGGGCAAATCATCGCTTCCCTGGCGAGGTCGTCGGCGTCTTCCCCAGCGATCACTTCATCGGCGCGCCGGACAGGTTCGACGCCGCCGTCGTGCGCGCGAGCGAGGCGGCAAAGCTTGGCCACATCGTCACGCTCGGGATGCAGCCAAATCGCCCCGAGACAGGGTATGGCTACATCAAGCAAGGCGCCTCGGTGCAAGACTTGGAGGGCGTGCACGCTGTCGACGCGTTCGTCGAGAAGCCAAACCTCGAGCGCGCGCTCGAATACCTCGCTGCCGGTGATTTCCTCTGGAACGCGGGGATGTTCTTCTTCTCACCGTCGACGCTCATGGAGGAGCTCGAGCGACAGCTCCCCGAGATGCACGCTGGCGTCCAGGAGATCGCGGCGACCTTTGACGCGGACGCAGAGACCTATGACAAGGCGCTGCGCGGCATCTTCCCCGAGCTGGAGTCGATCTCGATCGATTACGGTGTGATGGAGAACGCGCGCTCGGTCTGCGTGGTTCCGGCCGAGTTCGCGTGGTCAGATGTCGGTCACTGGGCGGCGCTCCCCGAGATCCGCGAGACGGACGCGAAAGGGAACGTCCTCGAGGCGCCAGTGATTCTCCATGATGTCGAGGATAGCGTCTTCTATAGCTCTGATAACGCGCGCCCCATCGCAGCAGCAGGCGTCAAGGGGCTCGTTGTCGTCGACACGCCCGAGGCCGTCCTGGTCATCCCCAAGGATCGTTGCCAGGATGTGCGCGAGCTCAAGCAGATGTTCGATGACATGAAGTGAGATGGTTCGGTCGTCGTGCCGAGCAAAAAAGAGGCCGCGTAAAAATTTCTGATCGCAGGGGCGAAAAGCCAACCTGGCCTCAGAAATTTTTACGCGGCCTCTTTTTTGCGGGCGGAGCGCCCCGGCTCGAGGAGCTGGTTTATGGGCGCTGCCATCCGATGCGCAGATCGTAGACGATCGGGCGGATGTCGCGGTCTGTGGTCGTGAAGCGAACCTCGACTTCGAAGCGCGAGCCGACCAGCGGGCCGCCAATCTGTGACAGATCGAACGTGTGGCTCTGGGCTCCGATCGGGTAGTCCGCATACGTCGCGCCCATGGGGCCTTGCACCGGAATCCAGTCACCGACCGGGTTGTTGTTCGCGTCCAGGACGCGGATGCGCATGCCGAGCGTGGTCTCGGTGGGCACGTGCGCCTCGATCTCGACGGTCGAGACGATCGAGTTGTTGAACTTCGTGTCGAAGACCGTGCGCCAGAGGCCACGCGGCGCGGTGAAGCTAAACAGCGATGAGCCCGAGAAGTCGGAGTAGGTGTAGTGTCCACCTGCGCCTGGCATCGGCACGGTCAGGATGCGACCTGTGTTTGCCTTGTCAGGCTCGAACTTGAGCGCGAACTCCGAGCTCATCCCCAGGTGCCACGCGTAACCTTGCGAGTCGAAGCCAATGCCGCGCATATCCAGCCCTGTGGCTTCTGGAATCCTCGCGCCGCTGTTGTCGATGAGCGCGCGGATGATCTGGATGGTCGATGCCGCCGGGTTATTCGCGTCGTAGGAAAGACGCGAGATGATCCCCGAGTTGTCGTTGTGCGTGATCCAGATGTCTCCGGTCGCGGGCTCGACGCCGAGCGCGCTCGTGCGCACGTCCGCGCCAGCCGCGCCATCGATCGTCGCCGTCAGAGTGCTTCCGTTTGCCGGAGGCGCGGCGGCGGTGTACTGCCCCGCGGGCATGTAGAAGACCTGTGATTCGAGGTTTGCCGGGTTGAACATCACCGTGAGCGCCTTGGATGGTCCCCAGCACCCGATCCAGACACGATCCTCTCCATCGATCGCGATCCCGTAAGGTCCGCAGTCTGGGAACTGATACATCTCGGTCCACTGGCGCGAGACCGTGTCGAACTTCGCGATCCCCACGCCATCCCACAAGGACGCCGCCCAGACGTTGCCCTTGGAGTCCGAGATCAGGCCGTAGATGCGGCCCAGGTTGCCAGTCGTCCCGCTCGGCGTGTGGATGCCATTTGTGCCGCGCGTGTACAGCGGGATGTTGGTCGGAGGATAGTTCTGCGTTTGCATCGTCGGGTTGTTCGGATCGACCCCTTGCACACCGCCAGAGCCTGCGTCCGAGAAGCCAAACCAGACCTGACCGCTCGGTGTCACCGCGATGCCGCGACCGCTCGGGTGGTTCGGGTTGATCACCTCCGAGTACACCACACACTCATCCGCCAGAGGATCTGCCTGGCTGTTGACCACGGAGACGATCCCGCCCGCGAGCGCGGAGGTCTCGATCGTGCCGTTGCCATTTCGATCCGGGCAGCGCGTCGTGTCCCACAAGATCTTGGTCACGCGACCATCGTTGCGGCCGATCACCCACATGTTACCGTCGAGATCGACCGCCGTGCGGCTCGGGCTCGAGCCCACCCAGTAACGCCCGACCTCCTGGTTGGTGTTGGTGTCGATCTTCGAGACCTGGTTCGTGTTCGTGTTCGCCGCCCAGATAAAGGATGGGAACGTGGTCTCCTTGCCGAGCGTGATGCCTGCCTTGTCACGGGGGTTGTCAGGATCATTGGCGTCGATGGTGTCGACGCCATCGTCTGCCATACCCACCACGACAGGATCGATGCCCTGCGAATAACAGGTCTCGTTGCACTTGCCGCAAGCATTGAGGAGGCCCTCATCGGTCAGGCCGTCGCAGTCATTGTCGAGGCCATCGCAGGAGGACTCGGGCGTCTCTGAGGGTGGAGTGCCACCGGAGCAAGCGCCCCAGACGCCAGCGGAGCAGGTCTCGACGCCGTACTCACAGACGCCCGCCGACTTTCCGCAAGGACGCGTGGCGCCCTCTGTGCACCCGCAGCCTTCGTCGACCTCGCCATCGCAGTCGTCATCGAGGGAGTTCCCTGTGCCATCCGGGCCACACTGTTCGATCTGAGGGAGAATGGAGCCTTCGCAGGTCCCGAACTCCTCGCCAGCGCAAGACTGGGTGCCCATGGCGCAGATGCCCTTGCCAGCGGCCTCCTGAGGTCCAGCGTAGCACTCCTGTTGTGACGAGGAGCAAGGACACCCCTCGTCGACGAGGCCGTTGCAGTTGTTGTCGAAGCCGTCACCGCATGTTTCCTCGGCGGCGGCCA
>JAYZVO010000187.1:0-4844 GCA_036155555.1 Myxococcota bacterium
ATCTCTTCTCGCCGCTCGCCACTTTCGGTTTCTCGGCTCTCTCGATCATCGAGCCTGGTGTGTCAGGAGGATCGAGCAGCTCTTTTGGGGGTGGGGATCAGTTCGATGGCCAGAGCATCCTGGCGCCCTCGACCAATGAGATCAGCTCGGTGCGCTTGAGCTGGCTATCGTCGCTGTGATTCCCCAGGATCGTGAGGATGTCATCGAAGCGTGCGCCGTCGCTGTGTTTGGAGCCGCGCAGGATCTCGGCGTACTCGAGGACGGCGGCGGCGAACTGAAAATCACTCGACGCCGCGCCAAAGCTTGCCTGGATCTGGTTCATCTTGATGCCACGCGAGAACTCCGTGCTCGCCTCGCCGTATTGCGATTTGTGGCGCACGCGGACCTCGGCGAGCAAGGCTTCGGCGGCAGCATCGGGCGCGAGCTCGAGCTCGGAGTAAGCGGTCACGGTGTGGCCCGGGCCAATCTCACCAGCATCCACCGCGTCATTTTCGAAGTCTTCGTTGTTCAGGACGCGGTTGTCATATCCCATCAAACGATAGCGCGTGACGGCCGCGTCGTTGAACTCGACCTGGATTTTGACGTCCGCCGCGATCACCTCGAGCGTCGAGGGGAGGTCTGTGCCAAAGACGCGCTCGGCCTCGGCGATCGTGTCCACATAGTAGTAGTTGCCGTTCCCTTCCTTGGCGATGTTCTCCATGTGGTAGTCATTGAAGTTGCCAAGGCCGTAGCCCATGCAGGTGATCGAGATGTGGCGCTCGCGTTGGGTGGCGATGTAGTCGATGAGCGCGGAGCCTGTCTTGCCGACGTTGAAGTCGCCATCGGTGAGGATGATCACGCGGTTGTTCGCGCCCTCGACCTTGTGGCGCTCGGCCATCTCGTAAGCGGTCACGATGCCTGCCTCGCCATTGGTCGAGCCGCCCGCCGAGAGGCTATCGATCGCGCTCTGGATCTGTTGGCGGTTGGAGACCGCTGTGGACTCGAGCAACACCGCGTCGCGCCCTGCGTAGACCACGATCCCCACCGTGTCATCGGGGCGCAGGTTATCGAGAAGTTCAGTAAGGGACGCCTTGACCAGTGAGAGCTTGAGGGCTGATTGCATCGAGCCCGATACGTCGATCAGGAAGACGACGTTGTTGTGCTTCATCGCGTCGACGCCGACATCCTTTCCTTTCACGCCGATACGCACCAGGTGCTTGTCCTGGCCGAACTCGCTCGGCGCGACCTCGAGGTTGATCGAGAAGGCTTGCTCCTCGAGCGGCTCGGGGTAGGCGTAGTCAAAGAAGTTGATGTACTCCTCGGGGCGCACGCCTGCGGGCGCGGGCAAGTTGCCGCGCGTGATGTCACGGCGCATCAGCGTGTAAGAGGCGTTGTCGACGTCGATGGAGAAAGTCGATGTGTTCTCTTGCGTCGTGTCGATGAAGTCATTCTCGACGACCTCGACGTAGGTCTCGCCGTCCTGGTAGGAAGGGTCCTCTGGATCTACAGGAGCAGGTTCTTCCGCGGCGCCGAGGTTTTCGCCAGGTGTCGTGCTGTTCGACGCCTGGTTGTTGGTCGCGAGGTTGTCACCCGAGCTGGTGTTGTTTTGTGGTGCTTGCTGCTCGGAGGTGTTGTTGGACGAGTCGTCGTCTCGAACATCCAGGTGACTGAACGTGTTGTTGTCACTGATGGCGGGATCTTCGGCGCCGCAGGCCAGCAACAGGGAAAGAGCGCAAAGGGTGGGCACGATCGTGCGGTTGAAGTGACGCGTCATGGCGAAACTCCTATGGGATATAAGTAATGTAAGGTTGACGCCTCGGGATAAATGAAAGAAGAGGCGTCGGCGCATATGCAGTGAGTAAATCAGAACGCTGCAAGGAAAGCAAAGGCGCGCAGGAAATCCGAGAATGTTTCGCGATGCGGACTGTTCACGTAGGCACTCTTTGGTGGTTTTCGTCCAAAGATCGACGTGTTAGTCTGCACTATCGCGGAACGGAAGGTCCGTATGATTGATACACAACAACTCCAGGATGCGCCCAAGTGCATCTCGGGTGTGGCCGAAGTCGCAGCCACGCTCGCGAGGGCCGATCAGGCTCAGTGCACTCATGCGATCGAGGTCACGACCTGTTTCCCGCTCGATATCGAGACGGTGGGGCGGATGCTCGAGGGGCTGGGCGAGCGGGCTGGCATCGACATGATCCAGTCCGATGGGGTGTGCTATCTCAACTTCGAGCGTCCCGACGACTACAACCTCCGCATGCTCGACCTGGACGCTGGAGAGCACCTCGAATCGAACGCCTCCTTGCTCAAGCACCTCTCGGTGTTGCGCGGGGATGAAGGGTGGATGCGCAAGGTGCGCGAGCAACACGAGCTGCTCCGCGTCGTCGCCAACGCGCGCTTCCAGCGCGTCGAGCTCTCGTATTTCACCAGCCGCACCGACATCCCCAGCGCGAGGATTCAATCCACGCTCAATGATCTCGGCGCCAGCGGGCACATCTTCATCGACATCGACGAGGAAGCTGGCGAGGTCTATTACGTCTTCCCGTCGTTCTCCTACCCCAAGGCGCGCTACACCAAAAACATGAGCCTGCTCGAAGAGCTCACTCCCCGCGAGCCCGAGCAGAACACCTCATGGTTGCTCATCGCGTTGGCGATCGCCGTCTTCGTGATCCTCGTGATCGCGATGCTCCCCTGATTCCACACGCATGAGGCGAGGAGAGCAAAATGCTCCTCGCTCTCGCCGCATCGACACGAGCCGCGATCTTTCATTGTCCTCGCTCTGATCGATGGTGCCGGGTCTGGCTTGATCCTGCTCACGAGCGGCGCTATGCTCGCGGCTTGAGCCTCTCTTCGTCGGTTTTGGGGGAGAGCGCAGCAGCATTTCATTCTCTTCTGATGATAGGGCGCCATGAACGATTCGATGCCAACCACGTTGATCGCCAAGACCTCTTGGTTTGCCGCGCGGCTTCTGCCTGCGACGTTCCTCGTTATGACCGCCTGTGGCGGCTGCGGCGAGGACACAAACGAAGAGGACATGACCATCGTCGTCGAGGACATGAGCCCTGGCGTGGACATGACCCCTCAGGAGGACATGACCCCCGCTGAAGACATGACCCCTGGAGAGGATATGACCCCGCCCGAGGAGGACATGGCGCCTCCTGTCGAGGACATGGGGCCGCCTCCAGGCGATGACGTCAAGCCGCTCACGTTCTCGGTTTATCCGCCCATCCCGACAAGCTGCGATGAGCCCAACGTCAACTACCGCATCCCGTTTGCCATCATCGCCGAGAAGCGCGAGGACGGCTTCAGGCGCCCGCTGCGCCCCGGTGATCGCATCGCTGGCCGCACGCTCATTCCCAACGAGACCGTCACCGTCGGCGCGCTGCTCGCCGAGCGCACGCGCATCGCCGCAGAGACCGAGTCCGCTTGCCAGACCAACGCCGATTGCGAGGCTGGCTTCAAGTGCGCCTCCGGTGGTGTGCGCGAAGCCTCCAAGGTTTGCACGCGTCAGACTGGCTTGAGTTTTGTGCCGGACTCCGTGGCGTTCGACTACGATCCGGGCGATGGCGACCGTCGCCAGATCGTCAGCGTGCTCGTCGAGAACTCCGGCAGCCTCCAGGGGTACTTGCCCAAGGAGGTCGGCGAGCTTTACGGCGAGGATGGGATGAAGGACCTCTTCGCCCAGGATGCACGCGCGACGGATGGGGACTTGAGCTCGCGCGATGCGGTCAAGGAGTTTCTGACCTTCCTCGCCTCCTACATCGATCCCGCCAGCTCGCGCCTGAGCGTCTGGTGGTTCGCCGGTGATACGCCTGTGCGTACAGTCGCCATCACCAACGAGGGCGAGAGCGAGGACTTCTACACCGCTGACCTGACCGACCCGATCGACAAGATCGCCAACCTGCCAACGCCGAGCGCAAACCTCGGCACGGGCAACGTCTATCAGGCGATCACGCGTGTCATCTCCAAGGACATGAGCCTCGCCAAGTACGCCGATTACGAGAAGCACCTCTTCGTGATCGTCGACGGGCCAAACGAGGTCTTCGACTCCAACGCGACCAAGGAGAAGATCCTCGAGATGCTCGAAGAGCATGGGATTCACCTCTTTATCATTCACTTCGACGCGGCGATCGACACGACGCTCGTGCGTGATCCGCTCGCTTACTGGGCTGGCAGCAAGCTTTGTCGCGATGACGAGACGTGTATGGGCGCGCCACCCTGCGGTTCGGACGCTGACTGCGAGAACTTCGAGGAGTGCCGCGCGGCAAAGATCTACCCCGCCGATCAGGCTGGAACGATCACCACCACGCCGCTCCCCTACTGCTTGCCCAAGTACCGCGATGATGGGCGCCTTGGCCCCAACAACGCTTACGCGGACCTGGCATGCCGCACGGGCGGGAACTACTTCTACTTCTCCAGCGCGCGCGCCATGGTGCAGCCGCTCAAGGAGATCCCCGCGGCGCTCGATGGGCAGTGGTCGATCGAGTCCGAGATCTCCTACCTCGATCTCAACCGCGTCTCGGCAGGTTTCTACCGCCTGAGCGGCGTGTTCCTCGGGTTGTTTGGCAACTCGGCGCTCGGCTCCGAGCTTTCGAGTGACATCTTCGAGCCCGATCCCAATGACCCCATGTCGACGCGCTTGCTCACCAGAGACAACCGCCCAGTGATTCGACTCGGCGTCCCCGAGTAAGCGCCATCACGGCCAAACAAGAGCCTCACCGCCCTGAACAGAGCGGCGAGGCTTTTTTTTGCCTCCGCTCCTCTCGCCGCGCGTACCACCCACGGTGGCCCGCGACCGACCCGGCGCGGGATTTCCCACCAGCGCTCGCGGGTTCTTCACGGCGTGGGAAATCCCGCGCCGGGTC
>JAYZVO010000188.1:0-46541 GCA_036155555.1 Myxococcota bacterium
CTTCACGAGGTGCTCTGCCACTTCCTCCCCCACATCCTGACGACCACGCCTCGGGGGCTGGAGCGGTTGGTGTCCTCGACGACTCTGCCAGAGCTTCCTGCGCTTCGGCTTATCCTGACGACCACGACCGCGTTGCCTGAATCACTCATCGAAGAGGCGACGCGCAGGTTCGCGTGTCCTGTCGTCGATTCTTACGGCGCGGCAGAGATTGGCCCTGTGGCGGCGCGGTGCCCGGCGAATCCAGCCAGGGGGTTGTGGCATGTGCCAGCAGGGAGCGCGTGGCTCGAAGCCACCGCGCTGGGCGTCGCCATCACGACGCTTAGAAACCGCGCGATGCCGCTTACACGCTACCTGACAGGCGATCATATCGAGGGTTTGATCGACGAGCATCACTGCGAGGCGTGTGGGCATATGGGCCAGAGCTTCGCGCGCCTCTCGGGAAGGGGCGCGACAGAGCTTCAGGATCGGCATGGCCGAGCGCTCTCACCGCTCCCATTGATTCGTTTGATGATGGCGCCAGAGCATGGCGTGCGCAGGTTTCAGCTCGTGGTGGAAGCGCCCGGCGTGGCGCAGCTTCGATTGGTGCTTGATCGAGGCAAACCGCCGAGCGCGAAGTTAAGCGAGGGGGCGCGCGCGTCGCTCCCGGGGTTTGATCTCGACGTCACGAGCGCGCCCCCTCGCTTAACTTCGCGCGGCAAGGCGCCAGCGATTTTTTTCTCACCGGACGAGGAGCCATGATCCTGCAAAACCGAGAAGACAGCATCCGTTGCATTCGCCAGCACGACCACGGGTTGCTCTCTGGAGAATTTGCCAGAGCCTGGTCGAGTGATTTCTCACTCGAGCTGCTGCTGGCCATCGCGCTCCACGATCTGGCATGGGGCGCGCACAACGCGTTGGATCAACATGATCCTGCCTGGATTCCATTCAACGAGGAGAAGGGGAGGGTGCATGACTTTATCACCATGCCTGGCGAGCGAAAGCTCGAGGTTTATCAGCCAGGCCATGATATTTATGAAGCGATTCATCCTTATGTGGGGCTGTTGTTAAGCCTGCACTACGGGTCATTTTTCCCAGACAATCCTACCTACGCGGCCTACCTCGAGGATCTCGAAGCGCGAAAGAGCAGGTTATGCGCGCAGCTCGGGTATGAGAGC
Organism: Myxococcota bacterium; assembly: GCA_036155555.1. Taxonomy (GTDB): domain Bacteria; phylum Myxococcota_A; class Bradymonadia; order Bradymonadales; family Bradymonadaceae; genus JAYZVO01. Next base: position 1,155 of record JAYZVO010000188.1, read on the forward strand.
GCGCAGGATGCGCGCGTGCAGCGTGATTGGGAGCGGCTCAAGTTCTTCGATTTGCTCTCGTTGTTTGTCTGCCTGCGCGCGCCGGGGGCGCGTCTCGAGGACGCGCCTGTCTGGATCAAGGGAGAGCTCGAACTCGAAGGGGAGTCCATCGCGATGGGGTGGGCGAGCGAAGATGTGCTCGAGGTAAGCGGCTGGCCGGGTAGAGGGCTGCGCTTCGAGTTGCCCTATCGGGATGTTCCGATGCGGCGGTACAGGGATGCTACAGATTTTGTCAGCGCGTGGTCAGGAGCGACGGAGCGCGTATGGACACTGCGGGTAGAGGGGTGATGGGACCCGCAGTGGCTTCGAACGCGAAGGCCGCATTTCGATGTCGAAATGCGGCCTTCGGTGAGTCTCAGGAGGACATATCCTTGAGATGATCGATGCTGTCCTCGAGCCACTTCACGCGCGCTTCGAGGTAGATCTTGCTCCAGGCCGTGCTCATCTTCTCGAATTGCCCGAGGTCATCGAGGTCGAGGTCTTCGAAGTTATCGAGCCTCTCGCGACAAAGATCGACCTCGCGCTCGAGCATACCTTGCGTGAGCGCGGTGTTGGCGTCTGCGGCGAGGTCGAGGCGAAGCGCGACCTCATCGCGCATCGAGAAGTCTTGCGCGGGCTGACGAAGCCAGCGCTCGAGGTGCGCGCGCCCGGAGTCTGTCAGAGAGTAAATCTTGCGGTCAGGACCGGAGTCCTGGTGCTCGACCTCGAGCTCGGCCCAGCCTTCTTTGTGGAGGCGGTGGAGCATCGGGTAGATTTGCCCGTAAGACTCGTTCCAGAAGTGGTAGCGCGGCTTCTCGAGCTCCTTCTTGAGATCGTAGCCGCTCGCCGAGCCTTTGCTCAAGAGGCCCAGAATCGCGTAGAGGGTACGAGATGTTTTTCGTGCCATAGAGTTTCTCCTCGAGTGTATGTGAGCGAGAACCCACCTTTGCACCACGATGCAACAAAAGACAACAGGCAAAGGCTGTTGAAGTCATCTATGCGTTAATGCATGAGGTGCTAAGTTCTCCTAATTTCATTACCTTTATCTTCAAGATGCATATTATCGTCTATTTGTTTCAGTTTGTCGAGAAGAAATGCAACAAGGCTGTGAGCGAGACCTGTTTTTCCGAGCGTTCGGATCGATTGGATATCGAAATTCTTGTAGATGTTTGTATTTGTATGTGAAAAATTTGGGCAAGTCGAGCCCGCTGGCATGAACGTTCAAGATCTGTCACACTCGACGCATGCGAACGCCGTGCGTTCTCTCGAGGTCCTGGAAGTGGTGATGGATAGGTGATCTCGGGGAGGGGGAGAATGGATTTTAACCTGTTCTGCGATATCCTCGAACGTGTCCACCTGGGGCACTGCTCGAGGAGGTAAAGGGAGTTTGCGATGTGCCCGGAAAAACCAAAGATGCTCGTCTCGCGCGTTGCCATCCTCGGTGCATTTGCTTCTTCAATGTTGCTCGGGTGCAACCTGAGCGACCCGAACCCCTACGTCGACATCGAAGATCAGCGCGTCACGCAAACCCCCCCCAAACCCAGCCCGGACATGGACGCGCCAGATCTGTCGCAGCCCCCTCCAGTGGCTGACATGGACATGGCGCTGCCGCCCGAGGATCTCGGCCCGATGGAAGAGATGGGCACCGTCGACTCTGTGTGTGGCGATGCCCAGGTGACTGGCAGCGAGACCTGTGATGGGGATTGCCCGCTCGATCCGATGACGGATTGCACAGGCGCGGACGCATGCCATATCGCCACCATCGAAGGGGACGCAGCGCAGTGCATGGCGCTTTGCATCTACTCCGAGATCGAGGTTTGCGCCGACGAGGACGGCTGCTGCCCGCTCTCGTGCACACCCACCGAGGACAGCGACTGCACAGAGCCGAGGCTCGCAGCGGGCATGCCGTGCTCGCCATCCAAGGACGAGTGTGGCGACGACCGCGTCTGCCTCGCGCCCGATGGTGGGGAAGGGCTCTGCTCTGCGACCTGTGCCTCCGAGGCCGATTGCCTCGAGGGGGAGGCGTGTTTGCAAATCCAGGGCGCGGGGGACGCGCGCTACTGCGTCACCCCATGCGAGGCCAAGGCGGACTGCCCACAGAACACCGCCTGCACTCCTGGCGAGGATCTCACCGCCGAGCAGCTCTTCTGCATCCCGCCATGGCTCGCCGCCAGCAAGATCGGACAGGGATGCATGGACGGCGGTGATTGCGGTGATGGTGGCCAGTGCATCTCGCCATCAAACACCTTCCCCGGCGGCTATTGCACCATGCCTTGCAACCCGGAGGAATGTCCGCTCGGCTCGGTCTGCCACGCCGTCGATCCTCGCTCCCCCGAGGCGACCTCGTTCTGCTACGCGGAGTGCGCGACAGATGGAGATTGCCGCGCAGGGTACGCCTGCCAGGAGAAGCCCGAGGGCAAGATCTGCTTGCCTTGAGAGCACACGCGAAAGCTCGAAATAAAAAAGGCCCACGTCGTAACGTGGGCCTTTTTCTATGCGTGGCTTCTATGCGTGGCGAATGCCCCGTTTATCAGTTGATGATGAAGGGGTATTTACTGATGTCGAGCCCTTCCTGAGCCTCGGGGAACTTGATCGCGCGCACCACAGTCAGGACGCAGTTGCCCAGGTCAGTCCCCTTGAAGTTAGCCGAGGAGCTCGTGATCTCGGCGCTGCTCACCTTGCCCGAAGGCGCGATATTGATCGCGACCCAGACCGTCCCGGAGAGCTTGCCGCTGTTGGAGCTCGAGCCGCAGGTCTTGATGCGGCTGTTGTACTTCTTGATGGTCGATTGCACCTGCGGCTTGCTGAGTTGTTTGGGGAGCTTGGAGTTGGATGGCGTGCCGCCATCTCCGTCTCCTGTATTCTCCTTTTTCTCTTCGAGCGCGCCGATGATGCCATCGATGCCGTCGGCTTCTTTCTTCTCGGGTGAGGACTTCTCGGAGGATGGCTCGCCCGTGGTAGGCGCGCTATTTTCCTTCGAGGTCTTGCCCCCTTTGGCCGAGGTCCCATTGCTCTTGGGAGACTTCTCACCACCAGCCGAGGCGTCCTCGCTGTTTTTCTCGGCGAGCTTTGCTTCGGCGGCTTTGCGCGCGGCTTCGGCTTCTGCGAGCCGCTTCGCGGTGGCAGGATCTGGGACGACCTTCTCGCGCTCGATGATCTTCTCGACGATCACCTTCTTCTCGCCGCCGCCATCCTTGGTCAAGGCGACGGCTGCGACGCCGAGCCCGGCGAGCGCGAGGACACCGATCACGGCGCCGATGATAAGCCCTGTGTTCGAGCCGCTCTCGCGTTGGGGGACCGCGGGCGCGATCACGATCGGATCGGCGACCTCTTCGGCCTCGGAGGAGCTCGAGCGCTGACCCATGGCGGTCATATGTTGGATGTTGATCAGGCCGCTGGCGTCATCCTTCGCGTCACCGCCACCACTTCCAGAGGAGAGGTGTCGGTTGGCCTCCTCGAGGCTGCCGAGGTTGAACAACACGGAGCTTTCGCGACGTTGTCCGAGGAGTTCTTCTTCTTCATCCGAGATCGCTTCGCTCTCGAAAGCGATGAAGTTCTCGTCTTGCTCGCTCATGAATCTGGTTCCTTGACGTGATCGTGGAAGGGAAAGCTACTGACGCACCCATCTTGATGGGAGAGATGCCGAGTCATTCAAAGTCGCTGCCCCAGAGTTTGGCGAGGTGTTCTCGTAGAGAGGTTGCCTGTGAACGGTTGTCATGTGCGCAACCTCGCGTCGTACCACACGCTTTGTCCCTCGACCCTCGATGGAGAAGGTCGAAACATGTGGTCGACAATTCCATTATGTACCAGCAGACGCGTAAATCTACCAGCCTATTGAAACGGTGAGGTGAGGACTCAAGAAGGGTCGACGTCGCGATCGAGCGCAGCGCGCAAGGGGCAATCACTCGATGGTTGTCGATCATTCTCTCGGTAAGCCGCGAGCAATTCGCGCGAGCGCGCCGCGAGTTTACGGCGCACCTCGCGGCGCATCCCCTTGACGCGCGGGATGCTCATCGTGTCGTAGGCCGTGGTCTGGTGCCGCATCCAGGCGATCACGGCGGCCTCGGCGCGCTCCTCGATAGGGATGCGCGCCGTGCGTGCCACGGTCCCGCTCCCCACAGGGGTCGCGTGCGTGGTCACGGCGGTGGCGAGCGCATCGGCCATCTCCGCATGTTCTGGCGAGAACGCCAAAAACTCGAGCACCGCGCCGTGGAAGTCCTCGACGTAGGCTTCCTGCTCCTTGGCGCGCCGCTCGCGCGAGCGTGAGAGTGATTTCTTGTATGCGTCCGTCTCGCGCTCGGCCTCGAGCGCGCTGCGCTCCTCCGAGATCGTCGCCGCGCTCGCCAGGACCCCTTGCGAGAACACACGGCGCCCCTTCTTCTCCTTGATCGTCCAACTCGGACCAGCCTTCTTCACGCGGCGCGTGAGCGTCGCGTCACCCGGCTCGAGCAGCTCCCAGCCTGCCGGGATTTGCAACACTTGCCCGGACTGAGATTTGACCGTCCCTGGTCGAAAGTGAGGTTTGACCTCGAGCGTCATCGTCTCCGGGGACTCGAGGGTCTCTTCGGTTTGTTTGGTGTGTGTTTGCTTCCCGCGTCTTCTGGATGCCACGTCTTCTTCTCCTCTTCCCTGGTGCCGCGTGAGGTCGCCTGGAGAAGAGACCTCACGCTTGAATCGTGGCGCTCGACACTGGAGCGCGAACGCACTGGCGTCAACTCGAACTTCGAGGGACCTCGGAAGGGGGCGCGGCATGTTGCGTGCTGCGTTCTGCGGCCTGTGCTTTGAAGAACGCGAGGATCTCCTCTTCGCGCCTATGCGCGTCCTCGCGCCCCTGTTCGATGAGCTCGCGGATAAACACGTGATCGAAGAGCACGAACGAGAGCAAGTCGCCCATATCCCAACGTTTCATCCATCGCATCATCACCCTCAACGCGCGATCATCGGTCTTGATCTCGGCGGCGCGATCGAGCGCCATCTGCCCGAAGTCCACCTGCGGCGAGAAGTGCAGGACGGGGAGTTTTTGCCAGGGCTTCCCGCGTGTCTCTGTGAGGATCGTGTCGATCGCTTCGCGTTGCTCCACGGTGAGGTTCGCGTCGAATCCATCGAGCAGCGTGTTGATGCGTTTGATCCTCGAGAGCTCGTAGTCCGAGGCGTCGACCGCGAGACCCCCGAAGATCTGCCATAGCATCGTCCAGGGCCAGGGATAGGGATCTGGTTTGGGCGGGAGCTGTGGTTGGTTGCCGCGTAACTTGATCACGACCAGCCTGTCCGCGCCCGCGCGGATGGCCGATGCGAGCGGCGTCGAAAAGCGCACGCCGCCATCGCAATAGTAGCGCCCGTCGATAAATTGTGGCGGCACCACCCAGGGGATCGCCGCGCTCGCCATGGCGTGCCTGTGATCCAGGCGCGTGAGGACAACCTCGCGGCGATGATCCGGCCAGTTGGGAAAATCATGACCTGCGGCCATCTGCGTGAACCAGACGCTGCGGCCCGTGGCCAGCTCCCAGGAGGTAAAGATCAGCGCACGCAAGGCGCCTTCCTTCATGTTCTGTTGCAAGCGCTCCCACGGGATCAGGTTCTGCGTGAAGTTCTTGAGCGGCGTCGGATCAAAGATCGATGCCTCCGGCGGATTCTCGCCCCGTGAGAGCGCCCCGAACCAGGAGCGAGGCTCGATCTTCAAGTACTCCTCGAGCTGGAACTGGTGCCAGAAGTTCACGAGCGCGTCGATGTCGAGGTCCCCGCGATCCGCTCTGCTGGCGAGCAGCGCAGAGTTGAGCGCGCCGATCGATGTCCCCGCGAAGACCTCGAAGGGAGGATGCTCTCCTGCGCGCTTGTCGAGGATCTCGATAAACCCAGCGATCACGCCGATCTCATAAGCACCGCGCGCGCCTCCTCCCGAGAGGACAAGCCCTGTGCGTGAACCTACTCTGTCGTGAAGCGCACTATCCTGGTCGAGCATGTCGAGCCTCGCTTTTCATCGATGGGTGTGGATGCGTTGTCTGTGAAACAGCGCATGTCGGGCGGGTCTTCCTGAAGGTGGCGAAAGCAACTGTTTGCTTCGACGAGGAGGTGCCGGAGAAAGGGGCAGTGAGGTTTACCAACCGACGCGCCAGTTGAGCGAGATGTCGAGCTCTGGTGAGCCCACCAGCGCCGAGGTTCGCGTCAGCGTGGTTGGCCGATTCACCCCGAAGCCCATCGCCGCGTGGATGGACATCATGCGAAAGCCTGCGCCAAACCAGCCCTGCGCATAGGCGCCCGGTGCCCAGTTCACCCCTGTGGTTTCTCGCATCTGCTGACCATGAAATGCGGTCACCTCGGCGCGTGCCCCCATATCGACATACGGCACTCGCATCACTCGCCGGGCGAGCGCGTCCTCGTGCACGGTCGCCTGACGTCGGTGTTGGCTCACGCCGAGTCCGATATGGCGCAGGTTCAGGCCCCCGGTCTCGGCGCTCGCTTCGAGCCCGAGGCGTGTCTCTGCGGTGCCGCGCGAGACCATGTCATAGCCCAACTCTTCGCGCGTTCCATCCTCCTCGACGGTATAGGCGGGGTCTTCGCGCTCGAAGAAGTGATTCCTCGGGAAGTAAGCAACCCCGAGCCCCGCGACACCGCGCGCTTCATCGCGCAGGTAACCGGCGAGGCCATGGAAGGCAAACTTTGGTGAGAGCGGGATATCTTGCGTCTCGATAAAGAAGGTCTCGAGCTGGCGATCCTGACTCGAGAAGAGCACGTCCGTGGATACCCCCAAACGCGGAACCTCCAACCAGAGCATCCAGCGCGAAGGACTGGCGCCTTCTTCGCGCGTGAGTGATTCGTCCGGCAAGTCCTGTTTGGAGAAGGTTTCTTGCACGAGTCCGGCGCCGAGCGCGAACCAGTCGGTGATTTGCAACCTCCCTCCGATCATTTGTTGAGACGCGGACGCCGAAAGCTCTGGCCCATCGACCGTATCCAGCTCGCCAGGAAGCGAGACCTGCAATGTGTCTCCGCCCCAGGTCGAGAACACCTCGAGCCCCACATTCCACGGCCTGTAGATGACGCCCCCCAGAAGACCCGCGCGCAAGTTTTGGTAGGAGCCCTGGCGCGCATTCTCGGCGGTGGTGCAGGCGTCGACGCCCGGAAAGAGGCTGATGCGCGCGGCGGGTCCGCCATAGACGCGAACCCTTGTCTCATCCTCGAGCCCGAAGAGGTTCTCTGCGTTGACGAGCTGATCGAGGTCTCTGCGAAAGTAACTGTAGAGGATGTGGCGATCCTCGAGCGCGCGCCTCGCGCGCCGTGTGGTCGAGAAGAGGTCTCCGTCAGCGCGACGCGCGCACGGATCTTGATCAGCGAACGACTCTGTCGCGCCCGAACAGAGCAGGAGCGCGGTGATCCATGGAAAGATGCGCCATCGCGTCATGGTCGCCTCGACCATGGTTCGACCACGCCAATAATGCACCTCGGGCGAGGATTCGAGATCGCGTCGATGACACCTGTCGCGATCTCTTCGTGTGTGAGCCAGCGCGAGTGGTTGCCCTCGAGCTGGAAGCCGAGCACGATCTCTCGGTATCGCGATCCAAACTGCGCTCGCAGGTGGGCGAAGCGGTCCTCGACACCCGCGCTCGGGTCTGTGGCGGCGGAGCCAAGGAGATGGAAGTAGTCCGCGTCCTCGTCCATCGCTTCGGCGATGACGTGATGCGCGTCGAGGCCATCGTTATGAATCCATGCGACGGTTCGGGTGATGGGGCCATGCATATCGCTCGCGCTGGCCAGATGTCGTGCGAGCGTGTCCGTGGATGTGTAATCCAGGGAGAGGGGTACGATCGCGCCTGCTGGCGCGAGCTCTGCGAGCGCGTCGAGCTTTCGACGCGAGCGCCCGAGCACGATGGTTTTGCCTTGCCCGGCGAGCCAGAGGCTCGCTTTGGCGAGCATCCCGCTCCCGCCAATGACGAGGGTGGTGGATAGGCTTTGATTCGATGACACGGAGGCTCCACAGGCGGCTGATTTCGGCATGGACCGGATCGAGGATAGCGGCCTGTGGGGGGTGATGTCACACCTCAAACTCGGTGGGAGGATTGAGCCAGAGGTTGAGCAGCTGCGCGCGGCTGTTCACGCCAAGCTTGCGATAGATCGAGACCGCATACTGGTGCGCGGACGCTGGAGTGATTTGCATTTGCTCGCCGACCTCTTTCTCACTCAAACCATCGAGCAAAAAGTGGAGCGTTTCCTGTTCTCTTGGCGTGAGAGAGGTTTGCCCAGGGAGCCTCCCGTAGCTCATGAACAATCGCGTCACGAGAGGTCTCATCCCGCGGATTACCTCGAAGAGTAAGTCTCGCTCGCGGACATCGAAGAGTGGGTATCCCTGGAGACGATCGAGGCCGATGAAGAACTCGGCGCTCGGGCAGAGCGCGTGTGCGCCGACGAGACGATCGCCCAGGCCGAGGTCGTCGAGCAGCTTCTTGCCGTTGAGCTGCTCGCGCGTCATGTCCCCATGGGCCTCGAGGAACTCTCGGATCAGGTGCACGCGGTGTTTGCCTGCCTGTTGCATGTTGGCGATGGTCGGCTCGTCGTGCATGTACGAGTTATCGTTCATGTAGTCTATGCCGATCATGCGTTCTTCAGCGCTACCTCGGAAGATGATCAGCTCCTTGGCGCGCCATCCGTTTAGGGGGTCATCTTTGGGTTGCAACGTGGGGTTTTGGTTGTCCTTCAAGGTCACGACGGCAAAGGCCGTATGCGCTTCGGTCAACGCGCAGAGACCGTCGAAGAAGTGGAAGAGCACGTCGAGGGGTCTGTGCAGTGGTTTGTTGCCTTGAGAAACCCACAGCTGCGAGATCTTGAAGAGGTCGTCGCGATCCAGCGTCGGTGGGGCAGACCTCATCTCGCCAGAAGTGTGAAGTGTCAGATTACTATTATTTTTATCTACCATGCAACTATCCCCATCGGTTTGGCGTCTATGTGTAATTTATCATAGCCAAACGGCGATAGACCTCCACCTACTGAACAGTAGTGGTGGAGCGTTTTGCGGCGATTGATAATGATAAAATATATTTAAAAACAAGCACTTGGTCTAGTTACTGTTCCGTATATACAAATCCGTTCCCAGCCTCTCTACCGTTCTAAAGCGAACACATTCGAGAATGGATTGATACAACCCACAGGGCTTGCTGCGGGTTGTTTGTAGCAGAGAGGCTTGCTCATGAACGATGCTTGGATCGGGACTTCGACCAGAAGGGCTGCCGCCCTCGCGCTTGTTTGCGGATGCTCCTTGCTCTCTTCGAGCGTCTATGCTCAGACCGGCGTGGACGACGACCGCATCAGCTTACCAGAAGGGCCAGGATCACTCGAAGGGGTCGGCGAAAACGTCGAGGTCGACCCTAACATGGCCTTGATGCGGTGGAACATCCCGATTGTTGTCCCCAAGGGCTTCGAGGGCATGACGCCATCGCTCGCGCTCTCGTATGCCTCTGGCAACGGGGGGGGTCCATTCGGCATCGGGTGGTCGATGGAGACGCCGACCATCGAGCGGATGACCTCGCGAGGGACCCCTCGCTACATCACCGAGGATACCTTCGCTCACGGCGGTGGCGAAGAGCTCGTCTTGACTGAAACAAGCGGCAGCGAGCGCGTGTACCGCGAGCGCTTCGAGGGCAAGTTTCAACGCTACACCTGGGTCGATGTCGGGGATGGAAAGGAGGGGTACTGGAAGGTCGAATACCCGGATGGTCGCGTCGGTTATTTTGGCGCTGACTCGGAGGGGAACCTCGTCCAGAGCGCCCGCACGAGTCACCCGGAGGGTGGCACATACCGATATCACCTCGTCGAGGTGGTCGATCCCTATGGCCACGAGCTTCGCTACAGCTACGACAAGTTCGGCGGCAACAAGACCTTGTTGACCGACATCACCTACGTCTTCGTCGACGACGCGCCGCAATACTCGGTGCAGTTTGACTACGAACTTCGCCAGGATCTGTTGAGCGATGCGGGCGCTGGTTTCGAGGAGCTCCTCGAGTACCGCGTGACCCATGTTCGCGTCCTGCACAAGGAGCAAACCGCCAGAGAGTACGTCCTCTCCTATGAGGACTACACGACCTCGGGCGGCTTCAGCCGCTTGACCAATGTGCAGACCTTTGGCGTCGGCGGCGAGGCTGGTGGCGAGGACCCAAACCCGGTGAGCTTCTCGTTTGGTTACTCGCGCGCGCTCGGCGTCACATGCTCGCCCGAGATGGGCGTCGACTGTGACGCAGACAGGCCATATATCCGCACGCTCCCTGCGCTCCAGGGGGGCGTCAGCCTCGGGAGCGGCAAGGCGACCTTGATCGACATCAACGGTGACTCGCTCCCCGATGTCCTCGACACCACTGGAGGGACGCACAAGTTCTTCATCAACCGCCTCACACCGGATGGCAACGGCGGTTGGACCCAGGCGTTCGACGCTCCCGTGGCGACGAGCCTGAACACCTCTCTCGAGATCGGCGGCCAGAGCAAGGTCCAGGTCCTCGATATCAACGGCGATGGTTACGCCGACCTCGTGGATACGGCGGGAGGAAACTACTTGCTCAATGATCCTGCGCGCGCGGACTGGAAAGAGGTCGGCGTCGGTTTCGGGATCTCGCAGTCCAAGGACATCAACTTCCCCGATGCCCGCTTTATGGACTACGACAACGACAAGAAGATCGACATCGTGGTCTCGGACTCGAGCAATGCCCAGGACCCACTGCGCATCTATGTCAACGATGGCGCGAGCTTCACCGCGCAGAGCTTCGATGGCCTGGGCGTCGCGTTCTCATCGCCGCGCGTTCAGCTCAGCGACATGAACGGCGATGGGCTCAACGACGTGATCGAGCTCGTCGGTGATAGCCCGGCGCAGGTGCGCTACAGGCTGAACCTCGGGCTCGGTCGATATGGGCAGTGGGAGTCGGCCTCGGATCTCGACATCGCCGCATCCGAGATCGCCAACCTCGACTTCGAGGATCTCAATGGCGATGGCATCTCGGACGTGGTGGTCGTGAACCCGACCGAGATCAAGTACATGATCAACCGCAACGGCAACGCCTTCGATCCTCCCGTGACGATGACCTCGGCGGATATCGACGGGATGTTGCCCACGCGCGATATGAGCACGCGCGTGCTCTATGCGGATATGAACGCCAATGGCTCCGAGGATGTCGTCTGGTTCGACGCCAACGGCAACGTGACCTACCTCGAGCTGTTCCCCACGCGACCCAACCTTATCTCGCGCATCGACAATGGTCTCGGCTTTGTCCAGCAGGTCACCTACGGGACCTCGGCCGAGCACGCCGCGCGCGCCGAGGCGGCAGGGCAACCGTGGGAGATGACGCTCCCGAACGCGATGCCCGTCGTCGACAAGGTCGACATCTTCGTCACGCTCACAGGAGAAGAGGATGGGACAGGGCTCCACGAGATCATCGACTACACCTACCGCAACGGCTTCTACGATGGTCGCGAGAAACAATTCCGTGGTTTTGGCGATGTGATCTCGACCCTTCGAGGCGATGAGACGCAGGAGGAAGGGCGCACCGTTTACGAGTTCGACCTCGGCGATCAGGACCCCTGGTTCAGCGGCCTGATGACGCGCCAGGTTCAGGAGAGCGGCGGCGAGGTTCTCAATGAGATGCTCGACGAGTACGAGGATTGCGATGTCGAAGGCGCGGCGGCGTTCAATGGCGACATCACCGTGCGCGAGCAAGTGCGCTACATTTGCAAGGTCTCGTCCGAGAAGATCATCGAGGAGCGCAGGCCACAGGCCGAATGGATCACCACGCGCATCGAGTACAGCTACGATGGCTTTGGCAACGTCACGCTCGAGCGCAACCTCGGAGACATCGACAGCGAAGGGGACGAGCTTCACACCGAAACCGAGTATGCGACCTCGAGCACGCGCTGGCTGCTCAATCTCCCGGCCAAGGTGACCACCTACAATGACGCCTCGATGCGTTCGATGGAGCGCGCCGAGGAGCACTACTTCTACGACGGCGATGACTTCGTGGGGCTCTCTGCTGGCGAGGTCGACCGAGGTTTCTTGACGCGGAAGAGTTCTTTGATCGAGCTCCCCGGAACCTTCATCGACGAGCAACGCAACCGCAGCGACGCGCACGGCAACATCGTCGAGGTGCTCGATCCTCTCGGCGCACCGAGCGAAGAAAACGCGCACCGACGCACCTACAGCTACGACCCGATGGGGTTGTACGTGGTCGCCACCGAGCTTCGCACGAGCGATGCCGAGGGCAACCCTTACCAGCTCCGGCGCGAGGCGCGCTACGACTACACATTGGGAGTGACGCTCGAGGCGACCTCTTGGATGGTCTCTCGCGATGGCACCCCCGAGACCGCGCGCCGCTCGACGCTCGTGACCTACGATCACCTCGGCAGGATCACCTCTCTCGAGAAGCCAGGGGATGATCCTGGGAAACCGAGCGCGGAGTTTGTCTACGAGCTCGAAGCGCCCGCTTCGCGGGTCGCTTTCCTGAGCCGTTCGCAGCTCAATGGCGAGGTCGACGAGGAGGCTTACCGTTGCTTTGACGGCAAGGGGCGCATGTTCCAGACGCGCACCAAGGTTGGAAGCGGCGAGTACCTAGTGACGGGCTTTAAAGCCTACAACGCGAGGGGGACGGTGGTTCGCGAGTACGAACCTTACACCGCCACGACCTCTGCCTGTGAGACTGCTCCACCTGCTGGCGTGAGGTTCACGCAGACAAAGCTCGACGCGGCCTTCCGCCCGATCGAAATCACCAAGGCGGATGGAGAGGTCTACGGGACGGCGTCGACGACGCGCACCGAGTACCTGCCGCTCGCGCAGGTGCAATACGACGAGGAAGACACCAGCGCGGATGGTCCACACGCCAACACGCCAACGACCATGCGCATGGATGGCATTGGCCGCACAGTCTCCATCGAGCGCTTGTTGAACGGGGAGGGTGGCGAGCAATCGGCGACCTTCCAGTTGCTCTATGACAACACCAACAGCCTGGCGGGTTACATCGATCCTGCGGGCAATCGCCACGAGCAAGTGCGCGACCTGAAGGGTCGCGTGCTGACCGTGACCAACCCGAACATCGGCAGCGTCAACTACACCTATGATGCCGCCGGGAACATCACGCACATCGAGGACGCGCGCGGCGCGATCGAGCGCAGGGCCTACGATGGGCTCAACCGCAAGGTCGAGCGTTGGGACGAGGCGGACCGTGAAGGGACGCTCGCCACGCTCGCTTATGACTTCGATCCGAGCTGCGCGGTCACCGAGTGCACCAACACGCCGGGTGTCCTGGCGACGGCTACTTACACGATCGCGCTCGGCGATGGCTGGACCTCTCAGGTCACCGAGCGCGCAGGCTACGATGTCCGTGGTCAGCAGATATTTGCTGCCCGCGACTTCGGCGGGCTGACCGATCTCGTCACGAGGATGGCCTACGACAACGCAGGTCGCCTGACGAGCGTGACACACCCCGATGGGACAATCATCGAGAACAGCTATGACAAGGCGGGTCGCGTGATGGCGATGCCTGGCTATGTCACCTCGGCGAGCTACGAGGAGCGCGGATTGCTCGAGGCGCTGACGTTTGTCAACGGCGCCACGATGGAGATCGGCTACGACGCGCTACAGCGCTTCGACACGATCCGCAGCAAGGATGGCGGCGGTCAGGACATCGAGGGGTGGGACTACACGCGCGATCGCGTGGGCAACATCCTCAACATCGGTGACCTGGGCACCCGCGCAGCTCGCCCGAGCACGGCCGCTGATTTTGTCTACGATGACTGGTATCGCGTGGGCACTTCGCAGCTCTCGGTCGGTACGGTCAATGAAGAGATCCTCTCCTATACCTACGACACCCTCGACAATGTGCTCTCGGCGACCTCGAGCCTTGGCGAAGAGAGCCGCGGTCACATCGGCGCCTATGTCTACGACGATCGTCCGAACATGGCGACCGAGGCTGGCGAGCTGAAGATGGCGTACGACGCCGCGGGGCATATGACCACGAACGGCGACGCGCAGATGGCGTGGGATTACATGGGGCGTCTGACCGGCACGACGCGCGCAGATGGCAAGGGCGCGGCCTATGCCTATGGCGTCGACGAAGGTCGCGTCGCGAAGGTCGAGGATGGCTCCCTCACGCTCTATGGCTACAACGACTTCAAGGTTCGCGATGGCGTGGCAGTGAGCTACGCGAGGCTCAAGCGCCAGTTCGTCGCGCGCCACGAGACGCCAGGGTTCGCCGGTTCGTTCTACCCTGATGCTGACGGCGACGGGACCATCACCGCAGGCGATGCTTACGCATCGAGCAGTGATAGCGCGGTGCCGATGCGTTCGGTCCTCATGGCGAGCGCTGCGCGAGCGTTGGCTGAAGGAGAGGACGCCAAGGCGTTCTTCCACTCCGATCACCTCGGCTCGATCACTGCGGCGACCGACGAAGGTGGCGATGTGCGCGGTCAGCGCGCCTACTACCCCTTCGGTGACGTGCGCTGGGAGGAGGGCTTCGTGGACGAGTATGGCTTCACCGGCCAGGAACTCGACCAACTCACCGGCCTGCTCCACTTCCAGTTCCGCTACCTCGATCCTCGCGTCGGCCGCTGGGTTTCCTTTGACCCGCTCTTCGTGCGCCTCGAGCAAGAGACGATCGAAAAGTACGCCGAGTTTAACGGCTACGCTTACGTCTCGAACAACCCGCTCAACAGCGTCGACCCGCTCGGGTTGTGCAAAGGGGAGAACTGCCCGAAGAAAAAAGGGAAAAGTAAAAAGAATGAAAGTAGTAGTTCGTCAAAAGGATCGTCTAGCTCTTCCTCAGAAGGAGCAGAAAAAACATCCAAGGGCGGCGGTAAAAGTGGAAAAGAAACTACAAAAGATAGCCTGAGTACGGATCAAAAAATCTCGCAGAAAGCAAATGAGCTAACTCAAGAAGGAAACCAAGAGTCCAAGCGCACGAATAAAGCCTCTGAGAAGATTGGAAAGAAGGCAAACGATCTGACAACTGAGGCGAACATCGAGACTGCCAGAGCAAATAAGAAGAGCGAGAAGCTAGGTGCAAAAGCCAACAAGCTAAGCGAAGAAGCCAACAAGCAAGCCAAGAAGGCAAATGAAATTGCCAAGGTTGGCAACATCATCTCAGGCATCACCTCGGCGATATCGGGGTTGGCTCTTCCTATCACGCTTCTCTTCGGCACCAACCTCTTGGGTACGGGCAACTGAGCAGTCGTAGAGCCCTTGAAAACTTCGAAATACCGCCAAATAGCAAGAGAGATAAGTGATGAGAAACATATGGACGCGCGCATGTTGCGGGGTGCTCTCGCTCTCCCTCGTAGCGCTCACGGCGTGCGGTGGTTGCGGGAAGGATGACAACAACCCTCCAGGCAACACCACGCCAAACAACAACGCCAACAACACGACCACGGTCAACAACACCTCGCCGTGCGCCGAAGGCACCGCGGACTGCCCATGCAGGGCAGGGGACATGTGTGACGCGGGGCTCGTGTGTGACACCGGAAAGTGCGTGGGGATGACGGCTTCCGGGCTGACGGTCTCTTCGGCAGATGCGCGCGCCTGCGATCTGATGCTCGAGGAGCAGAGCGCCAGGGTGCTCTCTGCAACTGGTGGAGATGACGTCGAGGTCGCGCACAGGCGCCGCGCGCCTCGGGTGGCGATCTCGTTCGCCAGCAAGTCAGACGCGCCGATCGCAGCTGGCGCCGTCGTGCTCCAGAGCACGGGTGATGCCGGTGGCTTCGCGATCACCTCCTCGACTTGCTACGGCGCGGACGGCGCCGCGATCGATGGCGCACAGGTCACACTCGAATAAGGCGCCGTCTCCATCGACGCCACCTCCGAGCAACAACATTTGTCTCCACCGAGCGACCTCATGAACACGACTTCACTCTCGACAACCGCGCTCCCGAGTCGCCACATCACCATGATGGCGCTCTTGCTCGGGCTCTTTATCGTGTTCGCGTCGTCCTGCTCTCGAAGAGGCAACGACTGTGATCCTGGACAGGCCGGGTGCGAATGCAACGCAGGCGATGGCTGCGATACGGGTCTTGTCTGCAAGTCGAACACCTGCGAGGCGAGCTGCACGCTCGGCACAGAGAACTGCGGTTGCCTCGATGGCACGAGCTGTGGTTTGTCCGGCGATGGCCAACAGCTCGCCTGCGCCACAGGAGTTTGCGAACTCCCCGCCTGTGAGCCTGGCGAGCTTGGATGCGCTTGTGACCAGGGCGCTTGCTCTTCAGGTCTCGAGTGCTCTTCCTCGAGTGGCATCGAGCGTTGCGAGCTGCCCGGCTGCGAGATCGGCGCCGAAGGTTGTGGCTGTAACCTCGATCGCACCTGTGATGCGGGCGCTGCCTGCGTCAAAAACAAATGCGAGGTACTCGATTGCGCACCCGGTCAAGCCGGGTGCGCTTGCAGCGCGAGCTTTGGATGTGAAGCGGGGCTGGCGTGCGATTTGACAGCCGAGGCGTGCGCTCCCATCGATTGCACGCCTGGCAATGAAGGTTGTGGTTGCCTCGAAGATCAAAGTTGCGTGGGAGACCTTGCTTGCGCCGGGGGGCTCTGTCAGCAAGCTGGCTGTGAGGCCGGTTTGGAAGGTTGCGCTTGCCGCGATGGCGAGTGCGGCGAGTCAACTGGCGGGGATTTGCTCGAGTGTGTCGAGGGGCTCTGCCAACAACCTTCGTGCGCGCCCGGTCAAGCCGGGTGCGCTTGCATCGGCGGGACCACCTGCGCTCAGGAAGGCGCCAGCTGTGTGAGCGGCGTGTGCACTTTGGATGATTGTATCCCTGGTTCGCTCAACTGCGCTTGCCTTGGCGGAGGCTGCAACGTGGGCCTCGCGTGCGAGGGTGGCGCGGTTTGTGTGGACAACCGGGGCAAGACCTCGGGGCCATGCAAGGAGGATGGGACATGCAACCGAAACAACCGCTGCGATAACTCGGTGAGCCCTTCGGTGTGCATCCGCTGCACGCTCGGGACGCAAGGGTGTCAGTGCCAGGATGACGATACGTGTGGTCCTGGCTTGACCTGCAACCAGGGGATCTGCGCCGGGGACGAGACCGTCCACGCGCGCCGCGTCCCCACCGACCCGAGCTGCTTCACGCCGTGTGAGAGTGATCTCGTCAAGGAAGATGGCAGCGTGATCGAGTGCAGCCCGGAGGGGTTGTTCCCAGGGTGTCTCGATGGCCTCGTGTGCATGGATGGGAGCTGTGAAGCGCCAGGTGGCGAGCGCGATGTTTGCTACAAGGATGGCAACTGCGCCGACTTCCAGATTTGTATCCAGGGCCATTGTTACTCGGAGTGCGACTCCAACAGCGAATGCAGCGATGGGAAGACGTGCCATCGCAAGGTGTGTCGCCAACCTTGTTCCCTGTCACAGAGCAGCTGCGGGGAGCGCGAGCGTTGTGAATCGACGGATGGCCAAAACGGTTTCTGTATGTCAGCTGGCGCGAGTGAGCCTGTCACTCGACCGCTCCCTCCCGAGGGGCAAGCGGGCGTGAGCGTGGACAGGATCGCGTTCTCGAACACGCGTGGCGAGCAAACCTTCGAGCTGGTCAACGACACGGCGAAGTTTGTCGACTTTCACATCGAGAAGCGAGAGCACTCGGTGTTCTTGCGCGATGGTAGCATCGACGCGGTGCGACTGGTCGACCTCCCGGATGGGACGTGCTCGGGGGGCGCCTGCCCGCTCTGGTGGATCGAGATGGGCGAGGCGGGGCAGCTCACGGGCGCCAACACGCTGACGGTTCGCGCCACGCCCCAGTGCTTGACGCGAACCGCGTTCGATCGCGCGCAGGCCGCATCAGATGCGGACCCCAACGTAGCAGCACCCTCGCCAGGAGATCGATGCCCGCTGGTGACGATCAGGCAGCCCGCAGGCTCCATCGACGCGGTGCGTTGGCGCGGGACCATCCGCATCGACAGCGAGCTCGGGCTCGACACGCTCCAGCTCTCTTACGTCGAGCAGCCCGAGGGGCGCTGGGCGGGTAAGATGGTCTACTTTGCCAACTTCGAGGAGAGCGGCATCGACAACAGGATGGAAGGGGGCGTGATGAAGACCGGCTGGCTCGGTCGCGATCGCGACGCGGTCATCGCGCGCAGCGGTATCCCCAATGATCTCCCCGTGACAAACGGCCTGATCCAGCGATGGGGAGCATTCCGAACAGGGAAACTCAACGGAGGTTGGGAGGAGTTCCAGGCGGTCCTCGCAGCGACCGAGACGAGCCAGTGGGCGTTCCCCAACGTCGAGCAGGCGTGCACCTTCGCGGACGCTTGCTACCTGTATTCGGGCGGCAATGATACGGGCGCTGGTCTCAAGGTGTATGTCTCCGATCTCGACGCGACGCCGATTCCTTCAGGCGCGACCGAGTTTCCGATGGCGCTCAACCTGTTCGTCCCCGATGACTCCGCGCGCGAGAAGCTCGTGGGGCGCGTTGTCTCGGAGCTCGCGCTTCACTACGCGGGGAGTCCCCAGGTCGAGGTCAGCTTCGAGGCTGATCCGAGCAACACCGCAAACTGCGATCCCGATGTCCTCTCGAACTGCGTCAACTTCCTCGACACGGGGATTCAAGGCACACAGGACGAGGATGGCTTCCAGCTCGACTTGCTCGTCGGTGGCCGCTATGGCCTCGGTGAAGTGGGCAACTGCATGTCCGGCTTCGCTCGCCGCGACGAGCCATGGTTGGTCCCAGGGTTTCTGGGCGACGCGGTTCAAGATCCTGTGACGGGCAACTTCGCCAGAGGTTGGTGCGAGGATGTCCGGTTGCCTTCCTACATGCCAGTGATTTCGGACATCGCCGCCGAGGATCAGGTCGCCAACGCGAGCCTGTCGCGCGCCAACCCGCTCCCGGATGGCAGCGTGTTGCCTCGACGCGTGGAGCTGCTCGATGGCGCCATGATCGATCAGCAGACGCTCTTCGTGCTCTTTCGGGAGCGCTACCCATCGTTTATCGGCGGCGAGGATCTGGTCGCCTATGGCTACATGGTGCTCGAGCGCCGCCCGGTGAGCATCGACGTGGAGGAGGACTCGGATGGAGATGGAATCCCCGATCCTTATGATGGGAACGCATCCCCCGAGCTCTCGTCGATGCCGGTCGCGAACACGCTCGAGTGCTCGGACAACATCCTCTCCAAGATCGCGATGCCAAACGCGAACCTCGCCACGGCTGCCACGCGCGCCGAAGTGATCGATCGCCTCATCGATGGGAGCGCGTCGAGCGCGGGAGGTTCAATCAGCCCACCGAGCTTCTGCACGAGCGGGAGCGCCGAGGTCGTGCACTACATCTGCGTTCAGACCGGCATGATCGATGGTGGCCCGGACAACACCGCATGTTGGGGAGACAATGGAGGCATCGCCAATGACAACTCGTGTGGCGCGAACGGCTCGAAAATCAATGGGGTTTGCGAGGATGGGGGCGCGAACGCGGCCTCGACGGCGTGCGCGCTGGGAACAGACATCGCGGATTGTGGGTGGAGGCATCAGGATGTGCGCATCGCGTGCCCGCTCACGAGCGATGTGATCTTCTTCACCGCGCCCGCCTCCCAAAGCAACTACCTCAGGACTCACCCCTGTCAGGCGCAGGGGACCTGCGCGCCAGCGCTCCAGCAGTGGGTAAACAGCGGCTCGGTGGTCACTCAGCTCGAGCCCGTGTGGACCTGCTCGGGGAATCAGAACAATTGTGATGAGAACCCCTTTGACCGTCGCCACGGGAAGACGTTCTATACCAAGGGCGCGAGCGATGTTTTCTTTGGAGGATTGCGCGCCGAGATCTCGGATGCCTTCCGCTACAAGACGCAGTTCGTGAACCGCTCGCAAACCTCGCTCGGGTTTACGCCTGATATCTGCGAGCCGTTCTCGACCACGTCCCCCTATTGCTATGATCCCGAGAAGATCGAGGAGCTGCGCGAGCGCGTCGATTGCCTCGTGGCGCTCCACCGCGACTACTACTCCGATCCTCAGGACGAGAGCTCCGCGGAGTTGTTCTCGTATCTCGAGGAGAACTTCGCGGCGGCAACAGAGGCCAACCCGCTCGGTGGATTGCCCACGCGGAGAGATGGCTTCGAGCGGTTGTACGCCGAGTTGGTGATCATGCTCGGAGACGAGGCGTTCACCTCGGCGTTCGAGTCGAGGTTTGATCTGGCGTCGAATGCGGTCGTCGGCTTCCAGGGGGAGGACTTCGAGAGCGGCGGTCTCTCGCTCTCGGGCATCTCGGGCTTCGAGATGTATCGCTTGCATCAGGCGGTGCAGTATTACTCGCTGGCGCTGGATCACTTCTACAAGATGAGCGACGCGCTCGCTGCCGTGATCGAGAGCGGAGAGTCGACGACGACAGCGCGCAACTACCTCTCGAACGAGACGGTGACGCTCTACTTCGATCGATTGATTCGGGCGTCGACGCAACGCTCTCGCGCACAGGCCGAGATCGCCAGGCGTTACCAGAGCTTTAACAGGCCAGAGCTGGCGCGTCGTGTGGCGTTGCGGGCTTACACGGCGACATACCTCGAGTCGATCGCGCTCTCGAACCTGATCTCGCGGCTCTCGAGGTTGGCGAACGGTTCGAAGAGCGCCGAGATCGTCGTCGAGCTCGAGCGCGCCCAGCGGCGCTATCGCATGGCGCTGCTCGACCTCTCGAATGTCTACAGCTCGATCGACGAGGACCTTAACGTCTTTGGCTATGCTCCTGATTACATCCCGTTCCCGGCGCTCAAGACGTCTGGTGGGGTGGACGTGAACGCGTTCGAGCAGATCCTGACGACGGCGCTCTCGAAGCTCGATGTGGCGAGGCAGCGCGAGGGGATCGCGCTCTCTCAGACGCGCCAGTTCGACACCGACGAGGCTCGCTTCCAGGCAGAACTCACCCGGCTCAATCGCACCTATGAAAACCAACTCGCCGAGATCTGCGGGACCTTCGTCTCGCAGATCGATGGGAAGGTTTATCCAGCCATCGAAGCGTACGCCTATCATGACGAGACGCTCGCTGCGATCGGCTCACCGTGCGGCTTCGCGGGCAATGGGCAGATCTATCAGGTGTTCGGTCAGATCGACCTCGCGGGCCTCGAGCTTCAAGGCGTGATCACGCAAATGCAGAACCTGCACGAGCGCGTCAGGATCAAGAAGGAGGAGGTCGCGCAGCTCTGCGATTTGCAAGTGGAGGTGCTCGAGTACGAGTACACCGTCCAGGACACCGCGTTCAAATTGAGCGAGGATATGATCCGCACGCGCGAGACGTTGGAGGCGGCGCAACGCGCGACGGATATCGTCTCGGTGATGGGTGAATTCGGTCAGTGTGAAAACACCGTCGAGTGCGCCACGGGAGCGGCGGCGGCGGCCGTCACCGCGATCACCACGGCGTCCGAGATCATCCTGACAAAGATAGTTCAGGATCGCGCGCGCAAGCTCCGAGAGCAGCAACACGAGGTCAAGAAAGACCTTGGGAGGTGGAAGCTCGACAAGCAATGCGACATGTCCGAGGTCAGCCTGAACGCGCAGACGCAGTCGATGTTGCTCGATCTGCGTAGCCTCGAGATCTCCATGCTCGCCAGCATCGAGCGCACGAACCAGCTCGTCTCCGAGGTCGGGCGCCTGAGGCAGAAGGCCAAGAGGATCGAACTCGAGCAGCAAGAGGCGCTCGAACTCTCCATCAACGTCGAGGTCGCGAAGAACGATCCCAACGTGCGCATTTATCGAAATGATTCGGTGATCAACGCCGAGATCGCCTTCGAAGATGCGCTGCGCGAGGCTTATCGCCTGACGCTCGTCTACGAGTACTACACCTCCCAATCCTACGCCGCGCGCGAGCAGCTCTTCCTCATCAGGATGGTCTCTGCTGGCGATTACAACCTCGAGAATTACATCTTCGAGCTTCGCAACGCGTTCACCGCGTTCGAGGAGACGTTTGGCAACCCGGATGTGCGCGTGGAGCTGTTGTCGTTGCGCGATGACATCTTGCGCATTCCTCGCGTTGCTCGCGATGGGGCGCCGCTCGGGATCGACGCGCGCGCCAGGATGATGCGCGCAGAGCTGCTCGACGCCAAGATGCTCAACAAGGATGGCTACATCACCGTCCCGTTCTCGACCAACATCGAGCGCCTGAGCCCGCTGACGCGCAACCACAAGGTCCTCTACATCGAGGCCAACATCGAGGGGAACGCCAACGGGGATTATCTGGGCAGGTTGTACCTTCGTCAGAGCGGCACGAGCACGATCCACAGCGTGGATGACGAGCGAAAGTTCTACCGCTTCCCCGAACGCACCGCGGTCTTGAACCCGTTCTTCAACTCCACGCGCGAGTTCGCGCAATCCCCCGAGGTCTATCGCTCGCATCGTTTGCGCGACCGCCCCGTGGTGAACAACAACTGGGAGTTGATCATCAACCAGCGCGACGAAGAGGTGAACAAGGACATCGACCTCAACGCGCTGACCGACATCAAGCTCTACGTCTACTACACTGACTTCACCGTCTATTGATTCGAGCTTGGCGCGAGCGCGTCGCCTCGCGGCGAGCGCGCCCGCGGGCTCAGGAGTGCGCTCTATGCCGCCAAAGTCTATCGATATCGCGAAGCTCTTCTTGCTTTGCCTGCTGCTGCCCATGGGCGCGTGCTCGTCGTGTAACGAGACGCCGCCCGACACGAGCAACTCCACCTCGCCACCCATCGTCGCCTGCCAGAGCTCGGCGGAGTGTGTCGACGAGGACGCCGGGAAGCTGTGCGTCGACGGCGCGTGTGTCGCGTGTGAACAGGACGCCGAGTGCGCCGCGGACACCGCCTATGGCGAGGCGAATGGTTTTTGCAAAGAGGGTGTGTGTGGCGCCTGCGAACCTGGGACGCCAGGTTGCGCCTGTGATGACCAGGGGATGTGTGCCTCGAGCGAGTGCATCGCGGATGTGTGCGTGATGTGTGATCGAGGCGATCTCGATTGCGTCTGTCGCAACAATGGCACCTGCAAGGCTGGAAACCAGTGTGACGAGGAGAACAACCTTTGCGTCGCGTGCGAGCCAGGCGTCGAGGGATGTCCTTGTGATGCTGGCGCTTGCGGAGATGGCCTGGTGTGCCAGTCCGAGGTTTGCGTCCCAGATCCTTGCACGGATGGCGCGACGGGGTGCCCTTGCGACAACGGGAGCTGCACGAGCGGGGGTGACTATTGCGATGGGATGGGCGTCTGCCAGGAGTGCTCGAGCGATGTTCCAGGTTGCGAATGCGCGCCAGGAGATGTTTGCGAGGGTGATAATTACTGCGACGCTCAGACTGTTTGTCAGGCGTGCCCCGAGAGTGATCGCCCCGAGACATGCGGCTGCACAGAGTCGAGCGTGTGTGCGCAAGGATTGGTCTGCGATCAGGAGGACTTCGAGTGTAGACCTGTGTTGACCTGCGCAGATCTTGGCTGCGGGAACTTTGTTTGCGATGACTCGCTCGAGGACGCGGTTTGCCTCGAGGATCAGTGCATCGAGGGGTACACCTTCGACGCGGGCACCGGGTCATGTGTTGCCGCGACGCCCGATCGTTGCCTCGACGAAGCGGGTGATCCGACCGAGGCGGCCATCGCGTGCGAAATGATGAGCAAGGCTTGTGTGGATACGACCGGAGGGGTTGCTTGCGTGGACACGTGCGCGACGCTCTCGTGCCCATCCTCCAACCGCGATTGCG
Source organism: Myxococcota bacterium (assembly GCA_036155555.1). Lineage (GTDB taxonomy): Bacteria > Myxococcota_A > Bradymonadia > Bradymonadales > Bradymonadaceae > JAYZVO01. The sequence goes on from JAYZVO010000188.1 coordinate 24,781, forward strand.
TGCCTGCGGCGACCCCACAACAGGATGCTGCATGCGGCGTGTGTGTGCCGGGGTTTGTCGAGGAGACGGATCAAAATGGCGTGACGAGCTGCGTGCGTGATGCCGCGGCGAACTGCTCACCGGCTGATCCGAACAGCATCCGCACCGTTTGTGATGGACGCTTCCAGCAATGCGTGAGCGATGCGCAGGGGGCCTACTGCGGCGAGTGTAGTGATGGGCGCTACTTTGACCTCGACTCGAACAAGTGCGTCGAGATCGTCTTCTGCGGCAACTCGATCTGCGGGGATGGGGAGTTCTGCTTCTATCCACAGGATGGCAGCGCGCCATCCTGCGCAAACACATGCATGGATGGCGAGGCGTTTAACGAGGAGTCCGGGCAGTGCGAGGCTTGCGCGGTGCAGTGCGCGGACGGTGAGAACTTCCCCGCGATGATCTCTGTGCCAGATGGCAACGGCGGCACGACTCAGACGTGCGCTTGCGCTGACGATGTTTTTTGCTCGTACCACTCCGATGGGACGAGCGCGCGCTGCTTCGAGAGCGAATGTGAGAGCGGGGAGGCGCGCACATCTGCCGGGAACACATGCTCGTCATGCAATCTGAACTGCCTGACCGTGCCAGGGGCGACGGGGAGGGTGTGGCCGATCAAGAACATCGCCGGGGATTGCCTGTGCGAGACGCGTGATGGGTTCTACTACCAGCTCGGAGGTTCCTCGAGCGCGCTCGAGTGCGACCTGGACAGGGATGGTTGGATCAACCAGCAAGCCAGGACGACTTACGGGAACGCGCTCAATGTTCAGGATCAGTCACAGCTGGGGAACTTCCGCTGCCAACTGCGCGAGGTCGACCGTGTTCGACTCGTCAACGAATATGGCCAGCGTCGCGACGTCGCGCTCTGCAATGGGCTCTTCTACGATTGGAATCCTTCCGTGGGGCCTCCTCCCGAGTGCGCCACTCAGCAAGATCGCGCGACCGTGATTTTGTACGAGCCAGACACGATCGACGACGATCAAAAGATGTCCAGCCAGCCCGAGTTCCCGAGTTATGGATCGCGCCTCCTGCGCGCCAGCGAGGTGAACCCGATGACCAAGGCATGCATTAACGCCAGCGCGGATTACAACGACAACGGCGTGCCAGATTTGACCGAGGCGCAGCCGCTGAAGAAGGGAGATCTGGGAGATCCTGCGGCGACAGACGAGGAGTATTTCTTCCGCGCCTTCGCCAACTTCGTCGAGCTTCACACCGCGTATTATCGCCCGCCGAGTCTGGCGAACGAGCCAGGGATCTATGTCATCGAGGAGCGCTCGCGTTGTGATGATGACTTCCCACTGCGCTACGAAAACCCTCGCGATGGGTTTTATTGGGACCAATGCACGCGCAGTCGTCGCGGCGACTTCGACGGCGCCGCCGAGGGGCGGCCAGGGTTTGACTTCGCAAATTATCACTGTGACGCGATGACGGGGGCCTGCCAGCTCGAGGATCTCTCCATACTCGCGACAGGTTCGGATGGCGCCGATCTGGACGTGATCCCGGATCACGATCTCTGCGCGCTCGATGCGGCGAACATGCTCCCGCTCTCCAGTGATTCCTGGCTCGGGATGACACACCATAGCCAGTTCCAATGCGTGAGCTTCCAGTCAGGCGTGGTCGCCGCGAACGAGTACCACAAGGTTTCGATCAGCAATGTGTATGAGGGGGGCGTCGGTTCACCTCAGTTTACCGCCAATGGGTGCGATGCGGATCAGATGTGCAACCCGATGGATGCGAACTGCCAGGAGTCCGTGCCCAAGGTTCCGACGAGTGATCCTGTGTTGGGGGTGATCGCGCAGCCGAGGGCGCCGAAATTCACATGTCAGAGGCGTGCGAGCAGCATGCTGAGTAATGATCAGGTCGGCTTCGCGAACGTGCGTTACCTTCGCAGCTCGGACTCGGCCTCTCTGGCGTGGAGCAATGGGAGCTACATCCGAGGGTGCGTCGATGAGTCCGAGGGGACCGATGGCTTCGGCTTCTCGAACTACTGTGGTGGTTCTCCCAACAACTCCAACGGCTCGGGAGGCAACCAGAGCCCGAGCGGTGGTTTGCTCACGGGCGCGAACGCGGGGGATTACGGCAGGTTGATCTGCTCGTGCAATGATAACTACAGCGGGAATGATTGCTCGGTGGTTTGCACGAGCGGTTTGCACGTCGGCGGCGTCTCCACGCAGTTCGATTCGGCGGCGCCGATCACCGCAGCGCAGAAAGCGGAGTGGGATTGCGGGGATGATTATTTCTGCAAGCTCTACCCGACGGTTCAGGGAGCGAACGGAGGTTTCCCTGGCGGTCGCCGTGGCTTCTGGCTTTGCGGAGAGCAGGTGTTGACCGCGCACGTGACCGGTGAGCCGACGAACTCCGGGACGGATGCGCAGGGTTCGGTTTACAAGCTCGAGGGGAAGATCGAGCGGGTACCGATCGGGAGAACTCCGCTGAAGAGCGCGTGTCCGGCCAATGCCCCTTGTTACGAGAGCTTTTGAACTGACGCCAAAGCGGAGGTCGCGCACCGCAACCCCAGCCCGCGAAAAATGGCCCGACCTGGTGCATGAAGCCACCCAGGCCGGGCCATTTTTCGCGGGCTGGGGTTGCGCGCGGAGCGCCTCAGCGTTGTTTTCGTGAAATCGCGCGGTTCCTCTTTATGAGGGGCCGCGCGATTTTCTTCTCTGGCGCGTACATGATATGCAACGATTCGCGCGCCTTTGGAGCGGTCATGGCAATTTCGTTTGATAAAAAGATCAATTCCTATATGTTTAGTAGGAATTGATCGCGAAGCGCGATTGCTGATGGATCGAGGGTCTTTGGCGGCGAGTGATTTTTTCGGGGAGTGGTCAGGGTGTTGGGAGCGTTGACGATACAGGGGTGGATTTGCTTGCTGGTGCTGGGGGCCGTGATCGTGCTCCTTTTGCGCGGGAAGACAGCCGCCGAGTACGTCTTGCTCTCCGCGCTCGGGGTGCTCGTGTTGACGGGCGCGGTCTCGGCGCAGGCTGCGCTGAGTGGCTTTGCCAATGTGGGGATGGCGACGGTCGCGCTGCTCTTTATCATCTCCGAGGGGCTCACGCGCCATGGGGGGTTGCGCTGGCTTGTCGAGCGCACGCTCGGTGGCAGCCAGGGTTCTCGTGGAATCCTCGCGAGGTTATGCCTGCCGGTGTTTGGGGCGTCTGGGTTTTTGAACAACACGGCCGTGGTTGCCATGCTCGTGCCCGAGATCAAGCGATGGGCGCAGGCGCATGGAAAGCCAGCCTCGAAGCTGCTTATCCCCTTGAGCTTCTCGGCGATCCTCGGAGGAACGTGCACGCTCATGGGGACGAGTACCAACCTGCTCATCGCCGGGATGGCGACGGACATGGCAAAGATCGAGCTCGGCCTCTTCACGCCGACGCCGCTCGCGCTCGCGGTGGCTGCGGTGGGGATGCTCGTGCTCTTCGTGCTCGCGCCTATTTTGCTCCCACACCACGAACCGGAACAAGAGGGCTTCCCCGCTTACGATAACCTGACGTTGCTCGCCAGAGTGGACGAGGGTGGGGTGCTCGAGAATTTGCGCCTCGACCAGATCGAAGCGGCCGCGTCGGTGGGTCTCTATCCTGTCGAGATCCGCCGCGCGGGAGATATTATCCCGGCGCCATCGCGCAGCGTGCGTCTGCGCGGTGGCGACGAGCTCATCTTCGCTGGTCGCGCGCGCTCCCTCGTCACGCTTTGCGACCTCGAGGGGATGAGTATCGACGCAGCGCAGACCTTCTCGCCGGAGATGGGCCTCGAGCCCGGGCAAACGGTCGAGCTGGTGCTGACGCGCCATTGCCCCCTTGTCGGCAAGGGGATCGGGAACGGTAGCTTTCGCGGGCTCTACGATGGCGCCGTGCTCGCCATCGCGCGTGAGGGCAAGATCATCGAGCCCGACAACCACCGCCGATGGATGCTCGAGGTCGGCGACAGGTTGCTCGTCGAAGTCGGCGAGACCTTCGCCGAGCGAGCGTTGGGTCAGGACTTCGTGATTCTGTCGACGGCGCGCGAGGAGATGGGGCACTGGAGCAAGCGTTACATGGGTGGCGCGATCGTGGTGGGGATGGTCCTGGCCGCGGCGACCGGCGTGCTCAGCATCTTCGAGGCCGCGCTCGCGGCGGCCCTCGCGATGGTCGGCGTGGGGTTGCTGACCTTCAAGCAAGCGCTCGCCAGCGTGGATCGGCGCGTGATCGTCACGATCGCTGCGGCGATCGGCCTCGGCGAGGCGCTGCGTCAAGCGGGCGTCGCAGAGGCGGCGGCCTCCGCGATTGTGGGGCTCGGCGCTGGCAGTCCGTGGCTGACGCTCGCGCTCGTCTACACTGTCACCTCGATCTTGACGCAGTTTATCACCAACAACGCTGCGGCCGTGCTGGTGCTCCCCTTCGCGTTGACCTCGGCGAGTGTTCTTGGCGCGAACCCGATGCCCTTTGTGATCGCGACGATGATGGCGGCGTCTGCGAGCTTCGCCACGCCGTTTGGCTACCAGACCAACCTCATGGTTTATGGCGCGGGCGGCTATACTTTCCAGGACTTCCTCCGCATCGGCGTCCCGATGAACGTGGTCTGTGGAGTCCTGATCATCTTGCTTACCCCATACTTCTTCCCGTTTTGATCCGCGTTTGATCCGAGCTTGCTTTGCTCGCGCTTTGCCTGTGGGGAAGCTCGTGCAGCGAATCGAGTTTATCGGTTCGCGTCGGGAGCCTTCGATCGTGCAGTGAGTGACCATTGCATATCTCGAAGTGCCAAAACCGATCTTCACAACATCACCGTGGTGGTGCGTAAAAGAGTTGAAAAACAACGCGCTCCTCCCCATCATACGTTGCATGGGGAAATGCCATAATTGTACCGTCGCGAACCGTGGGTATGCGGTGAGCACGTCAGGAACTTATGCAAAGGGCTTGCTGTCGCGGCCCTCGGAGCGAGCGATGATGAAGTCGACGAATTTGCTGGCGTGGCGTGTTTGCGCCTCGAGCCTTGTCATGATGGGATTGATCGCGTGTGGCGAGGAGCCCGAGCCAAGCTCGAGCAACAACAGCGCGAACAACACGAGCAACAACAGCGCGCAGGTCAATAACAGCACCAGCGCGAACAACCAGACCTCGGTGGCCAACAACCAGACGACGCCAGCGAACAATCAGACGACGCCAGCAAATAACCAGACGACTCCGGCCAACAATCAGACCACGCCGCCAAACAATACGAGCACCGGCGAGCTGACCTACCACGCTGATATCAAGCCGATGTTGTCGCAATATTGTACGCGTTGTCACTACAACGGTGGCCAGGGTCCGCTCGACTTCACGACGCCCGAGAATGTCACGGCGCTCTCGGATCTTATCGCCGATGCCATCGGCAGCGGGCGCATGCCACCGCCAGTGGCCGTTCCTTCCTGCGTGGATTATCACAACTCCGAGCGCATGGTCGTCACGCCAGAGGCCAAGCAGATGCTCGCGGATTGGATCGCAGGGGGCAAGGTGATCGGTGAGGATGATGGCGTCTCGGCGGGCCCTCCGACCTATGCGACGATCGAGGAGCCGGACCTCGAGCTGAGGTTGCCAGAGCCTTACACGCCGACCTACCAGGACATGGACAACGCGAACAACGAGTACCGTTGCTTCGCGCTCGAGCATGGGCGTGACGCCAACTTCTACATCACCGCGATGCACCCGATCGTGGATCGTCCAGAGATCGTGCACCACGTCGTCCTGGCAAAGACCAGCCGTGACAAGCTCGATCCAGGCGTGGCGATGGCGAGCGGCAAGGATTGCATTGACGACATGGGCGCGCTGGGTGATTTTGGCGATGGTGGAGGAATCATCGGCGCGTGGGCTCCGGGGATGGACCCCGTGGTGTTCGAGGACGCCGGGCTCGAGATCAAGGCAGACGACGTGTTCGTCTTGCAAATGCACTACTACTCGAGCGGCGGCGAGACGGATGGTTTGTCGGACAACTCGGGTTACGCGATGGAGATCGCCGATGATGTGCGCAACAAGATCTTGATGGCGCCGCTCGGCAAGTTCGACTTCCAGATCCCACCAAACGAGGAAGACTACTCGGAGACGGCCGAGATCTCGCTCCCTGTCCCAGTGACGCTGTGGGGGGTCTTCCCGCACATGCACGTTTTGGGGAAAGCCTACGCGATGGACTTTGGCCAGGAGGGTGAAGAGGAGTGCTTGCTCGATGGCGATCGCTACGACTTCAACAACCAGCTGACCTACATGTTCAAGGAGCCGGTTTACATCACGGGCAACACGCCGATCCGGTTGACCTGCACGTGGAACAACTCCGTCTCGAACCCGGACCTCGTGCATATGCCGCCTGTACCAGTCGGCTATGGCGAGCGCACGGACGAGGAGATGTGTTACGCGTTCTCTTACATCTCGCTCGGTCGCAAGCGTTGAGCGGGTAAATTGACGTGGAGGGTTGAAACCTGAGAGACTGTGAGAAGCTCTCAGGTTTTCTCTTTTCTTGCTCACGCGATCCGCTGCTACCGAGAGCGACAATATGTGTGTGATCGCCATCTGTTGAAGGAATCCATCGATGCAATACAAGCTCGCAATAGAGAGAGGACTCATCGCGCTCGCGCTCGCGACGCTCGCGATGTCAGGGTGTTCAGGCGACTCCGAGCCTGCGTCGCCTGGGGGTCAGAACAACGCATCGTCTGGGAACAACACCACGTCTGGGAACAACTCCATGATGACGACCCCGGCGAACAACATGATGACCACCGGGAACAGCACCACGCCCACGACCCCGAACAACTTTACCAGCCCTCCACCTCCCATGTTTGACATGAACAACACCTCGCCACCGGCGGGTGACATGGGCATGATGGACGATGACATGGGCTCGACGACGCCGGAGGATATGGGGATACCCGAGGACATGGGGTCTCCGCCCGAGCCAGAATGCGGCAACGGGATGATCGAGGATGGCGAGACCTGCGATGGTGATTGCTCGGCCGATTGCGATGACAACAACGCGTGCACCATGGACACGATCTCTGGATCGGCGATGATGTGTGATGTCGTCTGCAACAACGTCGAGGTGATCTCGACCTGCGGTCCCGCTGATGATTGCTGCCCTGGAGGTTGCCAGATCGGCGATGATCCTGACTGCACCATCGACAGCATCGACTGCACCAAGCCCTCGACCTGGCCCACAGCCTGGACCGCGCTCGAGGACGAGATCGTGGCCGCCGTCAACATGAACCGCGCCATGGGCGGGACATGCGGCGCGACGAGTTACCCGGCCGGGTCCGCATCTCTGACCGTATCACCGGAGCTTCGCCAGGCGGCGCGTTGCCACGCGCTCGATATGATGAAGCGCGACTACTTCGGGTCCGCGTCTCCAGAGGGTGAGCGTGTCGGAGACAGGGTCCAGGCGACGGGTTATTCTTACGCGTCTGTCGGTCAGGATGTTGGCGCCGGGCGCGCGACGAGCGCGCTCCAGATGGAGGCATGGCTCGACAAGGAAGGCTCCTGCGTGCACATGCTCGATCCGAAGTTCGACCAGATCGGCGTCGGATACACCAACGGCGAAATGTCGATGTACAAGCACTACTGGGTGCAGGTGATCGCGGATAAACCCTGAGTAGTCAGGGTCACGCGTCAGGTTCCAGAGAAAGAGCCTCCCTCGGTGTCAGAAGACGCCAAGGTGAGGCTCTTTCTCTTGGTGAGGCTCGCGCGCCGCTCCTGTTTCGGAGCGGCTAACCCAGGAGGTGTTTATTCAGCTCCGGCGCCGATAAAGATCGATGTGACGACGCCATCTTCCAACCTGAAGAAGGCGCCACCATACACACTCCCCGCGATAATCAACTCGCCAGGGCGAGAGGATGGGTCGATGATCTCCTTGTAGGCGGCCACGACGTCGGCCTCCGTGCTGCCGAGCCCGACGCCGCGTGAGGTCTTGCCTTTAAAGGGTGGGAAGACGGTCACGGCGATGTGATCGTTGACCGGCGCGGTCATGTCAGGTGCTGTCATTTCGAGCTGGACGCCTGCCGATTCCCAGGTCCACGTCTCGACGTGATCACCAGTCGCCTCCATCAATACGCGCTCTTCCTTCTTGGAGGGCTCACCGAGCTTCTCCTTGATCGTGGCCACGGAGACATCCGGCGTGATCCACCCGAGTGATTCTGCGCCGAGGCGCTCTTCGCGACAGCCGTCATTGTCGGGCTCGCAAGGGGGGAGCTCTGTCTTGGCGGCGGGTTGACTCTCGGGAGCTTCCTGAGCGGGTGTCGTGGCGCTCGTCTCGGATGGTGGAGTCTCTCCTCCATTGTCTGCCTTGGGCGTTTTGCACCCAAAGAGAGCGAGCGCAGTGATCAGACAAAGGGCATACAGAGCGTTGCGTGGGGTCACGTGAAACCTCGTCGATAAGAAAAAGGGAATCCTTGCAAGGCAGGATACTGATTCTCGGCACCGACGAACAGCGCCGGTTCATCTCCATGAGACAAACCGGCGCTGTTCGTGTGTATGCCATCTCTCGAGGTCGCGCTCCTTTCAGAAGGAAGAGTGATAGAGGTCCAGGAGGCTGAGGTCGAGGCACATCACCCTGGCAGGGTTATAGGTATTGTAGGCTTCGTCGAATTCGCCCTCAGGGAAGCAAACATGGAGGTTCTCCCTGCTCGTCCTGTGCCCCGCCATAAACAGCACGGAGTGGCGGAAGATGTACTTGAGCTCGTTCTCTGGAGAACGGCAGTACGTCGCGTATCCATCCCAGACACAGTTTGGGGTGAGCAGCTTCGCGTGAGCATGAGTTGAGAAGTCGTTGTACTCCCAGGTGACCTCGATCGGGCGGAAGTCGAGTTGAATCCCCGAGTTGCTGCGAGTCCAGCTCCAATCGAACGAGAACCAGTGCACGGCCCCTGTATGGTCGAGAATCGTGATCGTCTGCTCGAGCCCATCGACCTTGATCTGCGGGCGCAGTAAGTATTCCGCGTCGCTGGTTGGCACCGGGATCTCCCAACTCTCTCCTTCGACCGTGCAGTGGTAGCTGTAATCGTAGGGAAAGGTCGAGGTGTCGCTTTTCTGTTCGATGTGGCAAGCGATCGGGAGAGAGGTTCTGGTGTTGAGGTGATCGACGCTCACGCCAAACCCGTTCGTCGTGCCGACCCGCCATTGCTTCTCGTGGTCGCCGCAGGTGATCTGGCCAGTGAAGCCACCATAATCCGCATTGTAACAGAGCGCGCCGCGTGCCGAGGAGTCAAACGCCGAGATGGTGTGGCGCGTGAAGATCGTGTGGTCGTCGATGATCGATTGCACGCGATGCGCGCCATCGCCCCAACAAACGATCCCGCTGGCCCGAGAAGCCGCGCAGGCGAAGTCATGCGCGAGGGTCAGGTGCTCTGCGTATGTGCCCTCGGGAGGTTGAGCCTGCCCCGCGAAGTTGTACCCCCAACAGGTGACCTCGTCATCGAGCACGGCGCATGTGTAGCTGCTGTGCGTCTCGACCAACGTGATACGTCGATCGACATCTGGTGGGTCGATAAAGTTGGGACGTTCTTCTGGCGTGGGCTCTACAGGCACAGGCTCTGTAGGCATCACGGGCTCCTCGGGTTCGACGGGCTCGACAGGTTCTTCGGGCTCCTCGGGTTCGACGGGCTCCGTAGGCTCGGGAGTGTCCTCTTCTTCCATCACGACAGGTTCACACATCGCATCAACGCACCACTCGTCGACGAGCGTGACCTCTTCTGGAGAGGTTGGCGGCTCGGTGGGCTGTTGTTCCACGCATGCCGCGAGCGTGAGCGTGGCCAAGGCGACTCCCCAGATTCCTATCCTTGCGTTCGTCTTCATCGCAAACTCCTCGAAGGTTAAAAAGGGCACAAAATTGCCTCAATGGAGTTATTTGTAGCGGTTCTCTCTTTCGCGATCAAGATCAAAAGGGCAAAAAAATGCCCTTTTGTTTGTTCGGGGTTTCCACACCTCGCGTTTGGCGAGCAAAATAGCAGTCCTCCGCCCGGGTTCCGGGCGGTCGAGGAAGCGAACCTCTTTTGAAGCAGGAGGTCTTCGGGTTAATCTGCTCACTCACGAACACGCGAGCTTCATGCCTGGAGGATGAAAGATGAGAGAGCGAGAGGTCAAAATCGTCGGCCATCGTGGAGCGATGGCCGCGTGGCCCGAGAACACCATCGCAGGCATCGAGGCGGCGTTGGAGCAAGGGGCTGATGGCGTCGAGATCGACATCTGGTGTCACGAGAGCGGCCGCTTGCTCGTGTTTCACGACCCCACGCTCGAGCGCACCACAGGCGCTCAGGGCTCGATCGAGTCGACCCCTTTCGACACGCTCAGGGCGCTGGATGCGGGGCGAGGAGAGCAGATCCCGTTGCTCGAAGAGGTCCTCGCGCTCACGAACGCGAGGTGCGAGCTCAACATCGAGCTAAAGGGGCCAAACACAGGCTTCGGGCTCGCGAGGTTCCTCGATCAGAACACATGGGTGGATCGCGACGCGCTGTTGTTGAGCTCCTTCAAGCTCGAGGAGCTCGCGGTCGTCCAGCGAGAAATCTCCGAGGTTCGTCGAGGTGTGCTCGTGAGCAAGCCAGAGGATGGGGTCTGGGGTGAGATCGAGCGGTTAGGCGCTTACAGCCTGCATCCACACTTCCGCCACACGAACAGCGACACCATCGCGCGCGCCCGCGATGCGGGCGTCGAGGTCTACGTCTGGACCGTGAACGATCCCGAGGACGGCCAGCGACTCGCCGCGCTTGGCGTGAGCGCATTGATTACTGATGTGCCAGGCCAGATGTGTCGATCCCTTTCGGGCCAATGATCCTGAGGGGATCATCGACTGCTTTGCGCTCGCAACGAAATGGACGTAAGATCCAGGGAGAAGTTTTCCTGCGTCTTTCGCGCTCAAAATACATCTTGGGAGGATATTGGCATGAGCATCACCTCGAGCTTTCCGCGTCTCGCGCTTTCGTTTGCTGGCGTATTTTTGATCCTGCTCGGTACGGCGAATGCCGCGAGCGCTCAGACGACGTTCTCATCGTCATTTTCCCCTTCCGAGGTCGGCGTCGGGAGCACGAGTCGGTTGTTCTACCAGATCGATACGGGGACCACGCCGCATCAAAATCTCGAGTTCACGAACACACTGCCCGCCGGGATCTCGATCTCGGATGCGCCAAACATGCAATCCGATTGCATGGGTGTGTTCACCGCGCCTCCTGGTGGGAACACGATCACGTTCTCGCTCGATCGCCTCGGTTCAAATCTGACGTGCACCATCGGGGTCAACGTCCTCACCAGCTCTGCTGGTTCGTTTATGAACGTGACGGGAGACCTGATCTCGAATCAGGGCAACTCTGGCAACGCTTTTGCCACGCTCGAGGTCAACGCCAGCAGGCCAGGTTTCTACAAGTCCATCGCTCCGGATACTGTTCCACTCGGTAGTATCGTGACGATGACCTACACGATCGACACCTCCCTGGTTTCCAGCTCGCTCTTTTCGACGACCTTCGCCGAACAACTCCCTACAGAAGTCCTCATCGCGCAAAACCCGAATGTCATGAACACATGCGGTGGCAACCTCACCGCTACACCTGGCGCGCGAGCGATCTCCTATCAGAACTTCAACGCGACCATCCCCGCGAATTCGATTTGCACGATCTCGGTTGACCTCGAGGTCCGAGGTTCCGCTGATCTTGTCTCGGATGGCCTCAGCTCGAGCGCTGGCTCGTCTGGCTTTGCCGCAGGGCGAGTCGAGACGGTGGTCACACAACTTGCCCTCGAGAAATCACTGCGTCCGGCGAAGGCTTATCCGGGCGGTACGGTGGCGCTCGAGGTCACGCTGCGAAGCCTGGATCGCAACAACAGCGCGAGCAACGTCGTCTTCACCGAGACACTCGGCGCGCCGTTTGCCCCCACGGGGCTGCCACTGACAGGCGCGTGTGGAGCAAACTCGGTCGTTCAGGCCACCGCCGATGGGTTCGAGTTGGTTGGCGGCGAGCTCGGCGCCAACGGCGGCGCATGCACCTTCGAGGTCGACGTGGATGTTCCTTCGTCGACCTCTCCTGGGGTCTACACCTTGGCCAGCAGCGGCATCGCTGCGGACGTCAATGGTCGCGTGGTCACCGGCGTGGATGTCTCGTTGCCCATGCAAGTCGCCGCGATCCCATTGCTCGAGGTCACGCTCTCGCCAGATCCCGTGTCTGCCGCGGATACCGTGACAGCGACCTATACGATCACCAACCCGAGCATCACCTCGTCGGCGACGAACATCGCCTTCCTGAGCACGATCTCGAACTTTATCCCTGGCGTGGTGGTGAGCACTCCCCCGGCGGGTTTCTGTGGCGCGGGCTCCAACCTACAGGTCTTGCAGAACTTCCCGACGACCGGAGATCAGACGCTCAGCATGAGCAGCGGATCACTCGCGTCGGGGGCGTCTTGCACATTCTCGGTCGACTTCGAAATCCCTGTGGATGCACCACTCGGCGTCTACGAGCACATCGTCAACCCGCCCTCGGCTACGATCGATGGCTCGAGCATCACTGGCTTCGAGGCGTCCGCCGAGGTGCGCCTCTACACAGCACCCAAACTCAGGCATAGCTTCGTCGAGACAGGCGTCGCGCCCGGAAACACGATCGTCGTCGACTATATCCTCTTCTACAACGAGACCGCGCCCGCGCCCGCGACGTCCGTCTCGTTCGTGCATGACCTCGACGCGGTCCTTCCTGGCTTGACCGCGCTGGGGCTCCCACTCCAGGACCCCTGTGGTCCTGGCTCGCAGCTCTCAGGCACGTCCTTCCTCTCGTTCACTGGCGGTACCGTCAACCCCCTCTCTTCATGCAATTTCCAGGTGACCTATGCGGTGCCTGCGAACGCTCCGATCGGCTCCTTCACTTCTCAAACGGGAGAGGTGAACGCGTCTCTCGCTGGCCTCCCGGTCACCTCGCGAGGTTCCGCAGCCATCCTGCACGTCGAGACGCTCGGCTTCGACATGGACTTCCTCTCGACCGCGACGTTCGGGGATGATGTCGAGCTCGAGTACACGATCGAGAACTTCAGCTCGACGGATGCCACCGGGCTCTCTTTCTCGCATAATCTTGGCGAGACCTTGCAAGGGTTGGTCGCGACCGGGTTGCCCACGCAGGATGTTTGCGGCGCTGGCTCCGAAGTGACAGGGACGGGCATCGTGACCTTTACTGGTGGGAGCGTCCCGGCCGGAGGATCGTGCACCTTCACCATCACGCTCCAGGTCCCTGAAGCGGCTCCAGAAGGGGAGTACCCGAGCGTGACGGCGCCGCTCACGTCGACGCAACCTCACGGTTCAGCGAGCGCGACATTGGTCGTCACGACTCCGCTCGAGTTCATCAGCATGTTTGACGTGGCGCGCGCGAAACCGGGCGATACAGTCAACTGGCAACTCACGCTCACGAACAACCACCCCACAAACGCGCTCACCGACATCACGTGGACCAGCGATCTCACACAAGGGCTCGCCGGGTTGATGGCGTCAGGATTGCCAGCGCAGGATGTGTGCGGGGCGGGCTCGACGCTCTCTGGAACGGACACCCTCACGCTGGCAGACGGGCAACTCGATCCTGGCCAGAGCTGCACGGTCAACATCCCGCTGTTGATCCCCGACACGGCCACGCTCATGCCGATGGTGCTCTCTACCTCTCAGGTGGACGCTGTCATGCAGGGGACCAACATCGCACAACTACCCACCAGCGCGAGCATCGACTTCGACCTGATCGATTGGGAGGCCAACTTCACCACCGCCGAGGTCAACGCTGGAGAGGACGCCACGCTCGCCATCACGCTCACCAACCTGAGCTCGGCCCAGGAGTTCAGCGCGCTCACGTTCATTCAAGACCTCGAGATGATGCTCCCGGGCACGACAGCCTCACAACTCCCTCTTCAGGTGATGTGCGGCAGCGGCGCGGTGCTCGCAGGCACCACCGTGGTGCAGCTCACAAACGGAGCCTTGACCACGCTCGGAAACTGCACCTTCGAGTACGAGATCACGATCCCCGAAGACGCGCCGCTCGGCTCCGCCACGACCTCGACGAGCGTCCTCTACGAGCGCAACGTTCGCGTCGCCCCCGAGGTCAGCGCGTCGATCGATATCCTCGAACCCGTCGTCTCCGAGGATATGGGCTCGATGAACGGGGATATGGGGATGCCCGGCGAGGATATGGGCACTCTTGGCGAAGACATGGGTGTCCCTGACATGATGTCTGGTGAGGATATGGAGATGCCCGGTGAGGACATGGGCACGCCCGGCGAAGATATGACCGCAGGCGAAGGGGACATGGGCATGACGGGCGAGGATATGGGCACGCCGAATGGTGGCGGCAACGGAGAGGATGAGGGGTGTGGTTGCGCGACCTCTCCGCGACGTGGCCTGCCCGGTGAGCTGCTCTTGCTCCTTGGCTTTGGCATCTTCGTGCGCATTCGCCGCGCGCGAGGACGTGGCCACGAGTGATCGCTTGACCGACTATTCAGGTGTCTCCGGGGGCACCTGATATCGGTCGAGCATCTCGGTGGGGATGTCGATGGTGTAGAAACCGTTGGTCACGAGGACCCTTTGCAGACCAGATCCTGCGGTGAGTGAGCGCGCCAGCATGACGTCGTTCGTGCTCGGTGCGGGCACGCCGAGCGCGGGTTTTTCGCCAAGGCGTTGCGGCGGGTGGTTGTGCAAGAAGAACTCGAAGCGCCATCCCTCGTCGATGTCTTTGGAGGCCGCCTCGAACGGATAAAACCGCTTCGAGGGGAACATGTTCTCGCTCGAGCCAAGATACATGCGCGCCATGGGGCCTTGCTCGGTTTGCTTCGTGACCTGCACGACTACAAACTCCGTCGGCTGATCGATGGCGTCGTAGCGCTCGGCCTGGAATGCATAGAAGAGCTTCTCCAGACACTGCGCCTCGCGCAGTGTCCCGGCCTCACCGGAGGTCGCCGCGGCGATGTTGAGATCCTCGCGACGCCAGACCTCTCGCATGAAGTCATTCTCCGGCGTGGGAGGATCTGCGACAGGGATTCTTAGCGCAGCGCCTGCCTCTACGATCCGCGCTCTGTAGGACGCGAACGCCTTCGAGTCCGGGTTTGCCGTCGTGCTCCAACCAGCCTGAACAGGCCCCTCCCAACGCAAGAGCAATGATCCTGTCTCGGCTTCGCTGTCGAGCACCGCTGGCTCGCCGGGCAACGTACAGACAGAAGAAGAGGTGGAAGAGGACGTGGCTGCCGTGCGCGCCTCATCCTTTGTGTTGCGGTTGCACGCCGACAACACCGTGCTCAGGAGGAGGCAACAGGCGATCAAATGAGGGATGTTTCGCATAAAACAGGCGCCTTCGTGAGGGTCGAGGTGGCATCGACTCTCGGCACAGTGGCCAGGGAGTCCAGCCTGTTTTGCGAACGTGGAGGTTCAAGGAGTCGGCGTCTTCGCGTCCTCTTTGCCTTTATGGTAGGTGCGATCCGAACCGTCCATGTAGCGCGCCGCTTCCTTGTACATCACCTCCTGGATCTTCCTTGTCTTTGGCGAATCCCAGAGGTTCTTCTCCTCGCCCGGATCACTCGAGAGGTCGTAGAGCTCACGCTTTTTTGCCCCTTTCCCGGACAGGATCAACTTGTAGGGCCAGGAGATGGTGGCGAACTGGTAACCACGCTTCGAGACCACATCCCAAACCTCCGCGATCACGGTGTCGCTCTCGATGGGGCGCTGTTCGAGCAGTGACTGTGTGAGGTTCCTCCCAGTGAGCTTGTCGTAACCCTTCGTGATGTTAGAGAGGTTGAGCAAGGTCGCGCCGATGTCTGAGAACCCGACAGGCGTTTTAACGCGCCAGGGCTTTAGCCCTGGCACACGCAACAACCCGAGCGTTCGGATCTGTGGCTCGTACAGGTTCGACCCGTGATAGCGTTTGCCGTGCTCCTCGAACTCTTCGCCATGGTCTCCCGTGATGAAGATGATCGTGTTCTCCCACATGCCCTGCTTCTTCAAAGCGTCGACGATGCGACCGATCTGGCGATCGACGCCCCAGATTTCAGCGTCATAGAGCGCTTCTCGATCCTTGCCAAAAACAGGCGCGCCGGGAAACTGCTCGTACATGTAGTGGGGCTCGACCATATGAACCCAGAGCATGAAAGGTTTTTTGGCGAACTCCTCGAGGAGTTCGACCACGCGATCCGTCTGAGAAATAGCGGGAAATCCGCGCATGGTGCCGCCGCGATAGCGCAGCGGGAAGTTCGAGTTGTAGCGCGTGAAGCCTCGCGCAAAGCCGATGTTGTCCTTTGTCGTGAAGGCGGGGAAGTTTGTCTGTACTGCGAGCGTGGTGCGCCCCGCGTCCTCGAACATCGAGGGAATCCATGGGTTGCTCTCGGCGACATGAGGCATCTTGGTTTTTTGCTGCGCCTCCCAAAAGATCTGTGAGGGGGACATGCCGGTCCAGAGTGACGGAAGCGAGAGGCGGGTAAAGGTCGAGGAGGCATAGAAGCGCTCGAATACCACGCTCTCCTCGATCAGCTTGTCGATGTTTGGCGTGGTCTCGCGCTTGTACCCGAGCGCGTGCACATGGTCGGGCCTGAGCGCCTCGACCGAGATGACCACCACGTTCATCTTCTTTGGCCAACTCGGAGGGAGCGGCTGTGGTTTTGGCGCCGTCCTCTCCTCGAGTGATTTTGCATCACCACCGACGCAGTTGTTGTCGATGCCATCGCCTGGGATCTCGCTCGCATCTGGTGAGATATCAGCGTCGAAGGGGGCGCAATCAGCGCCTCCCATAAACGAGGAGTGTCCATCACCATCGAAGTCTGTAAAGCGTTGCGCGGTCGCCGCGACATAGCGCGTGATCGGACCGAAGCGCGCGGCGTCACCGCTCACGCCGACGCCTGTGACTTCCACGCCGAGGAAACAGAGCATGCTCCCGAGCATCGAGGCGACGCCGACGCGCGCGAGGTTTTTGGTCACGCGCGTCGTGAGCTTTGGCGCGAGCCATGCCCTGGATACAAACGCCAGGGCGACCACCAACAGCGGCAGCGCCAATGTCCAGGGGTCGAGCTGTCCGAACCCCGCGCGGTTGTGCCAGAGCAGGGCGCCCCAAATCAGCGCGGTGATAGCGACCGCGATAAGATCTCGAACAGGCGATGATTTCGAGAGGATCGAGAGCGAGCGCGCGCGGAGCAAAGCAGCCCCGGTCACCAGCGAGAGGATCGTGACGAGCAGCGCCGAGAGCTCCTTGTTCGAAAACGTCTCGCCCGCGCGCCACACGAGCACATAGTTCGCCGCCGCCCACAAACTCCCCAGCGCTGTAGTATTGACCAGCCTGGAGCG
This sequence comes from Myxococcota bacterium, assembly GCA_036155555.1. GTDB lineage: Bacteria > Myxococcota_A > Bradymonadia > Bradymonadales > Bradymonadaceae > JAYZVO01. Next base: position 42,067 of record JAYZVO010000188.1, read on the forward strand.
TCGCGTGAGGTGCACGAAGACAAGCCGAGTGACAATCCACCAGGCGAGGAAGGCGCAGCCATAGATCCAGAGAAGGTAGAGCCACAACAGCAAGGTTTGTGGCAAGGACGCGCTGGCGTCGGAGGCGATGATCGCCGCCGCGACAAGCGGCGCGACCCAGAGCCCTGGAACAAGCGCCGCCAGAGTGGCGAGCGTCGAAGGCGCCGCATCGGGTGCGTGTGGATCTTCGCGCGTTTCTCGAGAGGACATGCGTTCATCGATATCGAAAAAATCAAACCGACCGGCAAGGACAGCCAGGTATGCATCTCATATCCTGTCGCTTTGGTCGAGGAAGTTACAGCGGTGTCACCATCGCGCTCGTCAGTGCTTTTGCTTGTGGAACTTCTCGCGCACAGCCTCGGGGAGCGTCTGTGATGAAGCCAGCGCGCGGATGCCCTTGCGCGTGATTCCGGCGTTATGCGAGAGGACCAGCGTCTCGAGGTTGCTCATGTTTCGAGCCTCGGCCAGCATCCTCGCGCCAGCATCAGTGAGCTTGTTGTTCGAGAGAAAGAGGTGCGCGAGCCTGGGGAAAGCGTCAGATTCGACAAGAGCGGCGATCCCTTCATCAGTGAGCGCGTTGTCCGAGAGATCGAGCGTATCGAGCCTTTCGAGGTACTCCGACTTCGCGAGTTTCTGCGTTCCCTTGTGACCGATGTTGTTGTTCACGAGCTTGAGCGCGGTCAGCCTGGACATCGACTCCGAGTTCGCGATCGCCTGGGCTCCTCGAATGCCGATCGCGTTATCGTGTAAGAAAAGGCGCTCGAGCTTCCCCATGTGCTCGGAACGGATAAGCTCGGAGGTTCCAGCCGAGCGCAGGTCATTGCCGCGAAGATCGAGCTGGTAGAGGTTCTCGAGGATGCTCGATCTGGCGAGTGTCCTGGCGCCCTCCTGTGAGATCCTGTTGGAACCGAGCGCCAGTGATTCGAGCTGTGTGAGGAACGCCGAGTCAGCAAGATGCTGGACCTGGTCATCCCCCAGCTCACAGCTCGAGAGGTCGAGCTCTCTCAACCCCGCCAGGTGCTCGGAGCTGGCCATGGCCTTCGTGAAGTCCGAGCTCGTCGCGTTGTTCGCCAACGAGAGCCAGCGCAAGTTCGCGACGTTCGCGCTCTTTGCAAGGATACGAATCGCTTTGCTGTCCAGACCGTTCGCGCTCAGGTCGAGACTGGCGAGGTTCGCCAGCATTGCCGTCTCGACGAGCACGTTGATCCCTGGATAACCGAGCTGACAACGCGTCAGCGAGAGCTCCACGAGAGGGTTCTCTCTGGCAAAGTCATCCAGCGCGTCGACGCCAGCCTGTTCCAACTTGTTTCTATCGAACACCAGACGTTTCACGCGAGTGAAACGAGATGCGTCGACGAACCCACGCAGCGTGTCGCTCGCGATATGGCAGGAGGAGAGATCGAGCACCTCGATGGTCTCGAGGTGCTTGGAGGCAGCGAGCGCCACGAGCTCATCAGGCGTAGCGCCGCTGCGCTTCAGGTCGAGCGAGCGTACCTGCGCGAGCGCTTCGAGCGTCGCCAACCGCTGGAAATCAGGCGCCTGATTTCCAGCGCGCAAGAAGAGATCGAAGGTCGCCGAGGGCATCATCGCCCCGAAGCGCGCCAGGTTTTCGACCGAGCTCAAACGGCAAAAAGGAGCTGGCCAGTGTGACGCGAAGCCATCGAGGTAGGCTCCCCACCGTTGTTGAAAGGAGCCATCGCCTGTCTCGTGAGCTCTCCCGATGAGATCCTCGAGCTCGCGTGCCCAGGCGTAATCTCTGGGCGAGCGGTTGAGCAAGCTACGCAACTCGCCAAAGAGTTCATCGATCGATGCGCTCATAAACGTCGACTCCTCGAGTGTATTGAAATCGATACACCGAGGAGCCTACGAGATGTGTTCGAGGGCGCCAACCTACTTTGCGGGCAGATTTGGCTCAGGGCATCATCATGCCCATCCCCTTGCTAAACGAAGGATCTGGCGTCCCGCTCAGGCAGCCGACAACCCAGGGGTAGGTGTCCGTGACATAGTAGCCATATTGCCCATCCACGGTCATGCCATTGCACTCATCGAGGTCACCTTCGCCCGTGAACGCGTAGTCATCGATGAAGGTCCCGTCATACATTCCACCAGGTCCTCCGTCGCGTGTGCCCTGCTTGAGGACGTAGCCAGAGATGGCGCGGCGCACCTCGGCACCGTCGTTGAAGAAAGGTCCGAAGATCGGGAACCCATCCGCCGCGAAGCCAATCACTGGCGAACCTTGCGCGCCGGGCATGTCGTCGAACAGCGCCATCGGGTTGCCGTGATAATGATAGGTTCCGTCCGGTTGCGTGTGCGCGTTGTGTTTGTCCGTGCCAAAGCTCGAGCCGGGACCGAGTGGATCGTAGCGATAAGGGGTCGAGAGATCGTGGCAACCGATCTTGCCATCGCCCACACCAAAGCAACCTGCCGAGAGCAAATCGACGGGCACACCGTTCAAGAAGATCGCGTCGTAGGTCATCAGGTTGAGCGGCGTCGGCATGTCCGCCAGCTCAGGGTTTCTCGGCAACGTGAAGGTGCGCTGGTTCGCGGTGACATCCGTGGCGAACATCGCTGACGTGTCGTTGAAGTCGTGGTTCGGGATCGCGTTCGAGGACAACGTGCAGTCGTCCATGGTCGCGGTGATGACGACCTCGCTCGTAAACATCGAGGAGCGCTTGACGTCGTTGACGCTCGCGGCGTACTCCGCCGCATAGTCTGCGCAATCACCGCTGCGCGCCATGAAGATGGCGTCCTTGTAGTCGATCACGCCCGGTGTCGTGTTGTTGCCAGGCGTCGTGTTGTTTGGCGTGTTGTTATTCGGCGTCGTATTGTTCACGGCGGTGTTGTTCGCGCTCGTGTTGTTTCCTGCGGTCTGGTTGTTCGTGGCGGTGTTGTTGGCTGCCGTTTGGTTGTTCGCGCTCGTGTTGTTTACAGTGGTCTGGTTGTTTCCCGCGGTATGGTTCGCGTTCACGTCGGAGTTGTTCGACGGCTCAGGATCATCCTCACGGCAGGCCGGAAGCATGAGACAAACGAGCGCCAATGGCGCCATGACTTTGGTGAACACGTTTTTCATGGGGAGAGCTCCTCGAACAGTGATGGCGAGCGATCTCGCCATTTTACTTTGACAACAGGTCTCCCCATACGTCTAGCAAGTGCTGGTCCAGCGAGGGAAAAATCCATACCGTCTTGCTTGAAAGTGACTTTTATCAATGGCTTATCATGTTTTTCCGGGTCTTCGGCGATCCTATACGTGGTGACGAAAACTTCCGGCTCAGGAAAAACTGGCAAACCCTTCCATGCCGATTTGGCCATGGAAAGAGATCCTCGCGCTGTTCGATTCGCTGGCAATGGGCCCCTTTTTTCGCCGCCCAGGATGGATGACGCAAAATTTGCGTCACGCAGATCCAACCCAGGATCTTTGCGAGAGGCGTCCGCCCTGCGAACCATGCCGATCTCGACCACAGGAGTGAAGTGGGCATGCGTCATGCACACAGATGAAAGCGTCGACTAACCCTCGATGGGCCAAACAACCCCAAATGGAGGACCCCATGACCACGACGCCTACAACACCCCCCAGCGAGAACTTCTTCAACGTCGCCCACGCCACCAGCTTGCTCGCCGAGGACGCGCCAGCCTTCGAACACAGCGTCGCCATCGCGCTCGCTGTCGGCGCGCCCCTCTACACCGTACACGCCACCGATGGTCGCTACAGCATCGTCGAGATGCCGCGCGCTTCGGTCCTACTCGAGCGCTGGGGAAAAGGCCCCTTGCGCCACCACACCATCAATCACACCTGCTGTGATGGCGCAGTCGATACCCTGCTCGATGCGATGAAGACGGTCGATCCAGACCTGCTCGTCGTCGGGAAGCGCGAGGGTGACAGCATCATCGACCACCTGCTCGAGGAGAGCGTCTCGGAGGCGCTCGCGCGCAACCTCCCGATCCCGACGCTTGTCATCCCTTCGCTCGCCAGTGGTTTTGTGGACCCTCGTAACGGCGTGGCCAAGATCGAGCATGTGCTCATCCCCTGTGAGAACGAAGCGGCGATGCTCCCGGCCATCTCGGCGCTCGTATCCTTGCTCTCGAGGATGCGCCTGGAGACGCCACACATCACCTTGTTGCATGTCGGTGAGGAGAGCCTGGAGGAGCTCGCGCTCATGCTCCCCGAGGACGCACCCGTCGACTCCATCGAGTTCGTGACGCGCTCGGGAGCACCGAAGGACGCCATCCTCGAACTCGCTGCCGAGCTCGACGTGGACCTCATCGCGATGTCGACGCGTGGTCATGACTCCTTGCTCGACATCGCTCGTGGCTCGCTCACCGAGCGCGTGATGCGCGAGGCGAAACGACCCGTGCTCACCATCCCGATCAAGAAATGACCAGGGCCAGAGCGAGCAAGAAGCGTGGGGGGGGGCGGGGTGGAACAAAAAGACCCCCCC
>JAYZVO010000189.1:0-27729 GCA_036155555.1 Myxococcota bacterium
CGGCGAGGGGCGCAGCCCCTCGCCGCTCCCTCGCCGCATCTTCGGGCTCTCCGAGAGGAATGTGTGAGAGCTGCTCCCATGGCTCATACGCCAACGGTCGCTCGAACCCCTGGGACTGCTTGACCGAGTACATGCCGGGCGCGAGCTCCTGGTAGCGCGAGGCGTCATGCTCGACATGTTCGACGCGACCGCTGGCGCAACCTGGCAACGCCGCCAGTGAAAGCATGGCAACAAGGATGAGCAGGAGCGCTTTGGAGGAGGAGGTCATTGTTTTGGCAGCGCTCGAACGAAGGGGGCTTTCTTCTGAGTATCCTGGTTCGAGATGTAGGTCTCGAAGTTCTTGCGGTTGGCGCGCGCGATTTGCTCGCGCCAGTCTTTGGGGAGCGCGCCCTTCGTGTCGCGTTTTGGCAAGATCAGCTTTCCATGGCGCTCTTTCAGGAAGGCCGAGTACCAATCCTGTTCGCTGTTTTGGAGCAGCTCCGCGTCGATCAAGACAAAGCGCTCGCGATCCGAGCGCGTGATGTACGCCTGATACCAGAGCGGTCGCGCGAGCTCTCCCTCGGCGATGAGGATGGCAGGTTGCTCGAGCGCTTCGTAGGTCGCCTCGGCGCGGGTGTGCGTGGTGTCTTGCTCGGTGAAAACTGTGCGCGATGTCCAGAGGTTGAACGCGATGCCCACGCCAACAATCGCCAACACGAGGTGTCGGCCTCTGGGGAAGCGATCCTTCAGGAAGAGCCTCCAGAGCGCGTCGATGCCTGCGCCCATAAAGATCACCAACGGCGCGAGCAACGGCGTGTGGTAGAGCGCGACGTCTGGCGCTGTGTAGGCCGCCGTGTAGACGACGATAGGCGTCAGCGCGAGCAACACCATCAGCGGCCAGCGCCAATTCCTGCGCGACAGGACCCCTACTCCGAACAGCGTCAACAACGGCAGCCCTGGCATGCTCGCGGCAAAGAGCGAGCGCCAGATCGCGATCAGACCCTTTCCTACATGACTGGAGTCGAGCTGATGCCGCAGCTCTTCGCCGCTGATGTGATGGAGGATGGCCTCCATCGACCTCGTGTCATTCCAGACTGGCGCGGCGCCATCGTTTAACCAGGCCGCGAGCGGCAGGTAGAGGTAGAGTGATAATCCTCCCAACAGCGCCAGTGATACCGCACCGACGGCGCGGATATCTGTGATCACGCGCCAGTTCGATAACAACGCTGCGACCCCCAACACAGGCAGCATAAACGTCAGCGTCATGTGGTTTGCCATCCCCAAGCCAGCGACGATCGCAGCGCCGACGAGCCATTTGGGGCTCTCGGGCTCGGAGAGGTAGCGCAACATGCAGTAGAGCGTGTTGGTCAGCAGGAGCGCGTGGAGGGCGTAGACCTCGAGGCGAGTGGCCATGACAAAGGTCTGGCTCGCCAGGGCCCAGGTCAGGCTCGCGAGTAGTGCGGGGAGCCAGTGGATCGAGAGGTGCTGTTGGGTGCGAAAGAGCAGCCAGCTCGTGAGCGCGGTGGGGAGCGCGCAGAGCAGCAACGCGCTGTTGAAGTGAGGTTCTCCCAACGCGAGCGGCGATGCGATGGCGCCCAGGATCGTGATCAGCGGATAACCGCTCGGGTGCGCGACGCCGAGGCGGTACATCGCCGCCAGGAGCTCTGCGCCATCGCCCGGTGGTGTCCCGATCGGGATGCAGGGGATGTAGAGGAGCAGCGGGATCGCGAGCGCCAACCCGCTGCTGATGCGAACAACTCTGTCATCGAGCGTCGGGATGGCGGCCATGAATGCGGTCTCGGTGTGAGTTTAGCGTACCAGCCAGCCCTCGAAGGTGTCGCCTTCGGGGAACCCTTCCAGGGTCGGGTAGTCGAGCGATGGCGGCGCTGGTTCGAGCTTCTTGATGGGGTGACCCGCGCGCTTGGCGGCGCGCTCGATGACCTGGTCGAGGCCACCGCGTCCCTTGCGATCATTGCGACAGACGAGCATCACGCCACCTGGCGCGAGGTGCTCGAAGCAGGTGACAAGGAGCTCTTCGTAACCCTTGCGCACGGACCAGAAGCCCTCCTTGCCCTTGCCCTGTGAGGCGGTGGGAGGATCGACGATGATGCCGTCGAACTTCTCGTCGCTCCCCTTGAGGAAGGCCCTGGCGTCCTCGCAGACAGGGATATCGAGCGCAGGATCGAGGTGGTTGAGCTCGAAGTTCTCGCGCGTCCAGTCCAGATACCTGCGGGAGACGTCGACGTTGAGCACCGCGGCGCCCTTGCTCGCGAGCGCGACCGAGAACGCGCCGGTGTGGCCAAAGAGGTTGAGCCAGCGTTGCCCTGGCGCGGCGAAGGTCTTGAGCTTGCGGCGGTTCTCGCGTTGATCCGAGAAGAACCCGACGTCGATCCCTTCCCATGGCTCGCACCAGTAGCGCAGGCCATCCTCGAGCCCGACCACGCGCTGTGCCATGCCCGTAAAGCCCCCCTCGTGGACAAGCTTTGCCACGGGGAGTTGATCCTGGGTGCGGATATCCTCGGTGTGGCGGATTTCGATCAGCGTGGCGCGAGGATCGTTCTCGAGGATGCTCTCGTAGATGGTGCGTTTGATGCGGCGGCAAGCCTTGCCAAACACCGTCGAGCGCCAGAGCGGGCCGATGCGATCGACAAAGATCCCTGGCAACCCATCTGCTTCGCCGTGAATGATGCGGAAGAGGTCCGTGTCGGCCATGTCCCGGTAGAGCTCGGCGCGCTTGACGATCGCCTCGTCGACGCGGATGCGGGTCTCCTCGTGGATGTCGAGGACGCTATCGAGGTCCGCGGAGTCTGCCCACTTTCTGGCGGCCAGCTCGCCGGGGCCTTCGGTGAGCGCCCATGGGCCTGGTTTCCCCTTACGGCTCATCAGGCGCACGAGCGTCCCTGGCTTGAGGTGATCGCGACCTGCGGTCTGGGAGTCTTCGAGCACCCAGGGGTGTCCTTGCTCCTCCATGACCTCGATGGTCTTGTCCGAGACGCGCAAGGTCGGCGTGTCGCCGCCGAGGTAGGTGGCCGCGTCTTTTACCTGATCTCGTGCGTTGGGGGCGTGCTGATCCTGTCGAGGTTGGTAGGTCGCCTCGTCGTCCTCATCCTCGAAGTCGTCGAAGTCATCCTCTTCAGGATCATCCTCGCTGCCCGGCTTGACCCAGTGGATGACAGGTTCTTGCGGCCACCAGTCCGATGGGGTCGGGTAGCTGTGGCCGAGCTCGGCGGGGTCATGCAGGATCGCCGCGAGCCTCAGGCGCAAGCCGCCATCGACCATAAAGCCTTCACGCTCGCGATCGCCCAACAACGGCGCGTTCGCGGTGGCCATCGCCTCGAGGATCAACGCGATCGGATCGGGCGCGTCCTCCTGCTGTGCTTTGCGGCCATACTCCGGGATCAGCTGGACCTCGCACAACCCGTCCACGTAGCGCGTGACGGCGAAGCTGACGGGGACATTGCCCGGCCCGAGGAGTTGCCCTCGGGGCAACTCCAGGCGACGCGTCAGCGCGGTGAAGGTGAGCATCATCTGGCCGCTGCGCCACGCGTTGGAGAGCGCGGCTGCGTCCTCGGGCGTGAACCCGAAGAGCCAGGGGCCGCCACATCGCGTGGGCATCTCCCACACGGGCGTGAACGTGTCGCGGTCGAGCCCGAGCATGTCCGCCAGGAACAGGATCGGGTTCATCGGATCATCGCGATCGAGCGTTCCGGGCATGCCGGTGGGCTTCTCGACGAGTATCCAGTTTGGACCTCGGGTCAGCTCGTTGGCTTCGGGGATGCCGTAGGCTTCCTGTCCGGTGCCGATCCTGGTCGTGACGAGCGCGCCCTCGCCGAGGGAGCGCTTGCCATCGCGGACGGTCCTTCCATCGACCTCGACGCCACCGCGCTCGAACAGGTCCTTGCGCTGGCCGTCGGTCCCTTCGGGCCACGCGCGTCGGAGCAGCTCGTCGAGGTGGGGGAGGGTGGTTTCGAGCGGGGCGCGAAAGCGTAGAAAATCAGGTTGCATGATTGTATCGGAGGCGTCGCTTCGCGCGAGAACGCGGCGTCGCGTGCTGTTGAGAGCGTGAGAGAGGGCTCATCGGAAGACGATCCACCGTACGGTGTCATCCTCGATGGCGTTGAGCGTGAGCTGTACGGGCTGGCCCTGCATCGTGTTCATGGTCAGCTCGTGATCGCCGCGCCACTTGCAGGGCTCGGAGGCGTCTCCGGGGACCTCGATGATGCGCACGCGCAGCGGAGGTGTCCCCGTGGCGCCCGTCATATTGATGGTGCTGATGGGGATGTTCAGCGGCACGCGCTCGAGGTGCGGAGAGACCGCCACGATGAAGCAGAACGTCGGCATGGGCCGGATCTGGTGTGAATCTGGCGCCTCGAATGGATCGAAAATCACCGGGCGCTCGAGCAAATCACCGACCGCCGAACTCAAGCGCACGAGCGCTTGTTGACGCGTGTCGAGCTGCCATCCTTGCAGGCGTCGCTCCCACACCGTGCGCGTGTTCATAAAGAACCCGTCGTAGGAGCCGCGGATGCGGTGGAGGACATTGAGTTGGCCACCATCGTCGTACTTGAGCATCTGGTGCTGGAGGTGGCGCAGCGATGCGTTGATGGCGCGTTGCTGGAGCTCCTCGTAACCTGCCGCGGGCGTGAGCGTGGTGCCCACGACCTCGACCTTGTACTCGCGCGAGGGTTCGGAGGTGTCGAGGATCGCCTCGTTCTTGAAGTCGGGGATGTCGACGAGGATCAACTCGTCCTCGGTCTCGGACTTGCGCCTGGTGTTCTTGTGTGTCTGGACAAAGCCCTGGAGCAGATCGCGCAAGGCGTTTGTCTCGCGCACAGACCAGCTCGCGAGTGGGTAGTCGAACGGGAGATCCTCGGGCTCTCGCAAGCCGAGCGAATCTCTGGGCGCCTGGAAGACCGAGATCGTGGGGATCTTGTCCCCTCCCTGGTGGTGGCGTCCGAGCGTGGCGACCTCGAGCGCGAAGAGGTTCTCCCAGGCGACTTGCATCTCTTGGAGCGAGGGCCACTGGTCGATGGCCGCGATCTCGTCCTCCTTGCCAGGGGCCACGACGCGCGCGACCGAGAGGAGGAAGTCCTCGCTGACGGGGATCTCCTTGGTGCGCATCTCGCGCGCCACGTGGCGCATGAACGAGGGCGCCGAGAGGTTGAGGCTCTCCCAACAAAGCTCCAGAAGCATCGGCGCAGGTGGCAGCCATGGCTTGTCAGCGAGCGCCTCGGTCGAGAGCTTTATGGCGTGGTGCGCGAAGTCTTCGAGCTGAACATCGATCCACTCGGGCCATTGCCCACCCAGGCTCTCGAGCCAACCGATAAACGAGGCGGCTTGCGAGAATTGGAGCTGCTTTCCTTCCGAGAGGACATAGACGAGCTTGCGAACGCGCTCGGCGAAGGCCACGACGCGGCGCTCGATCACCGAGCGCACGCTGGTGGCGCGGATCGGCTGTGTTTCGAGCTGGTGGCGCCCCGTGTGATAGAGGTCGCGGAGCTGCTTCTCGTCGCGGCCTTGAAGCACGAGCCCGACGCTGATCGGCGCGAGCTGGAGGATGGTCGCGACAGGTCGCGTGAAGGTGGCGAAGATGTCATCGTCGCTGACGCGCGCGAGCAGCTCGCCATTAAGGCGCAGCGTCGGCGGGTTCGTCGCGGTGTCGAGTGAGAGTGGGATGCGGCGGCCATCCTTGAAGATGGTGTCCTCGATCTGGCATCCGGTCAGGCTGCGCACCAACATATCCGTGCGCGATCGTTGCGTCTCCTGGGGAACGCCTTGCGCGGCCATGAGCAAGATCAGCAGGTCGAGGTGCTTTTGCACAAGCTCTTCGACGACGCGTTCGACTCTGTCTCGCACTTTTCCTGCCACGGACCTCTTCTCCATCTCTCGGGGTTATTCTGCAGCGATCGGTTTCTTCGGTTCGCCCCATCATTTTGTACGCGAGGTGCGCGATCCACACAACCGATCTTTCCGCTGGCTGGTGCGGCGAGGAGGCGCTCGAACAGGGGTGCTCTCGCCGCAGACAAACGGGTTCCTGTTTTCATCTTGGGGCGGACGATCCGATAAAGACATGGTAGGCTTTCGCGTGAGGCGAACTCCTTACAACCAACACGTTCTCTTACAGGACCGTTGACGCGTGTTTTCATGCGATGTCTATCAGGTCTACCATCCTCGATCTCTCTTGTGGTGAGGGCATCATGCGAATCCCTGTTCACGCATCCCGGCTTGTCCCGTGCATCCTCCTTTCTGCGCTCGCGGTCACTGCGACCTCTTGCAAGACCACGGCGACCACTCCAGCGCTCGAAGCGAGCGCGGAGGAGCCCAAACAGGAGAGCCACGCGAACGCGCTCACCTCCGAGAACGCCACTGCGACCGAGGGCGCATCTCCTGCCGGGAGCCCCAAGAAACAGAGCGCCAAGCCGACCCCCGCGCCCGCGAAGAAGGCCAGGGTCGCAGACGCATCTCCAACGCCAGCGCCTCCTCCTGCGCCCGCCAAGCCTCCATCCTTTGGCCCGGATGATGTCTCGTCGATGTCCTGGAATCAGGATGGGGAGTTGATGATCGGTTGGGGTGATGGTCACTTTGCCGAGGTCGACACCAAGGCAAAGCGCGGCAAGGTGCATCAGGCTGGTGACAAGGATCAACCTGTGCTCGCGATCGCTCCGGCTGGTGATGCTGCGGTGGTGCGTGGAAAGCCTGGCTCGCTCGTGCGTGTCAAGGATGGCCAGGTCTTACTCGAGTTCCAGCAGCTCGCGCAAATCGAGGGCGTGTTCTTCACGCCCGATGGCGAAACGCTGTTCGTCTCGGCGCCTGATCAACTCCATGTCTGGAAGGACGCCACCACGCTCCCGAAGTTGTTGACCAAGGGGGTCCGCCTCGAGGACTACGTCAACCGCCAGAACGCGAACTTTAGCGCAGGCTTTGGCGAGATGCGCGGTCCTATCGTCGTCGACGCCGACGCCATGCTCGCCTTCGGGAGACCGAGCGGGCAGATCGTCTGGTGGAACATGAACAATCCCACCGAGGCGTATCAGATCACGCGCGTGAGCGTCCCGCTGGTCTCGATCGGCTTGAAGGGAGATGTCCTCTTGACCACGGCAAAGGATGGCGAGTTCAAGGCGATGAGCGTCAAGGAGCGCCAGCCGCTCGCTTATTCCACCACGCTCGGGAGAGCAGATCGCGTGGCGACCTCTCGGGATGTCGACGAGGGCTTCGCCATGCTCGATGGCAACAAGCTCACGCTTCGGAAGTTCGACACTGGCGAGGTGATCTGGGAGCAAGAATTGCCAGGGGATGGCGAGGCATGCGGGTTGGCCATGGGCGCGCGCGTCTACAAGGGGAAGGCGCAGCGAAAACGCGTCGCGGCGTGTCGAGGCAACAAGGTGTGGGTCTATCGCACGGATGGAAAATTTGTGACGCGCGTGGAGCGCTCCAAGGGTAGAGTGAGTTTCTCCAAGAAACCTTGAGACGCTCCAATCATGGGGTGTCCAGACCGACCTTCTACCGAGTCAGGCTCCTATGAACGACGATAAAACGATTTGGGACTGGGATTGGCAGGACGTCAAAGGGCGCGTGATCGCAGTGGTTTTGGGCGCCCCGATCTTGCTGGGGATAAGCGACCTGGCCACGGCGTATGACCTCAACAAGCTCGACAACAGGCTGGAGCAGCAAATCGCTGCCGGGTTGTGTTCTCCCAGAGCTCCCTGCGAGTACGTGATGACCATCGGTTGCAAGGTGCTCAAGGAAGACTTCTCGTGGCTCCACCCCGTCTCCTCTCTTGTCGTTGCCAGGATGCCCGCGATGGTGGTCAATCAAGACGAGATGCGGTGTTACAAACACAGCCGCAACACCGTGAAGTTCGTCGCTCTGCCAGGGCGCTAAACGCCGCTACTTCTCGGGATCGAACACGCGCGCGTCGACTCCTCGCTGTGACAGCTGCTCGCGCAAAGCGCGCGCGAGTGATTCTGCATCCACGCCAAGCCCCGCGATGCTCGTGGGGTTGTAACTTATGGCGCGCAGGTTGCTCCGCGCCATGGCGCGGATCTCCCACTGATTTCGAAGTCGCTCGACCAACTTGCGCGATGCCTTGAGCACGGTGCCATCTGCGATGAGCAGAGTCCTCGGGGTGTCATCGAGCGCGAGCAATTCCTCGATCACGCGATCAGACACCAGCCCCGGGATGGCGATGGCGGTGTGTTGCTTTGTCCAGAGGTGGCGACCTCGCGATAACCCCAACAGCGCCGAGTTCATCGGGAGCGCCTGAACCTCTCCAGACGGCGTCCCGAGCAGCGCGCGTTGCTCCTCTAGCGTTTGCTCGAGCAAACGCTGCTGCCACGGTTGGTTTGGCTGCGGCAGCGTGAGGCTGTCGACGAGCATCATCGTGTGCGCCACGATCTCCTCGACAGAAGAGCTCAGGATGGCCCCCGTTGATAAAATGAATCCATCGCTGATGTCCGCATGTGCGGCCATCGTGCGGCCATAGGCGCCATCGATGAGCGTGGCCTCGACGCCGTGTGATTCGAGCAGCTCCAGCCCCGCGAGCAAATCACCGCGATGGCGCAACCCCGCCAGCAACACCGCGCCAGGATCGCGCACCTTCGCGAGCACGACCTCGCCCATCGGGGTCGAAAACCCGAGCGATGCGACATACTCGACGCGCGCGCTCGAGCTCTCGAGCGCGCCTTGCGCCGTGATCACGTGGTGCCCTTCTCGAACAATGATCGAGGGCTTCGGGGTGCCCACGAGCATATCCTCTGGCTCGCCGTCGATGCCGATCGAGAGCAACCCGACAGGCTTGTTCGCCAGGTGCGCGAGCAGCGCGTTGAGCGTGGTGGTCTTGCCGCAGTTCTTCGCGACGCCGACGATCGCCAGGCGACAAACGCCATCGAGCAGCGCGTCAGCGTCCTCTTTGGTCAAAGGCATGGGTTTAGCCGATGCTGTAGCTGTCGAGGACGCCGCCTTCTGCTTCGAGGCGTTCGATGTCGAGCGTGCCGTCCGGGTTGATCGTCGCCAGCGTCACGCCATAGGTGCGCGAGGCGAACTTGCGAAGCTCCTCGTCGCCGGGTCGCTCGGCGAGCACGTCTTCCTTGTTGTGATCGATCTTGTAGGAGAGCGCGCCGCCGCCACCGTCCATGACGTAGGTGATGCCGTCAGCCTCGAACCGCTCGTAGCAATGGTTGTGGCCGGTGAAGACGATGGGCACGTTGTACTGTTGGAAGATCGGGTGGAGCACATCGCGCGTCTGGAAGCTCGGCATCGACTTGCTGAACGTGAAGTAGGGCCTGTGGAAGGCGACCACGGCGTAGCGGAGGTTGGAGTTTTGGACCTTCTCCAGCTCGGCCAGCATCCAGCGATGCTGTGGGCTGTTCGCGTCCACCAGCTCGATCTCGGAGTTGAGCAACAAAAACCGCACGCCGCCAAATGTGAACGCCGAGTAATCGATGGTCGAGCCCATATCACCGTGCCCCTCGAAGAGGCGCTTGTATTGCAGCTCGAACTCTTCCATCTCCTCGTACTCGTGGTTCCCGATGCAGGTGTGGAACGGCGCGAGCGAGGTCAGCGGCGAGAGCTCGTGGAAGAATCCGCTCCAGGTGTCGATCGGGTTGGTCATGTATTGCAGGTCACCGCCGTGGAGGATCAGATCCGGCTTTGCGCCCGCGAGTCGCGTGGCGCATGCGCCAGCGTTGGGGAACATCGTGTCGGAAATCCACCCCAGCTTGAACGCATCGTCCGGCGAGGAGTCCACCTTGAACACGCCACTCGCCGCTACGCCGTCCCCCTGGTGCACGGTCCATTGATACTGCATCCCTGGCTCGAGCCCTTCGAAGACGACCTCTTGCAGGTTATGAAGCCCTGGCCTGTCATGGTAGTCGACGCGAGATTCGAAGAAGGGGACGGGCCACTCGAAGTCGAGCATCGACAAACTCGTGGACGCCATAAACGCGGTTGCCATGCCGCCCATTGCTTTGAGTTCGACCTCGAGCGCTTGATCTGTGCGGGTCTCGAAGCGCAGGCGCGCCTTTCCATCTCCGCCGATCCTCTGCACGAAGGGAGGTTTGGAGAAGGCGATGTGATTGGAGGCAGACATCTCCTCGCCGTCGGGCGCGGCGTCGGCGACGCCCTGATCCGTGCCCATGTCTTCGGGCGCGGTCATGTCCGCTGGCGTCGTGTTCATGTCCTGGCCCGTCATGGACATGTCGAGCCGCTTGCCCATATCCCCCGAGGGTGTGGACTCCGGGTCGGTGCATCCTGCCAGGATCGCGGCGCCGCCGACGATGGCGCGCGAGCTTTGTGAGAGGAACTTACGGCGGTCGATCTTGTTCTTATCGTCAGACATCTTTCACAGCTCTTTCCACGAGGTCGCATAAGGGGCAAAGCGAGCGTGCAGGATAACGCGACCCGCATCAGGATGCCAACCTCATGAAATCGACTGCGCGATTGTCTCGCCGAGCGAAAATGGGGGCGCGCTTTTTCAATTCCTTTCGAGGTTCGCTCGGGACTTTGAAAAAGCGCGCCCCCATTTTCGCGGGCCGCCGCAGGTGGTTCGCGATCAGGCGAAAATCACTGGCCGTGCAGGACGATGCAGCAGTAACCGCCGTCGAAGTTCGATGCAGGGTTGGCGGTCGTGTCGAAGTTGTAGTTGCCCGTACCAGAGCGGTTGGTGAGGATCGCCTCGTCATCGTTGGTGCGATCGGCCAGCCAGTAGGCGTTTGTGAGCGAGAGGCCATTGCCGACGGCGATGTGCATCTGCGCCACGGTGCAGAGCTGCGCGCCGTGGTTGTTCCAGCACCTGTTCGCGATACCGTCCTGGTCGGAGTTGCTTCCCCCTCCCACTGTATACACACACATGCGCGCGCGCTTTGATGTATTCGCGACCTCGAGCGCTGGGCTGCCTGGGCAGTCTGGTTGATAGTATACGTTGCCAGCGGTGACATTGTCCGTCACGACGAGGTCATCGGTGACGTTGAGGTCGGGGACGGACAGCTCCTTGTTGACGATGACATCATCGTACAACCTGATCTGTCGATCGTTGCCTGTGTCAAAGTTGTTGCCGACGATCATCAACGCCTTGTAGGTGTTGTTGTCGTTGGCGATCGCTGCGCCGCCCGCGCCGACATCTGTGCCGTTCCATGTGGTGTAGCCAAACTTGAGCATCGCGTTGAAGTAGACATCGCTCTCGGCGCGCACGTCGAAGTCGACGTTGTTTTGCAAATAGAGCGGCCCTTCGGCGACGTCGATCTCGTTGCCATCGAGGAGCATCGTTTGGTTGGCGGCGCTCTTGATCGTGAGCGCTGCGGTGGACCCGTCGTTGTCGACGCCGTTGATGGCGGTCTTGTCCGCGTTGTAGCCATTGCCGAGCGTGGTGGTCGAGTCGACCGTCAGGCTCCCGAGCGCCGCGGCGCCCGTGATCGAGGCGCTTCCTGCGCCGACCTGACCGGTGATCGAAGCGCTCGCGGCGTTGACCTGGCCGGTGACGTTGGCGTTACCTGTAATATTTGCCGCTCCCGCGACGTCGAGATTTCCGCCGACGTTGAAGTCGGCAGAGTTGGCGCTCCATGCGGCAAAGGGTGCCGGTTCGATCGCTTGCCTTCCTGCGAGCTCGACCTCGATCGCGTTGCCTTGCGCGTCGGTGTCGATGATGGTCATCGCCAACCAGATCTTCTCGGCGTCGAGGATGGTGTTTGTCAGGCTCGATGCGGTGCCGAGGCCAACGGAGAACCTGCCGTTGTAGATGTTGACCGCCTGCGTCTCACTCCAGACGACGCTCCCGCCGCCTGCGGCGTCGTAGAGCTCGAACTTGATGGTGCGCGAACCTGTGATCGGCGAGGAGTCGATCATCAAAAACCCGTCGTAGGGCATGATGATGTTGCTCCCGACCACGGTCTGGGTGCTGACGTTGTTGTCTGCGAACGCCAACGCCGCGCTAAAAAGCAAGCCGCCAACGAGCAAGGTTCCTGTGTTGAAGATCGTGCGGCTTGGCATCCCGCGAAAAAGGTGCGTGAGCGTTTTCATGGAAAGGGCTCCGAATTGTTTGGTAAGAAAAGAACACCGTGTCTTCTCTTCAGCAATCCGTGTGCCATTCTCGATGATTGGCTCGAAACACGCGCGATCTGGCGTCAAATCAACGGTCTCCTGTTTGACACCTCGGGCGTGGAGGTGGCGAGAGACCACTTGCTGAAATGGAATGCGCCAATCTTTCCGATCACTCCGGAAAGATTGGCGCATTCTATTTCAGTAATGTGCGAGATTTTCAGTCGCCGCCGAAGCCGATCGGTTGGCGGTTGGATTCGAGCGTGGCGAGCTCTTCGCTGGCGGCGCGCTCGAGGTCCTGTTGCGACAAGCCTCTGTTTGCCGAAGCCGCGCGGAATGCGGCCTTGAAGACAGCGTTCTTGATGTAACCTCCCGCGAGCGGGAAGTTTTTGGCCAGCT
Source organism: Myxococcota bacterium (assembly GCA_036155555.1). Lineage (GTDB taxonomy): Bacteria > Myxococcota_A > Bradymonadia > Bradymonadales > Bradymonadaceae > JAYZVO01. The sequence goes on from JAYZVO010000189.1 coordinate 12,409, forward strand.
CTTCGAGGTCGAGTTCTCCTTCGATAGGCACGGTCTCCGGCAACAACCGGCGCCAGATTTTGGCGCGCAGCTCTGGCGCGGGGAAGGGGAAGCCGATGCGGTAGGTCAACCTCCTGCCGAGCGCGCCATCGAGCCGCTCGGGCATATTCGTCGCGAGCAACACGATCCCATCGAAGCGCTCGATCAGGGTCAGCAATGTGTTGACCATCGAGTCATCGTGGCGCGTGCCTTGTGCGCCGCCGCGCTCCATGAGCAAGCTGTCTGCTTCGTCCAGAAACAGCACCGCGCTCGCGGCCTTGGCGTCCCGAAACAGGTTCTCCAGGTTCTTCTCGGTTTGCCCCACCCACTTCGACACGAGCCCGGGGATCGTGGCGAGCAACAGCGGGCGATTGAGTTCGCCAGCGATCGCCTCGGCGCACAGGGTCTTTCCTGTGCCGGGGACGCCGTGAAAGAGCGCCGAGACCCCCTTCCCATAGGTCAGGTGTGTGCCGATCCCCCAGCGCTCGAGCACGGTGCGGCGCGAGCGGGCGGCGAGGATGAGCTCGTGGACGAGCTCCTGGATCTCTTCGGGGAGGATCACATCTTTCAGGCGCACCTCGGGGACGGTCATCACCGCGTCCTCGTTGGTGGGTTTTCGCAGTTGGTCTCTGGCGGCTTGCTCCAGATGCGCCTGCGAGATGACGGGCGCCTCCCCCTCATCGTGTACGGCTGCGGCCACAGCCGCGAGCACGGCGTTCTTGATGTAACCTCCCGTCATCTCGAATCGATCTGCGAGGATCTCGAGGTCGACGGCGTCCTCGATCGGGGCGGTTTTTGGGAGGTGCTTGCGCCAGATCTCGTGGCGTGCCTGGCGATCGGGTTCGGGGAACTGGATCTTGACCAGAATCCTGCGCTCGAGCGCAGGATCGAGATCTTCTGGGAGGTTTGTCGCCAGGATGGCGACCCCCTCGAAGCGCTCGATCTCTGTCAGGAGCATCGTCATCAACACGTTCCCTGCGCGGCGATCGCCAAAGAGCACCTCGCACTCATCGAAGAAGAGGATCGCGTTCTGCAACCTCGCTTCGCGGAACAACCCGGGCAAGAAGCGCTCGGCGTCGTGGTGCTCGAGGAAGGTCGGGATGTCGACGTTCAAGACCCGCTTGCCCATATGTTGCGCGATGGCGTGCGCGGTCATCGTCTTTCCTGTGCCAGGCTTCCCGTAGAAGAGCATCAGGATGCCGCGTCCATAGCGGATGATGTCGTCAAAGCCCCACTCCTTGCGGCACTCCAGATAGCGCTCGTGGCGCTCGACGACGGACAGGATGCGGCGCTTGTCGCTCGGGTTCAGGACGACCTTTTCGAAGTTCGCCATCGGGATCTCGACCGAGGAGAACTCGAGGAACTCGTCCATCAACTGATCATCACCGATCATGTACCCGAAGGTGCGCGCGGTCACATGCAGCGTGGCCATCAGCAGATCTTCGGGCGCGGAGTAGCGCATCCCGATGTCCATCGAGATCAGGTCATTGGCGAGCAGCTTTCCTTTGCGCGAGTAGGACTTGCGCCTGCGGATGCGCTCGGCAAACGGGAACTCGTTGAAGTTGTATGTGACCTCGACGTTGAGGCACGCGGCGCCGTAGCCATCCATATTGATGGTGCCATAGATCTCGTCGAACTTACGCGAGAACACCGGCGCGCTCGCGAGCAGCAGCACGTTGCGCTCGAAGGCGTCGAGTTCGTAGAGCGCGCACAGCTTGTCGAGCGCGAGCGGCTCGCCATCTTGCTCGTGCAGCGCGCGGCAGGCGTCGATATGCGCGCGCAGCTCGTCCTCGCGTTGCTTGAGTGATTCGCTGCGATCCTCGAGGACGGAAGGGGGCTCCTCCTGATCAAAGCCCCACTGCGGCTTTCGGCTGAACTCGTCGCGCCCGCGCGCGAGCTTGAGATCGGTGGCGATGCGACGGCAGCGGATCTCGACCCAGCGGATCTCGTCCTGGAGGTAGGAGAGTTCGGAGTCGTAACGCTCGGGCGTGGGCGTGTTCGAAGGCTCGCTCGACATGGTGCTCTCTCGAGGGGAAGTCATTGATCGCGCGCCGTATCCTACAGCGCCCGTGGGTTGTGGGGCTAGCCTTTACCGGAGGTATCCTGCGCTCCCTTGTTCAGGATGCGATCGCGCTCCATGGCGCCGCGCGAGAGGATGAATTCACGCAGAGAGGTGTCCAGCGTGAGCCAGACCTCCTGGACATCTTCGGGGACGTTATGATCGCGCAGGACATCGCGCAGCAGTTGGTGCCTTCGGTCAAATTGACCTGGGAGGATGGGGAGGTGGCGGTGTGCCTCACGCATGGAACGACCCGTGTAGCGCGTGGTCTTTAGGCCAATATGCGCGCAGACGTAGTCGAACTGATGCGCGATGAGTGATTCCTTGTCGTGAGGCTGGAACAGGAACCCCACGATCATGTCCTCGTAGAGGCGATCGTAGAAGTCGCGAAGCAAGGCTCTCAGCGCCGCTTCGCCGCCCACTCGTTCGATGAGGGTCCAGTCAGACATGGCGGATAGGGGGTCGTGCGGTGAGGATAAAAAAATGCGGCGAGAGGCAACCTGGTGGGGTTGCCTCTCGCCGCATAAAATTCACGGGTTCACATGTTGAGCGTGCGGTTGTCGACAGCGAGCGCTGCCTCCTTGACGATCTCTGCGAGGGTGGGGTGCGCGTGTGAGGTGCGCGCGACGTCCTCGGAGGAGGCGCCGAACTCGACGCTCATGGCGAGCTCGGCGATGAGGTCGCCTGCGTGCTTGCCGATGATGTGTGCGCCGAGGATGCGGTCGGTCTTGGCGTCTGCCAGGATCTTGACGAAGCCCTCGGTCGCCGCGATCGCTTTCGCGCGGCCGTTGGCCGAGTAGGGGTACTTCCCTTCGCGGAACTCGATCCCTTCCGCCTTGAGCTCCTCGCCCGTCTTGCCGACCGATGCGATCTCTGGCTCGGTGTAGACGATGTCGGGGATGGCGTCGTAGTTGATGTGTGCGGCGATGCCGTTCATGCGCTCGATGGCGACGACGGCTTCTTCCTCGGCCTTGTGCGCGAGCATCGCGCCAGGGATCACATCACCGATGGCGTAGATCCCCTCGACCTTGGTCTGGAAGTGGTGATCGACCTCGATCTGGCCGCGCTTGTTGGTCTCGATGCCGACGTTCTCCAACCCGAGGTTCTGGGTGAAGGGGCGGCGTCCCACGGCGACGAGCAGACGGTCGCACTCGAGCGTCTTGGTCTCGTCCTTTTGCTCGTAGGTCACGGTGACCTTGTCGCCATCGACGGCGGCGCCGGTGACGCGCGCCTCCATCTCGAAGTCGAGGCCCTGCTTCTTGAAGGCGCGCTTTGCCTGACGCTCCACGTCCTTGTCGGTGCGACCTCCGAGGATCTTGGGGAGGTACTCGAGGACGGTCACCTTGGCGCCGAGCCTTGCCCAGACAGAGCCGAGCTCGAGGCCGATGACGCCAGCGCCGATGATGGCGAGGTGCTCGGGAACTTCCGTGAACTCGAGCGCGCCGGTGGAGTCGACGATGCGCGACTTGTCGAGCTCGATGCCAGGCAAGGAGATCGGCTTGGAGCCCGTGGCGATCAGGATGCGCTTGGTCTCGAGCTTCTCCTTGCTGCCATCTTCTGCCGTGACCTCGACAGTGTTCTTGTCCAGGATCGTGCCCCAGCCATGCTTGCCATCGACCTTGTTCTTCTTGAACAGGAAGTCGATGCCGCCCACGAGCTGACCGACCACAGATTCCTTGCGCGCGAGCATCTTGGAGAGGTCGAGCTTGACCTCGCCGACCTCGATGCCGTGATCCGCGAGCGAGTGCGTGACCTCGGCGTAGCGCTCGGAGGAATCGAGCATGGCCTTGGAGGGGATGCAGCCGACGTTGAGGCACGTGCCACCAAAGGTCGAGTATCGCTCGACGCAGGCGACCTTCATGCCGAGTTGAGCCGCGCGAATAGCCGCGATGTAGCCGCCAGGGCCGGAACCAATCACCACCAGATCGTACATGGGAGCATCCTTGACTTGTGGGGGGAGGGAGCTTTTTGCCTCGGCGAGGAGACGCCCTCGTGTCGTCCCTCTCGCCGACTGATTTCTAATCACTCTTGACCCATGCGCCAGTAACATATGTGCGCGCGCTCTGTCACGCGCGAGTGTTTCTCCCGTTGAATCCAACGCTTGTTACATGCGTCCAAGCAGACGTTGGATTAAACCAGGACGCGATTACCTTGATCCGGTACGATACCCTCCGTTGCCCGGAGCCAAAGAAGCCATGACGCCTGAGCTGGAAAACAAGAGCGAGGAGCCCGCCGAAAGCGCCGAAGAAGGCGCGCGAGGGGAGGGCGCCGAGGAGTCGGAGCGCCCCTCGCGGTTGCTCTCTCCGAGGCTGCGCGTGCTCGTGTTCGCCATGACCACGAGCTTGCTGCTTCATATGAGCCCGCTGCTCACCATGCTCTCCCTCGATATTGGCATCGAGTCCGACCTGGACACCGAGTGGTTCGGTGAGTTCGAGGACCTCCAACAGGTCGGCGTCGGGCAAAACGGCCAATGGGCAAAGCTTCGCGCGCCAGCGCCTGAACCAGAGGAAGAGAAAGAGGAAGAGAAACCTCCCGAACCGGTCGAGGAAGAAGAGAAGCCCGAGGAGAAACCTCCCGAGCCCGAGGTTCCAAAGGAAGAGCCGAAGAAAGAACCCGAGAAGCCAAAGAAGCCCGAGCCAAAGCCAAAGCCAAAGAAAGAGCTCGCGACCAAAGAGCCGGAGAAAAAACCGGACGAGCCAAAGCCCGAGGCAAAGCCCGAGCCAGAGGTCGAGGAGCCAAAGCCTGAAGCCGAGATCGCCGAGGTCGCCAGCGAAGGTTTGCCCGGGCTCGAGCGCACAGGCCCGAGCAACTTGCCCACGCTCAAGAACTACGCGCCGGGCAACGCGCGCTTTACAGCGTTGATTCGTTTCGAGCAGTTGCGCGGGACGCCCTATGCCGCGCCCACCTCGAACCTGATCCGCAAGGTGCCCGATTTTCGCATCCTGCTCGACTCCGCAGGTCCCGATCCTGTCGAGACCTTCGACTCGATCTTTGGCGCATCATCGGACCCGCAATACATCCAGGAGACGTTCCTCGCGGTGCGTCACTCGATGGGCGAGGACAGGCTGCGCGATGCGCTCGGGAGTCGGTATGCGACCGAGGTTCCGTGGAAGAAGTATCGTGGTTATCCGATCCGAGACATGGTGCCGCCTGATATCGACTACCAGGACCCTCGCAAGATCCTGATCGCTGGGCCTGACCTGGCGCTCGTGACGCGCACCGAGTGGCTCAAGACCTTGACCGATGATCAGGGCGCGGACTCTCCTATCCGAAACAAGGTCACCGCAGAGGATGGCAAGGCGCCTGAAAAGTTCACGCTGGTTCAGGGGCTCGAGAGGATCGAAGAGGCCGCCAACGAGGACACGTTGGCGCTGGTGAGCGTGTCCGGGCTCGCGTTCTTCATCCCAGGTTACGGGAGGCTGCCGCGCTTCGAGTCGGCGCGTCTCGAGATCAAGGGGTTGGAGAACCCGACGGTGAACATCGACCTCCAGTTCGCCTCGAAGGATCGCGCGATCGCCTTCGCGAAGGCCTGTCCTGCGATGAAGGACAACCTGGGCAACCTCATCCCTGGCGGGCGCTATATCTATGGCAAGTACATCAATCGCCTCGATTGCGAGGCGCAGGACGAGTATGTGACGGTCAATGGCACGTACACGAAGCAAGAGTTTACGACGTTGTTGGGGGTCGCCTTCGCGGTGATGCCCAACCCACCAGGGCTCGAGAGCTTGCCAAAGCCGCCGCCAAAGATCCCGAGCCTCGCGTTGCCTGGAGCGGACATGGGCGGCGCGGATATGAACGGCGCGGATATGGGCGCTGCGCCGAGGTCGCCAGATATGGGCGCCGAGGTCGCGCCAGCAAAGGACGCGCTCATCGATCCTCCAGCCGCTGCCGAGGTCGAGGAGGATGCACCTGCGAAGAAGCCCCCCGCATCTGGTTCGACGACAGGATTGCTCGCACCTTCTGCGGCACCGACTTCCGGGCAAACGACGCCCGCGCCTTCCAGCAACGAGACAACTCCTGCTAAGAAGGGGGCATCCTCGAAAGAGGACGGCGACAAGCCTGCCGAGAAGAAGCCGGAGCCAAAGCCTGGCGAGGATGAGAAGCCTCTCGACGCAGATCTCACACCGGAGAAGGCCCCTGTCGCGAATCCCTGATGGCAAGGAGCCTTTGTATGTCGCGTATTATCTCGGTGTCGTTGATTGTTTGCTCGTCGCTGCTGATCCTTTCGGGGTGCAAGTCAGGCGGTGAGCCAGCCCCGGAAGAGGGCGTGGTGGGAGAGACGACCGCTGCCGCGCCTGAATCACAACCTTCCCAAACAACCGAGGCCGCCGAGTCTCAACCGAGCCAGTCCGAGGCGTTGCCGGAGCTCGCGGCGAAGATCTGGCGTTCTGCCGGGGGTGAGTCGTGGGGCAAGGTCAAGCGCGTGAAGTTTGACTTCGTGGTCGAGGCTGGCGGGGCGCGCGTATTTGTCGCCAAACATGACTGGGATCGCGAGGCGAACACGGATCGCGTGGTCTGGATGGGGAAGGATGGCAAGGAGCGCGTGATCACGGTCTCGCTCGATGACAGGATCGCGAGCGGAACCGTTGGCGGCGAAGCGATCGGTGAGGACAGGGCGCTCGCGAAGACGCTCGGGGAGGAGGCTTATGCGCGGTGGGTGAATGACACTTACTGGTTGCTCAAGCAGCTCAAGGTGCGCGACTCGGGGGTGCTCCTTCGAGATGATGGCGAGCGTGAGTTTGCGGGGACGCGATGCCGCGTGCTCGAGCTTTCATTCGATGGGGTGGGGCTGACGCCAGGAGATCGCTACTGGTTCTTCTTCGATGAGGCATCCGAGCGAGTCATCGGCTGGGAGATGAAGCTCCAGGGGAGCGAGGGAGATCCTGTGAAGGTCTCCTGGGAAGGGCATGAAACGTTCGGCCCGCTCTCGCTCGCGACCTCGCATACGATCGAGGGGGGAGCGCGCCGTATCTTGCTCGAAGGGGTCGAGATCGAGGCGGATTGATTTCAAGAAGAGCATGGGATGCGCGCTGTTCTTGAAAAAATCGAGATGACCTCGCAACATGGAGTTTGTTGTACTCTGTTCGCCAATGCGCGAGAGATGCTTTGCGAGCCCTTTGGAGAACCATACATTCAGCCATCCTCATTGTGATGGCGCTCTCGGGGGTGTTTTTTTGCGCGGACGCCGAGGCGTATGTGCAGACGCGCACGTGCAGCCGCGCGGGCGACACCAGTCAGATTTGCCAGCCGGGACAGGAGCCCTTTCCCGTTTACTGGGCAGATCCTTGCATCTCGTATTACATCAACCGAGAGGGTTCGGATGATTTGCCCTCGGCCAGCGGAGAGATCTCTGCCGAGGTCGAGCAAGCCGTGATCGCGTCCTTCGATGCGTGGAACAACACGGGGTGTAGCTCGCTCGGGCTGCGTTATGGCGGGCTGACGTGCAATGATTTCACGGGCAAGAAGGAGCACCCCAACCTCGCGCGCGCGCAGCATGTGGTGACATGGCGCGAGAACATCTGGGATGCCTCTTCGGCGACGATCGCGGTGACGTTGGTGAACGCCAACAAGCTCACGGGTATCATCGAGGACGCCGATATCCAGCTTAACGGCGTGGACTTTACGTTTCGCAACCTCGGCGCCAACTCGACGGAGATTGGCGTGGTCGATATTCGCAACGTGCTCACGCATGAGGTCGGGCACTTTATCGGGCTCGATCACGAGCAGGATATCGAGGGCGCGACGATGGCGCCTTATGCGCCTGATGGCGAGATCATCAAGCGCGACTTGCACGCCGATGATATCCAGGGGGCGTGCACGATCTATCCCTTCAGCGGCCAAGTTTGTAGCTGGCGCACGATCGACGACACGACCTGCACGTTGATTTACGAGGGGGAGGCGAGCTGCGCGCAGGCGCCAGCGCCGACCTCTCCGTCGGTGCCGTGGTTGCCCTTCGCGCCGATCTTGCTCGGCGTTGGCGTCGGGCTTGGCGTTCGTCGTCGAAAGCGATGATGTTGATAGTCCGCCAGCGTTTCGAGTGGGGAACAGCGTGAGTGGCGGGCAAGAAAAGAAGAAGGCCAGTGGGATTTGCGTTGTGGGCAAAATCACTGGCCTTCTTCTTTTCTTGGTCGGCGCGAGCGCGCAGGAGGTCAATCCTTGCTCTTGCTCTGTCCGAGGAGCAGGCGCGTTTGCGCTTGCTTGAGCATCTTGCGGTGCTGCTCCATGACATCGGGCTCGATCGGCTCGCTCTTGGAGCGCTCCTCGAGGTCTTTGATGTCTTTCTCGGCCTGTGCCATGACCTGACGCGCGTGCTCGATGTCGATCTCGTCGACCCCTTCGCATGCTTCGGTCAGGACGGTGATCTTCTCGCGAAGGATCTCGGCGAAGCCACCATCGAGGACGAAGGAGCGCGTCTTTCCATCGATCTTGACGACCATGGTGCCCACATCCAGCGCGGTAAGCAGCGGGAGGTGGCCTGGGAGGATGCCGAGTTCGCCCTGGATGCCAGGGAGCACGACCTCGGTGGCCTTGACGTCGAGGACGGCCTTGGCGGGCGTGACGACCTCGAGGAGGATGGTATTCGCCATGATTTCTTCTCGTTTCTCACGTTGAGCAGCGGGGCTGGGTGCTGACCGCTGCTCGATTCAAAGGAAGCGTCGGGGTGATCTAAACGATCAGATGATGCCGAGCTTCTTCTTGATCGCCTGGTCCTTCTTCTTGGCGTCCTCGAGGGTGCCGACAAGATAGAAGGCGTCCTCTTCGAGGTCATCGACGTCGCCGTTGATGAGCGCGGAGAAGCCCTCGATGGTGTCCTCGAGCTTGACGTATGCGCCGGGCGAGCCGGTGAAGACCTCAGCGACGTGGAAGGGCTGCGAGAGGAACTTCTGGACCTTACGAGCGCGCTCGACGGTCTTCTTGTCGTCCTCAGACAGCTCGTCCATACCGAGGATGGCGATGATGTCCTGGAGCTCTTTGTAGCGCTGGAGGATCGCCTGGACGCCACGAGCGACCTTGTAGTGCTCCTCACCGAGGACCTCTGGCGTGAGGATCAAGCTCGAGGAGTCGAGCGGGTCCACAGCAGGGTAAATCCCGAGCGATGCGAGCGAACGCGAGAGCGTCGTGGTCGCGTCGAGGTGAGCGAAGGTGGTCGCAGGAGCGGGGTCAGTCAAGTCATCGGCAGGCACGTAGACGGCCTGAATCGAGGTGATCGACCCGGTCTTGGTGGTGGTGATGCGCTCCTGGAGGTTACCCATCTCGGTCGAGAGCGTGGGTTGGTAACCCACAGCCGAGGGGATACGACCGAGGAGAGCGGACATCTCTGCGCCAGCCTGGGTGAAGCGGAAGATGTTGTCGACGAACAACAACACGTCCTGCTGCTCCACATCGCGGAAGTACTCGGCGATGGTGAGCGCGCTGAGAGCGACGCGTGCGCGGGCTCCGGGAGGCTCGTTCATCTGGCCGTAGCACAGCGCCACTTTGGAGCCGTCCCAGTCGCCGTTGGGCTTCATGACGCCCGATTCCATCATCTCGAAGTAGAGGTCGTTCCCTTCGCGGGTACGCTCACCGACGCCAGCGAACACGGAGAGACCACCGTGGCCGAGGGCGATGTTGTTGATGAGCTCCTGGATGAGGACGGTCTTGCCGACGCCAGCGCCGCCGAAGAGGCCGATCTTACCGCCACGAGCGTAAGGGGCGATGAGGTCGACGACCTTGATGCCGGTCTCCATGACTTCGCGCTGCACAGCTTGCTGCTCGAAGGTAGGAGCTTCGCGGTGAATCGACCAGAACTCGGTCGCCTCGAGGCCCTTGATTTCCTTGACGTTGGTCTTGGAGATCTGGACCTTCTCGAGGTCGTGGACGTGTTTCTCGTCGCGGACCTTGATGGTGTAGGCGGTGTCGGACTCGGACTCGAGGATGCCGCGCTTGATCTCGCCGTTCTCGAGCTCGAAGACGGTGATGTCGTCGACGGGCTCGCCGATGACGTTGAGGATGCGGCTGAGGACCTGCTTGCCGACGGGGACCTGGATGGGAGCGCCGGTGTTGAGAACCTTCGCGCCGCGCACCAGGCCATCGGTGCTGTCCATGGCGATGGCGCGAACGACGCCGTCGCTAAGGTGTGTGGCGACCTCGAGCACGAGGTTCCACTCCTTGTCCGAGATACTGGGGTTGGTGATCTTGAGGGCATTGAGCACCGGAGGAACACTGCCTTCGAAGGCGATGTCGCACACGGGGCCGATGACCTGCCTGAGGACGCCCATGGAGGTGGCGTTCTCCTCTTGCTTGACGCTGATCGATTCTGCCATCGGTTGGTCTCCTTATCGCCCTGTGCGCGCACCCGCTGGAGGGGTGATTGTTCGCGCTGTTTGCAGGGCGTTTATTGAAAATGACTCTGGTGAGTTTCGGTTATCCGTTGAGGGACTCGGCGCCGCTGACGATCTCGACGAGTTCCTTGGTGATGTAAGCCTGACGCGCTCGGTTGTATTGGAGCGTGAGCTTGTCGATCATCTCCTCGGCGTTCGAGGTCGCGTTGTCCATGGCGGTCATGCGCGAGCCTTGCTCTGCGGCTTCGCTCTCGAGCAGGGCCTGGAAGATGCGAACCTCGATCGAGTTCGGCACGAGCTGCGCGAGCAGCTCCGTCTCGCTCGGCTCGTAGATGTACTCCTCGCCGCCCTTGTCCTCGGAATCACTCGCGTCGCCCTCTTTATTGAGAGGGAGCAGTGGCGCGATGATCTGGTTGAACTGGATGGCCGAGACGAACTCATTGTAGACGAGGTAGACGTGGTCGATCTCGCCTTTGATAAAGCGCTCCATCGGCTCGCGCGCGATCTCCTTTGCCGAGGCAAAGGTCACGTTGCCCACGATGTCATCGTGGTAGCGGGTGATGTTGGCGCCCTTGCGCATGAAGTGCTGGTTGCCTTTGCGCCCGACGGTGACGAGCTCGACGCTGCTGGTGACGCCATGTTTGGCGGCCAGGAAGCGATCCACGGTGCGCAGCAGGTTGGCGTTAAAGCCAGCACACAGACCACGGTTACTCGTGCAAACGATCACCAGGATCTTGTCCTCTTGCTCCGGCGAGCGGAGCAGGGGGTGCGCGTCTTCCTCGACGCGGCTGCTCAACTCCTGGATGACCTCGGTCATCTTCTTGGCGTAAGGACGAGCCGACTCGACGGCCTCTTGAGCGCGTCGCAACTTGGCCGCAGCCACCAACTTCATGGCGCTGGTGATCTTCTTCGTATTTTTGACCGAACCGATACGGTTTCGGATGTCTTTGAGGCTAGGCATGAAGCGCTCGCTCCCAATCTAGAGGTTGCTTATGCGATCACTCGGCAGCGGCTTCTTCGCGCGATGCGAGGAAGTTCTCGGTGTACTCGTCGATGATCTTCATGGCCGCCTTGGTGGTTTCCGAGGCGCCGTCCGAATCCCAGTTCTTACCGAACTTGCCGTCCTTGAAGATCTTGTTCCAGATGTCTGCATCCTTGGACTCGGCGAAGTCGTAGAGGCCCTGCTCGTACTCGCCAAGGTCCTCGACCTTGACGCGCATCAGGAACTCGGCGTTGCCTGCAAAGATGATGAAGATCTGCTTGGAGACGGGCAGCGGCGAGTACTGAGGCTGCTTGAGGATCTCGACGAAGCGTGCACCCTCAGCCAACTTGCGCTGGGTTGCCTTGTCGAGGTCGGAGGCGAACTGCGAGAACGCCTCGAGCTCGCGGTAGTTCGCCAGCGTCAGCTTGAGCGAACCTGCCACGTTCTTCATCGCCTTGATCTGAGCTGCACCACCCACGCGCGAGACCGAGATGCCGACGTTAATGGCTGGACGCACGCCCGAGTGGAAGAGGTCCGTCTCGAGGAAGATCTGGCCGTCGGTGATGGAGATGACGTTGGTCGGGATGTACGCCGAGACGTCACCTGCCTGCGTCTCGATGATGGGGAGCGCGGTGAGCGACCCTGCGCCCTCCTCGTCCGACATCTTCGCGGCGCGCTCGAGCAAGCGGCTGTGGATGTAGAAGACGTCTCCTGGGTATGCCTCGCGGCCCGGTGGGCGGCGGAGCAGCAGCGAGAGCTGGCGGTAGGCGACAGCTTGCTTGGAGAGGTCATCGTAAATGATGAGCGCGTGCTGGCCGTTGTCGCGGAAGAACTCGCCCATGGCCACGCCCGCGTAAGGAGCGAGGAACTGGAGCGGCGCTGCTTCCGAAGCGGTCGCTGCGACGACGATGGTGTAGTCGAGCGCGCCGTTGGCGCGGAGCTTGTCGACAACCTGCGCGACGGTGGAGCGCTTCTGGCCCACGGCCACGTAGATGCACTTCACGTCCAGGCCTTTCTGGTTGATGATCGTGTCGATCGCCACGGCGGTCTTGCCGGTCTGGCGGTCGCCAATGATCAGCTCGCGCTGACCACGGCCGATCGGAACCATCGAGTCGATCGCCTTGAGGCCGGTCTGGAGCGGCTCGTGCACGGACTTGCGCGCGATGATGCCGGGTGCCTTGACCTCGACCTGGCGACGCTCGCCAGCTTCGATGGGGCCCTTGCCGTCGATGGGCTGACCGAGCGCGTTGACCACGCGGCCGAGCAGCTCGGGGCCGACGGGAACGTCGACGATGCGGCCCGTGCGCTTGACCTCGTCACCCTCGACAATCTTGATCGCCTCGCCCAGGAGGGCGGCGCCGACGTTGTCTTCCTCGAGGTTGAGCGTCATGCCGTAGATGTCGCCAGGGAACTCGAGCAATTCTCCAGCCATGGCGTTCTCGAGCCCGTAAACACGGACGATCCCGTCACCTGCCGAAATCACTGTGCCCGTCTCGGAGACCTCGACGCGCTTCTCGTAGTCCTTGATCTGGCTCTTGATGATGGAGCTGATCTCTTCGATTTTGATGTCCATCTTGTCTCTGCCTCATCGTTTTGGCGTTCCAGCCTGCTTCACTTACCGGCTTTCGGAACGACTCTGAATGTATCTTGTGATGCCGTCTGTTTCTTTTCTTGTCGCTCAGATGTCTTGCAGGACCGAGGTTCGCAAGGACTCGAGCTGGTAGCGCACCGAGCCATCGAGCACGATGCCGCCCACGCGCGTGACCACGCCGCCGATAAGCTCCTCGTCGACCGAAGTGTCGACCTCGACCTCGTCGGCGCCCGTGAGCTTCTTGAGCTCCATCTTGATGCGCGTGACCTGTGCCGCCTCGAGCGCATGCGCCGAGGTGATGTGCGCGCGGATTCGACCCGCGTGCGCGTCCGCCAGGCGCTGGTACTCGCTGGCGATGTCGCCGATGTGGCGAAGACGCTCGTTGTCGAGCAAGAGCAACGTGAAGTTGCAGATCATGGGATCGAGCGAGACCTTGCTCGCGATGGCGCGCATGATCGCCTTGCGCTCGTCGAGCTTGATGCTCGGGTTGAGCATCGCGTTCTTGAACTCGCGGCTTTCGACAAAGAGCTTGGCGAGCGCGTTGAGCTGCTCGCGGTATTTCTCGAAGCTCTTCTGCTCGACGCCAATCTCGAGGAGCGCGTGCGCGTATCTGCTCGCGACCGGTGATTTGCTCATCCTCTTCTTCCTCTTACTCCGAAGGCCCCGCGCTTTCTGCGCGAGGTCCTCTTGTATCTCTATCTCTTGCCCGGCGTTCTTTATCCAAAGAGGCCAGGTCCGAAATCCTTACAACCAATCACGCCAACGACTGATCAGGCGCGCAGGTTCTCGATCGACTCCAGGTCCTCGACGTAGCGATCGACGAGCTTCTTCTGCTGGTCCTTGCCCTCGAGCTTCTCCTTGGCCATCTGGCGCGCCATATCGACGGCGTGGTCCACGGCGCGCTGCTCGAGCGAGGCGATCGCTTTCTTGACCTCCTGCTCGATGAGGCGCTCGGCGTCCACGCGCATCTTCTCGACGGCCTTCTTCGCGTCGGCGATGATCTTTGCCTTCTCGCGCTCGCCTTGCTCGTTGTACTCCTCGAGGAGTTCCTCGCGCTCCTTCTCCAGCGCGTCGAGCTTGTTCTTGTACTCGGCGAGTTTGGCCTCGGCCTCCTCGCGAAGGCGCTCGGCCTCCTTGAGGTTCTCTTCGAGCTTGGCGCGTCGGTTCTGGAAGAAGTTCTGGATCGGCGGGAGCGCGAACTTCCAGAGGATTCCTGCGAAGATGGCGAAGTTTATCCAACTCGCAGCGAAGTGACCCCAGGGGAAGCTGTGTCCATCACCGCCACCTGCAGCAAAAGCCACGCCGCCAAAAAGCATCGTGGCCAAGAAGACGAGCGCACCGGCTGCGCGCTTTCCTGTCATGTATTTGTTCTTCATCGTCGACATCCGTCGCCTCTCTTATGGTAGAACGGCGCCCCTTGCCCTGTTTTCAGTCGGCAAGGAACCCCGGACGCTTCATGCCTCGAGCTCGGGCAGGATCTTGGAGACCATCAACTCGGCGATCTGCTTGGCGCGCGCGTCGAGCTCGTCCTCGGCCTCGCGGACCTTGGTGTTGATCTTGCCTCGCTCCTCGGTCAGCTTCGCGGCGACTTCGCGGCGAACCTCGTCGAGCATGTCTTCTTGCTCGGCGACCCCCTGGTTGCGCAATTCCTCGCGCACACCCATCGCGTCGCGGCGAACCTCCGAGAGCTGATCCTCATACTCGGCGCGGCGCTGCACGGCGAGCTGTTGCATCTCGTCTGCTTCCTCCCTGCTGCCTTCTGTTCCCTCGTCGCGCGCTTCACGCGTCTGGAGGTAAGGCTTGATCAGGATGTTGTGGAGCAGAGCGATCGCCAGGATGAAAATGCCAAACTGGAAGATGATCGTGATGTCGAAGTCGAGCGCGCCCGCTGCAAGCAGCATGGGAAACTCTGCGATGTTCATGGAGGTCATCATATCTCACTCGCCGTCCGCCCCGGCCCATGCCTTGTTGACAGGCACTCTGGCTCTCGAAAAAGAAGGGCGGCGCCAGGGGTAGTTGTGGAGCCCCTCCAGTCGCGCTTCATCTCTCCTTATAATGAGCAGATGACGTGCGCCCCTGAAGGCATTCGAGGGCGGGACTAACACGGCTTCTTTTCACGTGTCAAGCATTGGGTGCGATCATGGCGGCGAGGCAATGATTTTTGCGCCCCAACACGAGAGAATTGCTCGCCTCAGGGCGCCATGGATCGCTGTCGATTGTTGGTAGGATGGTTTTTTGTCGCAGAATCATAAGCCGTACGCACGTAACCCGAGGGGCCGGTGTAAATATATATTAAGTGGGCGCAGAAAAACAACCCAAAAAAAATTTAGACCCCCCCCCGCAAACCCCC
>JAYZVO010000190.1:0-32905 GCA_036155555.1 Myxococcota bacterium
AGCCCCCCCAAAACGCGCCTGCCATAATAGACCACCAAGTTGTCTTTCGACGCCGTGCGCTAGCGAAGGTGTGACGGCGCGTTTTAGCCCCCCCATTTTTGCAAATAGGGGGGAAACTCGCGCTCCGGTTCGAGGTCGATGGTTCGAGGTTGATGGTTCGCGGAGGGGAGCTTCGTTGCAAGTCGAGCAGAGCGCATAACATGCCCCCCGCTCCTCACTGCGTTCGTCGCTGCCCCCCAAACAGCACTTCGTTTGTTGGGGGGCGCCCTCGCGAAGATTTCGGCGTTGAGGTTCGCTTTTGGTGCCCTTGTGTAAATCATCGCATGTCTCGGAGCGCCATGACGCCAAACGCCAACGTGGAGTCGGAGCGCGAGGGAAACCCCCAAACTTGGGGGTCGCGATGAACGCAGTGAAGAGCGGGGGGCATGTTCCACGTTCTGCGAAACCTGCAACGAAGCTCCTCTCCGCGAAACGCCAACCTCGAATCAACGCGCGAGTTTCCCCCCTATTTCAAGCGCAGCGCCGAAATGGGGGGGCGAAAACGCGCCGTCTCACCTTCGCCAAGGCACGGTGACAAAAAGTAAGCTCACTGCTTCACAATGGCAGGCGCGTTTTGGGGGGGGCTTGTCACGAGCGCTGCGAGACCTTTCAACGCTCTGTTGGATGCCGTTTGCGTGAGTGTTTATGGGAGGTTTGGTGGGGAATGCTTTCTTTTGGTCGAGCGTTTGGCGGGAGGGTGCGACGCGCTCGGCGCGCCGCGCTCTCTGAGCGTGTGTGAGAGAGGATGAGAGGAGCGCCTGAAATGTGAATCATCGTGAAATGACGTTGCAAACACGTCACAGATGTCCAACCGGGACGTCACGCAAGGAGTCGATGTCTCGGTAAACTGGAGTGGTCTAACCACAGAGAACAGTGCTTTTGAAGCGAGGGCATCATGGGATTTAACGCCCACCCTACAGATAGCGTTCAGCGTCGGGCGATGAGGCCGAGGTTGCACACGCGTAAGTTTGACATGGATCTCGACGGGAAGGTCTGCAAGGAGGTCGAGCGCGCGACGTTCGCGCTCGGTTGTTTTTGGGGGCCAGAGGCGCGCTTTGGCGCCATTCCTGGCGTCTTGCGCACTCGCGTGGGTTACGCGGGAGGTACGACGAGCGCGCCGACCTACGAGCAGCTCGGCGATCATATGGAGACCGTGCAAATCGAGTTCGATCCCTCGATGGTTTCTTATGCTGCCTTGCTCGAGATCTTCTGGGATAGCCACAACCCGGAGTATCGCGCGTTTCGCAGGCAATACGCCTCGGCGATCTTCTACCACAGCTCGGAACAAGAGACGCTCGCCAGAGAATCACTGGCGCGCCAACAGCGCGCGCGGCGATGGCGCCTCTTTGCCAGAACGCTCCACACCGAGCTGCTCGGTTACACGACGTTGCACCAGGCGGAAGGGTATCATCAGAAGTATCGCTTGCGGCAGCAGCGCTTGTTATTGCGCGAGTTCGAGGATGCCTACAGCGAGCAGGAGTTTATCGACTCGATCCTCGCGACAAAGCTCAACGCATATATCGCCGGGTACACTGACGCGCTGCCCGCGCTCGTCGAGGTTGGCTTCTCGCGCGCGGCGCTCTCCTTTCTTGTTCGTTTAAAGCGCGGAGAGGTGTGAGAAGTCATGACACGGAGGGAGCGGTTTGCTAGGTTGCTGCGAGGAATGTCCTCGTGACGGCAACTTTGGGATAAGCGCATGAACCTCGAACAAGTCACCAACCGCCTCTACAGCCGCCTCAAGCGCGCTTCGCTCGACTTCGGCATCATCGAACCGGGCGACCATATCCTCGTCTGCCTCTCCGGCGGCAAGGACTCCTACACGATGCTCAGCCTGTTGCAGAACATGCAAGCGAGGCTCCCCTTCGAGGTCAAGCTGACCGCATTCCACCTGGATCAGCGCCAGCCCGGTTATCCCGAAGGGATCATGCGCGAGTACCTCGAGCAAAATGGCGTCCCTCATGTCGTCATGGCCGAGGACACCTACTCGGTCGTCACCGAGAAGCTCGCGCCAGAGGCGACCCCCTGTTCGCTCTGCTCGAGGTTGCGTCGAGGCATCATTTACACGCAGGCCGAGGAGCTTGGCTGCAACAAGATCGCGCTCGGCCACCACCGCGATGATTCCATCGAGACGGTGCTGCTCAACATGTTCCATTCGGGGCAGATGCAGGCGATGCCCGCCAAGTACACCACCGACGATGGCCGCTTTCAGGTGATCCGTCCGTTGATTTACTGCGCCGAGGACGAGATCGAGCTCTACAGCGAGTTGATGGGGTTTCCCATCATCCCTTGCAACCTGTGCGGCTCGCACGAGGGGCGCCGCAAGTGGGTCAAGCGTTTGATCTCGCATATCGAGGAGACGGTCCCGCAGGTTCGCAACAGCTTGCTCGCGAGCTTGCAGAATGTGCGCGCGACGCACTTGCTCGACGCCGACCTCCAGGAGCGCCTGGGGAGCGCGGAGCGCGAGCCGGGTGTCTCCGCAGGTGACGAGGATGACATCCTGCGCCTGGTGACAAACCGCCCCGCCGTCGAGAGCGCTGGCGAATAGGCGCCCTCGCTTACCTCAGGTAGGACGAGCCCGTGCGCCAGTCCTCGTCGGGATACCAGAAGAACATCAACCCGCCCTCGCTCATCAGATCGACGATCTCGGTGGAGATGGCAGGATCGAGCGTGGGGCAACCTCGGCTCGGCGTCAGGTAACCTTGCGCCGCGGTGACTTCCGGGGCGTTGCGCTCGTCGGGGTGCACCACGATGTCACGCTGGCGCGCGTTATCATTGTACCCAGGCTCGAGGCCATCGAGGCGCATCGAGTAGCCGTAATCACCGACGTAAGTCTCTGCCGCGCGCATCATCCCCAGGCTCGATTGGTGGCTCGCGACGACGTTCGAGAACGCCGTCGCCTCTCCCTTGTCCTCGCCCTCGACCGAGCCGATGCCATGGCCGACCGTCAGGAAGTAGAGCTGTTCGTCGGTCGCGAGATCCACGATCCAGAGTCGCTCGTTGCTCGAGTGGATCGAGAAGTCCGTGATCGCATACGCGAGGTGTTTGGTGTCCCCCTGACTCCACGCCATGACAAAGGCGTCGAAGGCATCCTTTGCGAGATCGCTGTTCATCCCGAGCAATGCCCAGTCCCCCTTTTGAACGAGGTTGATCTGGAGGTCGAACGCGCCCGCATAACTCATCCCCTGATCATCGGTCCATGAATCCGCAACGACCCAGTATTCGCCAGGTTCGAGGTATGCGCCCGCGGCAAAGTGACCGCGATCGAGGCAGGCGCTCTCGTCGAGCGCGCTCAGGATGTGCACGTCGATGTCGACGTTGTCTGGTTCGTCGGTGATGCGCGCGGCGAGGAAGCCGGGCTGCTGGAGGATGACCTTGTAGGCGCGCTCGGGGCCGGATTCGTTGGTTTCCGGTGAGCAGCTGTAGCTCGAGAGCTCGGCGACTGCGCCAAGCGTCGTGTCCGAGATCACCTGCGGGAAGGTGTCGACGCAATCCTCTTGCTCGCCGCAACCCACGGGCTCGACGGAGGTGTTGTTTGTCGGTGTGGTCTGGTTGGCAGGCGTCGTGGCGTTGTTGACGGCGCTGTTGTTCACCGCGCTCGTGTTGTTGCCGATGGAGGTGTTGTTCGCGACGCTGTTGTTGTTTCCGCTGGAGTCGTTGTTTCCAACAGAAGCGTTGTTTCCAGCGGAGGCGTTATTCGCCGTCGTGGTGTTGTTTTCGGTGGTTTGCGCGGGATCTTGTGTGGAGGGAACCTCGGGCTCCTCACCACACGCTGTAAAACCTGCCACCAGGCCGAAAACACACACCACAAACGACTTTTTCATCGATCTGCCACCCTCGTTAAGAATCACTCGACGGCACCACTCTAGAGCGATCCGCGCCGTCTTGAAAGCGCGCCGAGTGATCTGGATGGCTACTTGTCCTTTTCGGTCAAGGTTGCCTCGAGGGTGACCTCCTTGCCTTCGCGGACCACGACGAGTTTGACGGTGTCACCGGGCTTGTGTTGGCGCAGGGCGAAGGCGTAGTCGCGCAAGCTCGTGACGTCGTATTCGCCAAACTTGATGATCACGTCCCCTTTCTGGATGCCTGCCTTTTCGGCTGGCGAGCCAGGCTTCGCGCCCATCAATCGCGCGCCCTTGATGTCATCCCCTTTGCCAAAGCCAGGGATGGAGCCAAAGTAAGGTCCATACCCGCGATCCTTGGAGCCGTGCGATGCGTGCGCCGCGCCGCCTGTGCCCTCGGCTTGTTGGAAGGTCGGGGCTCGCGATGTGTTCGCGAGCTCTGCGATCAGCTCGAAGGTGAAGACGGCGACGCGGATCGAGCCGGGGATGTCGATGGTCTCGAGCGTGTCATCGGGCGTGTGGTAGGCGTCGTGCAACCCTGTGTGAATGCTCAGGACAGGGATCTGGCGCACGTAGAAGCTCATATGATCGCTCGGGCCATAACCTTCAAAGCTCAGGTCGAGGTCGAGCGCGGCGGTGTTCGAGGTTCTTGCCTGAACACGCCTGGCGAGGTCGAGGAACTCCTTGGCGCTCCCGACGCCGCCGAGCTCGAGCGAGCCGTTATCGAGCCTTCCCACCATGTCAAGGTTGATCATCGAAATGATGTACTCTGACAGAATAGGGGGGTTCTGAGCGAAATACTCGCTGCCGAGGAGTCCAGACTCCTCGGCGTTAAAGGCGACAAAGTAGATGTCATGCTCGCGCTCGATGCCGCCGAGTGCTTCCGCCAGCTCGAGCATCATCGCCACGCCCGAAGCGTTGTCATCAGCGCCAAAGTGAACGGCATCCTCACCAGGGCGCAGCGAGCTATCGCCGCCCAGGCCGAGGTGGTCGAAGTGAGCGCCGACGACGAGCGCGCGTTGGGTTGGCTTGCCATCCTCGCGCGCGGGCAACCTGCCGACGATGTTGTCGATGGCGCGCTTGCTCTCCTTGATGTTTGCCTCGAGCGAGAGCTTGCCCAGTGATTTCCCTGGCGCACTCTCACCGAGCGAACCTTCAGGGAAGAGCGCCTTTGCGCCCGCCTCGGTGACGCGCATGGTCACGAGCCCGACGGGAGATGCGGGGCCTTCGAGTTTCTTGATCGGTGTGCTCTCGCTATCAGCGCCCATTGGATCGAGGAAAATCACTGCCTTGGCGCCAGCGGCTCTCGCCGTGAGCGCCTTGTTCACAGGATCGGTGTGGCGCACGAGATCCTTGGCCTCGAGGTTCGCAGGCGCGCCGGAGGCGATGACCGCGATCTTTCCTTCGAGCGAGAGCCCCTTGTAGTCATCATGCCCGAGCTCTGGCGCGCGCACGCCGTGGCCCACATGGACGGCTTCCGCGTCGAGCTTCCCGCTGGCGCTGTGAATGGTCGGCGAGTATGTCTCGCCGAGAACCAGCGCTCCGCGCGTGGAGGAGAGGTTTGCCGAGGTGATCTCGAGTTTGTCGGGAACCTCGAAGGTCTGGCGATAGCCTTTCGCGCCATCGACCTCGACGAGCCCTGCGATCTGGAAGTGCTGCGTCAGATACTCTGCGGCCTTCTCGCCGCCAGGTGTGCCAGGCGCGCGACCTCCCATCTCCTCGCTCGCCAGGCGACCGATGCGTTGCGAGTAGGTCTCCGGATCGATTTGAGCCTGACCTCGTAACCTGGCGCCCTTGGCGATCGGGATTTGCTCGACCCAGTCGGCGACGAACACGTTGGTGTCGCCTTCGTTCTTGGCGTTTCGGTTGGAAGCGAAGACGAGCTTCTTGCCGTCGTAGCTAAACATGGGGAAGGAGTCGAAGCTCTCCTCGAAGGTGATCCTCTCGAGGTTCTTCCCATCCACGCCGATCATATAGAGGTCGAAGTTGCGACCGCTCGGATCATCCATATTGGAGGAGAAGATGATCCTCTTTCCATCGGGGTGGAAGTAGGGCGCGAAGTTCGCGGCGCCGTTGTTGGTGATCTGGCGCTTGTTCGAGCCATCGGCGTCCATGACAAAGAGCTCCATGATGCTCGGACGAACGAGGTCATCAGCCAGGAGCTTCTTGTACTCGTCGAGCGCGTCTTTGTCGGTGGGATGGTGCGCGCGGTAGACGATTTTTGTGCCATCGAGGCTAAAGAAGGCGCCGCCGTCGTAGCCGACCTCGGTGGTGAGCTGTTTGACGTCAGAGCCATCGGCGGCCATCGAGTAGATGTCGACATCGCCCGAGCGCGTCGAGGTAAACAGGATGCGATCACCTTGCGGGCTGACGACCCCTTCGGCGTCGTAGCCAGGATGTGGCGCGAGGGCGAGCGGGTCCTGGCCGTCAGGACCCGCGACGAAGATGTCGAGCTCGGGTTGCAGGCGCCAGACGTAACCGCGCGAGTAATCGGGCCGGGGAGGGCACTCGGTCATCGTCGCGTGGGTGGAGCTGTAGAGGATCTTTGGCTGGTTGGGGAAGATAAACGAGCAGGTGGTGCGCCCGGTCCCTGTGGAGACGAGGCGTTTGTTTCTGCCGTCAATGTCCATGCGAAAGATCTGATCGCAGGAGAGCCCTTCGCGCGTGGCCTGGAAGATCAGCTCGGTGGCGTCGGGGCTAAAGTAAGCCTCGGCGTTCTCGCCATCGAAGGTGAGCTGGGTGACGTTGGCGAGGCGCACCTCGCCAGGTCTGGCGAGATCCTTGGTCGCGGGCTTCTCGAGCACCGCCGCCTCGATCTTCTCCTCGCCGCTCTGGCGACAGCCGCTCGTGACGCCGAGCAGGACGGCCAGCGTCAGGCATATGCGCGCCTTCGATGGCGAGACCTTGCGTCGCGAGGGCTGCTTGCTTATAGTCTTTGCCTCAGAGGGCGTTTTGGAACGTATCCTCGACTTCATGTGTTTATTCTCCGGTCGTTTTGCGACGTCGCATCGGAAATTTCCAGCTTCGACTTTTGCCAGGTCGTGATGATGCAAGCACACCTCCGTCTTTCGCTGCTCTCGGTAACATGTCTCCTCGGCCTGTTGATGGTCGGCTGTGAGAAGCCGAGCAATCCTGTCACGCGCGCACCCGATGGTGAGGCGCTGGCCGTCAAACCTTCCGAGCAGGAAGGGGCGGTCAAACCTGCTGACTCCAAGGCAAAGGAAGCCAATGTGGCGAAACCAAAGTTTCGTTACTCTCCCTTTGTCCTCAAAGTCAACGCCAAGGACAGCGTCTTCAAGACTGTTTCCTTCAAGGATGTCGGCGTCAACGGCGTCCCTGACGAGGAGCGCGCGGTCCTCTACGAGACGATCGCCGAGTCTCTCGCCTACGGCCTCTCCGAGGATCGGCAGCTCTCGATGACCTCCTCTGTGGTCTATGACAAGGAGATCCTCGATCCGAACAACCACCTCGCCTGCGGCTCGGATCATCTCTACGTGGATGTCTGGCGCTCGAAGCAGCGCTGGGGCTATTCGCTCTGGAGTGGGTGCGGTGAAGAGGATAACTTCGCCTGGAAAGAGATCGAGTACACACCTGATGCGGACGTCACCTCCGAGATCGATCCGCTCACGCGCGATATCCTCTCGACCTTGCGCACCGCCGACTCCAAGGGCTGCTACCAGAAAGCATGCTGACGCCAGACGCGGCGTCGACGCCCTCGTGTGAATGAGGGAATCCCAATTTCGTGTCCTCTTGTTTGCCTTGTGATAGGCTTCCTTGCGATCAGCGCTCGAAGTTTTCGAGCATAGCAAGGACGCGGAGGCAAGGATGCGAGAGAGCGTCTCGGTGAAATCACACGTATCGACTATTCTTTGGCGCCACGGCCGCTTCGCGCTCGCGAAGCTCGGGCTGTGTGCGCTCGTTTTTGTGATCGCGCTCGCGATCACCGGGTGCAAAAAGCCCGTCATCAAGAAAACCCCGTTGGGGGAACAACCTCAAATCACAGCCAGTGATGCGCGCGCGCAGGAGCGCTTCGACGCAGCGCTCGATTTGCTCGAGGCCAGGAAGTGGGCGGAGAGTCGCGAGGCGTTTCGCTCGGTGCAGGCCGACTTTGGCGAGGACCCGATCTCGGTGCTCGCCGAGCTCTACGCGGCGCGCACCTTGCTCGAAGACATCAGCTTCTCGGCGCAAGGAAAGCTCTCGAGCAGCGCGAGTAAGCCAAACCTCGAGCAGGCCACCGGCGCGTTCGACGCGCTCGTGCGTGGGCGCCGCGTCGATGACCGCGTCAAGCACGCCGCCAGCATCTACCTGGCGATCACGTGGGCCGCGCGCTCGCAGAGCGACCGCGCGCTCGAGCAACTGGAGAAGTACCCTGGCGCATCACTCGGGCGCGCCATCCTCGCAGAGGATCGCATCGCCGCTTGGGTCGTGCTCTCGGGCGCGTTCGATGGCGCCACGCGTTACGAGGATGCGCTCGAGGCAATGGCCGCGCTCCATGAAGAGGTCTTGCAGCAGCTCGACAACAAGGGGGAGGGCGCCAGCGCGCAGGATCAGCAGATCGCGCAGTTGCTCACGTTGTATGCGCGCGGCCGAGGATTTGCCATCGCCGCCGGAGCGATCGACGAGCAAGAATTGCAGATGCGCTACCTGGTCTCGGAGTCGCTCTTTTTGCAGGCGGCGGCGGGATGGGCGCTGATGCAGCGTCGCGCGGATGACGAACTCGACGAGACGACGCGCCAGACATTGGCAGACATCTATCAACGCTCGAGCACGGCGATGGTCAGCATCGGCGCGCTCGAGGCGGCGGCAGAAATGAGCGCCTTGATGGCCACGCTCGGCGAGGAGAAGCGCCTGGTGATCGGCGCCGTGGTGCCGATGAGTGGGAAGGCGAGGCCGATCGGGCAGAGGATCATGCGCGGGATGTTGCTCGGGCAGCAGGCGTTCGATTTCCCGCAGGATGCGCGCCTGACGTTGGTGTTCAGGGACTCGGCCGAGGACCCAAAAGAGAACATGCGCGTCTTTACGGAGCTCGGCACGCTCGCTGTGGTCGGGCCGATCCAGAAGGAGTACGTCGAGGGGTATGCCAGGGCAGCGAGCGAGGCAAAGCTCCCGCTCATCACGCTCACGACCGATCCTTTGCCAGCGCCGAAGGCCGCTGATCTCGAGGCGATTCCTCAGAGCTGGGTCTTTCGCAACTTCCTCCACGCCGAGGCCGAGGCCGTGGCGCTCGCGAGGTTGTCGCATGACACCTATCAGGATCGCCGCGTCGTGATCGCCTATCCGAACATCGGTTACGGCAAGCAGATGGCGGCGATCTTCGCGCGCACTATCGAGATGCAGGGCGGCGAGGTCGCCGCGCAGATCTCTTACGATCGCAGCGCCACGGATTACAGCAAGCTCGCGCGCTCGGTCGCCCGGGCAAAGCCGGACGCGGTGTTTATCCCCGACTCAGGTGGAAAGGTCGCAGAGATCGTCAGCTACCTGGCCAAAGAGAACATCTGGGGCGTGAGCGGGACGGTGCGTCCAGGCACGGTCAAGACAAGGCGTCAGCTGGTGCATTATCTCGGGACGAGTTTGTGGCAGGAGCCATTGTTGCTCGATCAGGCGGGGGACTATGTCACGGGCGCGACGATTCCTGCGTGGTACTCGGTGGCGGCGACGGACGCGGCGAGCAAGGCGTTCACGGATCGATATCGCGTGGTCTATGGGAGCGAGCCTTCCATCTACGAAGCGTTCGCGTATGATTCCGTGGTCTGGCTGCGCGAGTCGATCCTCGAGACAGGGATGCGCCACCCGGAGAGCGTGCGAGATGCGCTCTCCGCGCCGACGCCACGCGAAGGTGTCACGGGTAGCGCGAGGTTTGTTCCCTGGGGCGAGGCCGATCGCGAGCTTCGGTTTGTGACCGTCTCCAGCAAGCAGTTTTCGCCCATGGAGGTGCGCGTCAAAGTGCGCGCGAGAGAATTCCTCGAAGGGACAAAGGGCGCCAGTGATTCGAGCGCGACAAAGAACACGCAGGGGAACCCCTGATAAGATGCGCTCCGCATGGGGCAGGCGTCTTTGCTTTCTTTTGTTCGCGCTGTTGCTCTCGGGCTCTCCGACGAACCTCTTTGCTAAGAACTCCAGCCCCCCCGACAGCGAGGAGAAGCTCTTCGAGGTCGAGCGTGAGGAGAGCAGTGAGGGTGGCGAGGGCGGCGACGCGCAGTCACGCGATCGTGGGAGAGGGCGCGATGAAGAAGAGCTCGATCAGATGTCACGTCAGCAGCTCGAGGCGTCGGGCTTTCTGTTTAGTGATGTCTCCGTCTCGCGCAAGCGCTCCACAGCGCTCGTGATCGCGACGATGCCCGGCCTGCTCTTGCATGGCGCCGGGCATCTTTATTTAAACGAGACGCAGACTGCGATCGTGTTGATGTCGATGGAGGCCACCGGGCTCGCGTTGTTGGCGTTTGGCGCGGGGTTGCCCTGGCTGACAAAGGGGCAGATCGCTTCGGCGGGGCTCTCGCGGCAGGCGTTCTACAGTGGGATGGGGCTGATCATCTCGTCCTATATACTGGACGTGATCGGCGTCACACGCAGCGACGACCAGCTCGCTTACGCCACGCCAGAGCAACGCCGCGGGGGCGCTATTTCGCTGGCGTATCGGTTCTTCTCGACCCCTCGCTATCCTATCAATCACGCGATACGCGGGCGCTTTAACGCGGACTTCGGGCGCGTGTATGCGCGCGCGAGCACCTTGCAGGACGTCTCGCTGTTTACCTCGCGCTATGATGGCGAGTTTGGCGTGCGGGTGCTCTCGAAGCCCAACACGGAGCACGCGGTCATCATCGAGGGGATGGGTGGATACGAGCGGTTTCGCGGCAACGGTCGCCATGCTCGCTGGGACGTTGGCGCGATGGCTGGCGGTACGCTCGACCTGGGGATCTTGAGCCCCAGCTTGCGCCGTGTGTTTATCGGAGGGCTGATCGGCTACAACCACCAGTGGTACGCCTACCCTGAACCTCGCACCCCCGAAGAAGACGTGCTCCAAGACGAGGTCTCCGGGGTGGCGTTCTCGAATAACACCGGCTCGGTTCCCTTCGAGTTCTACGGCGGGATGAACTTCACCGACAAGCTGCATTTGCGGCTCGCCTACAGCCGCAAGGACGGCGAGCTTATCCACGATCTCAACCGCTTGTTGGCGGTGCCCAGCGCGACGGTGATTTACTCGCGCACGCAGAACCTCGACGTGATCCTCGATGCCGCTTATGGCGGCGGCTTGAGGCTCGGTGGTGAGCTTCGGTTTTGGCTCTGGTGATGTTGCGCCCCCCGCGGCCCTCGCTCTCGCTCGTCCGCGGGGGGCGCAGCCCGATCACTTTTTGCGAGTGGCGGTGACGACGCGCATTTTCCTGCCGTACTGCTTGTTGGCGAATGGTGAGTGAACCTCGAGTTGGAAGCCGTGGCGTCCGAGCAGGTCGGAGGCGCGCTCGAGGGGGAAGGTCAAATAGAACATGATGAAGGGGGGCTTGAGCAGGGCGTTTCGCACGTGCATGACGGCGTTGAATCCTCTGGCGGCGAGCCATGGGACGGTGCCGACGGTGGGCATGAGGTGGGTGATGAAGGTGAACTTTCCGCCGGGGACGAGGGCGCGATGGACAGCTTGTGCGAACGCGTCCTGTTGAGGTTCGAGGATGTGCCCGAACGCGCCGCAGCACGTGATGACGTCGAATTCTTCTTTGAACGACATCTCCAGCACATCTTGCTGCAAGAAGAGCCCCTCGACGCCGTCATCCTCCTGGGCATCCCAACGCCTGGCGGCTTCGTCGAGCATTCCTTGTGAGAGGTCGATGCCGGTGACGTTCTCGGTGGCGCGCGTGCGGAGTTGTCGCATCACCGCGCCCGTCCCACAGCACACATCCAGCGCGCGCTCCAGTGATTTGGGCTCGCCGATGATCTCCATCATCGGCTCGAGCAGCTCGTCGGGCGTTCGAAATGGTGTGTAGTCGAACTTCCTGGCGAGCAGGTCGTAGCCGCGCGTGGTTTCGGAGAGGGCCTGTTGTGTGAGCTCGAGGAGGGAGGGGCCTTCGGGGTGGAACATCGTTTTTGACCGCGCGTGTTGTTTGGTTGTTCTTTGGCTGCGTGCGCGCTGACGCGCTCGGTCAAAAGATAATCGATCGGGGCATCGGTGAGCAAAGAGCAAGCGCGCGGAGCGCGCGTCGTGTGCGGTGCCTTAGTGATGCTGCAGGGAAAGGGGTGTGCTATGGCGCCTGATAGCGAATGATGCTAAACCAAACAACGCACGATTGATGTGCAGCAGATCTTGAATTGCATGAGCTTGATAAGAGGTAAGCGCAGATGCTGGAGACCGTGTGGGTTCAATTGATTACGGCACAAGCACAGGCTGAAGCCGTACAACCGAAGGGGATCACAGAGATCCTGCTCGAAGCCAGTGGTGTGGTGCTCGGGGTGCTTTGTTTGCTCATGCTTATGAGCTTGGTGTCCTGGTTTATCATTGGTTACAAGTGGTTCTACCTCCAGCGCGCGCAGCGTGAGTCGGTCCAGTTCCTCGAGGTCTTCTGGCAATCAAAGCGCCTCGACGCCATCTACCAGAAGGCCGAGGAGTACCAGCGCTCTCCGATCTCACAGGTCTTTCGCGCCGGTTACATCGAGCTCAGCAAGCTCAAAGGGAGCGAGGAGAGCGGCGGCGGGATGACGGGCCATTTGAGCGGCATCGAGAACGTCGAGCGCGCCTTGAGGCGCGCGGCAACGAGCGAGATGACGCACCTCGAGAGCAAGCTGGCGTTTTTGGCGACCGTGGGTTCGAACGCGCCGTTCATCGGGTTGTTCGGGACGGTGTGGGGGATCATGGTGGCGTTCGTGAACTTGCAGGCCAAGGGCGCCACGGGCATCGAGGTCGTCGCCGGTCCCATCGCCGAGGCGTTGATCGTGACGGCGTTCGGCCTGTTCACGGCTATCCCTGCGGGCGTGGCGTACAACTGGTTCTTGAGCAAGATCCGCGTGGTGGATGCAGAGATGGACAACTTCTCCAACGACTTCCTCAACATCGTCAAGCGCCACTTCTTCAAGTGAGGTCGCGTCGTGTGCTCGGTGTTTGCAGGTGAGCGTGGTTGATTTTTGGCGAGTGAGAGGGAGTCAGGCGTATGGGCGCGAATAGCGGTGGCGATGGCCAGATGATGTCCGAGATCAACGTCACACCCTTTGTGGATGTGATGTTGGTGCTGTTGATTATCTTCATGGTGGCCACGCCGATGATCGAGGAGAACAAGGACGAGAAGCGAAAGGTCGATATCGATCTCCCCGTGACCAAACAGAACGCCAATCGGATCGATCCTTCCCAGACGGAGAAGATGATCCTGGTGATCACCGAGGACTTGAAGGTCAAGCTGCGCAACGCCGCCGCGCCCGGTGAGGATACCGAGATCCTGGATTGCTCGGACAAGGTCGGCGGGAAGGACCCGAAGCGCTTCGAGTCCTGCTTTGACACCATCGAGCAAAAGCTTGGCAAGAACCCCAAGCTCCAGGAAGAAAAAGAGCTCTACCTGCTCGCCGACACCGAGATCCCCTACGGGTTTGTCGTTGGCACGATGGCGCGCATCAAGAAGGCAGGCGTCAACAAACTCGGCATGGTCACCAACCCCGAGTACATGGAGGAAGGTGGCGAGGGCGCAGCGCCCGAGAAGAAGAAGAAATAGGAATGATTCCCTGACAGCCAGGGCTTTTGGCTGTGTGCGGCGCGCGGTGTGAACGCGCCCGCAAGAAGTGACTCTCTCCCGAGGCCAACGTGAGCATCCCAGCATCCCAAATACCACAGAGCGTCCTGCGCGGGCGCGACGAGCTCGATCCGGCGACGATCATCACCGGCGTGATCGCGTCGTTGCTGCTCCATGGCTCGATCATCGGGCTTGTGATCCTCGGGACGATGCACACCGAGGAGAAGATCGAGGAGCACGTCGAGGAGAAGATGCTCGAGTTCGAGGAGGTCGACCTCCTGGCGCTCGGCGAGGAAAAGCCGCCAAACCAACTCCCTCGCATCTCCAACGTCAAACCTCCCGAGGTCAAGCCTGACGAGGTCAACATCGCCAAGCCCAACAAGGACGCGGTGGTGCTCGAGAAGAAAGAGGAAGAGAAGCCAAAGGAAGCCGAGGAGAAGAAGGACGCCAAAGAGGAGAGCCGCAAGAAGCTGCTCCAGGCATTGAGCGCCCAGTATGACGAGGAGCGCCCCGCCAACGAGGAGATCCCCGAGGGGAGCGCCGAGGGCGTCGTCGGCGGGCTCTCGGATGCTGCCAAGGCCAACCTGATGGGGACGTACCAGGCAAAACTCGTCGGCGAGATCTCGAGGAACTGGACGGTCCCGACGACCATCCCGCCCGAGCAAATCGCGAAGTTGCAAGGACGCGTGGCTGTCTACATTCGCCTCTCGGAGGCGGGCTACGTGGTGAGTTATTCCTTCAAGCAACGCAGCGGCGACGAGCAGTTCGACGACTCGATCGAGCGCGTTATCAAGAAGTTTCAGGTGATGGGCGGCGGCAAGAAGCTGCCGCTGCCTGAGAACCCCGAGATCCAGCAGATCGTGCTCAAGCAAGGGCTCAATCTGAAGAACTGGGAGTACACGGGGCAATAGGATTCGCCGCGGCTGGTTTTGGGAAAGCAAGACAGCGCGGCGAGCGAAACCGCGCGCCATGAGGGCGCGCTTGACCATGATGATGAACATCGCGGAGCGAATGCATATGCGAGACTCCTTTTTGAAACCTTCAGTGATCAGAGCAAAGCGCGCGTTTGTTTTGCTCGGCGTGATCATGACGACGCTCCTGTTCTGCGCGCATGCGATCGCGCAAGGAGATGCGCCTCCCGAGCCTGAGGGGATCGATATCACCGTCAAGGGGGGCGCCAAGCGCGTCCTCATCCCGATCGCCATCCCCGAGACAAGGAGCGATGGCGGCGAGAGCGAGAAGGTCGCCAACCGCGTCGAGGAGCTGTTGCGCCGCGACATGGAGTTGGCCGGTTACTTCAAGGTCCTCTCCAACGAGGGGCTCTTCTTCGATCCTGCCAAGGAGGGGATGGCGGCCTCGGATATCAACTTCCAGAACTGGGCCAACGTCAACGCGCAAGGGCTCATCAAGACCGAGGCCAAGGTCAGCGCCGATGGCAAGGTCACGCTCGAGATGCGCCTTTTCCTGGTGGACAAGGGGAGCGAGGCAAAGCTCAAGTTCACCGCTGATTCGAACATGTCCAAGGACGCCTACGAGGCCGCGGTGCACGAGTTCGCCAACGCCGTGGTCGAGTACTACAGCGGCACGCGCGGGATCTTTGGCTCGCAAATCGCCTTCGTGCGTCGCAACAAGTCTGGCCTCAAGCAGGTTTGGGTGACGGACATGTCGGGCGAATCACTGCGCGCCATCACGCGCAACTCCGCCATCAACCTGCTGCCAAGCTGGGGCAATGGTCGCATCTACTACACGAGCTACCTGGATCAAAACCCCGACCTCTGGGTCCACGAGGGAGGGAAGAGCCGCAAGCTGTCCGGGCGTCGCGGTCAGAACTCGGGCGCAGCACAATGTGGCAACAAGCTCGCGCTGACGCTCTCGATGGGTGGAGAGAACACCGACATTTATCTGATCGATCCAGAGTCCGGGAAGAAGATCCAGCGCCTGACCGATCACTGGGCCATCGACACGAGCCCGACCTGGAGCCCTGACTGCTCCAAGATCGCGTTTGTCTCGGGGCGCTCGGCTTCTCCACAGATTTATGTGATGAACGCCGACGGCTCGAACCAGAAGCGCCTGACCTACAAGGGGACCTACAACACGACGCCGGACTGGTCTCCCAAGGGGGACAAGATCGCGTTCACTTCGCGCGACGAGCGCAACGTGTTCGACATCTTCACGGTGGACCTTGGCGGGAACATCGAGCGCCTGACACAAGATCAGGGCAACAACGAGGACCCCTCCTATAGCCCAGATGGGCGCTACCTGGTCTTCACCAGTGATAGGGAAGGGGGAGATCGCCTCTGGTTGATGACCGAGGATGGCGGCTATCAGCGCGCGATCACGAAGGGGAGCGGTTACAGCTCTCCGGCCTGGGCGCGTTGAGGTAGCGTCTGGAATGAAGTCTTTTCATTCACGTGTTGACGCTTCTGTTCCACGGCATACCTTTTGGGTCATTGGCAGCGATGAGGACGTTGACCACGCGAGCGCTCGCGTGGGCTCGCCGATATCAAATACACGAGCAACGATGGGAGGATCTCCAGGATGGTAGGATCGAGACAGATGAAGAGGATGATGGCAGGTTGGTTGACTGTCGGTGTGGTCGCCCTTGGCGGGTTGACCGGCTGCAAGAAGCCACCACAGGATGCCATCGACGGCGCAGAGCGCGCGTTGCTCGACGCCGAGGCGCGAAAGGATTGCTCCCAGGACAAGTACGCCGCCGCACAGAAGCTCCTGAATGAGGCAAAGAAGCTCATCGAGGAGAAGAAGTACGAGGAGGCAGAGCGCAAGGCTCAGGCCGCGCAGAAGATGGCAGAAGAGGCCAAGAAGACGGCCGACGCCAACTGGGAGAACTGCAACCGTCGTAAGGAAGCCGTCGCCGAGGCCAAGAAGCCGGTCAAGACGGACGATGGCACCAACACGGATGCTCCCGCCGAACTCCGCACGGTGTTCTTTGCTTACGACAGCGCGGAGTTGACCCCCGCGCAGCGCCAGCAGCTCGAGCAAAACGCGCGTTGGATTCGTCAAAACAAGCCCGCGAGTATGATCCTCGAAGGGCACACCGACGAGCGCGGCTCGGATGAGTACAACATCGCGCTCGGCGAGCGTCGCGCCATGGCCGCGCGTCAGTATTTGATCCAGCTTGGCATCGACGAGAACGCGCTCAGAATCCTCTCCTATGGCGAGGAAAAGCCTGCGTCTTATGGCGCCAGCGAGTCGGACTATCGCCAGAACCGACGCGTCGAGTTCCAGCCCAAATGACCTACGCCCAGGACATGTCCCCCATCTTCGATAGCCTCGCCGCGCTCGACGCGCAGCGAGGCTATTCGCATATCGCCATCGCGGCGTCCTGGTTTGTCCCGAGGTCTCACGACCTCGACGAGCACGCCGCGCGCGTCTTCCTCGATGTCCTGGAGGATGTCCTGTCGCGACAGGAAAGGGGCGCTGGCGAGGTCGGGTTGGTGCTGATGTTCCGTGGCGGCTTCGCCGTGTTCGCGGACAGCGTGCGCCGAGCGCTCGCGCCGCTCACGGTCAAGAGCGCTTCATTGCTTACATCTGTCACGGGCGCCGCGACACCGATCGCGCTGCTCGCCCAGAAGCTCGAGCTGGCGATGGGCGCCGGGCTCGGCTCGGCAGCAACCGGCACCATCGGGCCTGTGTCGCCCGCATGGAATCCCGAGCTGGTCGATGCGCTCGGGAAGGATCTCTTCGCGCTCGAGGAGTCGGAGCGCCGCCGTATGCTCGGGCTCGAGCGCGAGCGCAGGGAGCGCGAGCTGCTCTCGAACGCGCTGGCGCTCTCGTTCGGGTTCTCCAACATCGACGAGGATCAACGCGAGGCGCTCATCAGCGCGCTCGGCTTCGAGGGGCTGGGCGCACAGCTCGCGCTCGGCGCCAGAGAGCTCGAGGCTCTCGGCGTGCAGGCGCGCTGGCTCGAAGGGGATGCGCGCGCCACATCGAGGGTCCTGGCGCACGCGCTCGAGGATCTTCTGGGGCTAAAGAAAGAGCCCGCGCCTGCTTACACTGCGTCCGGGATTGGCACCGAGGTCGAGTTCGAGATGGCCACGGGAGAACCGGGCGCGGTGATCGCTTCGAGCGAGCGCGCCTGGCTGCTCGAACTCGATACGGGGCGACCTGATCCTGACACAGGACTGTACCAGGGAGATTGGTTGTCGCTTCGATGATGAAAATGGGTTGACCAGGTTACAAACAAGTCCTATAAACCTCCTCACCTCTCGCCGGAGTGGTGGAATCGGTAGACACGGTGGATTCAAAATCCACTGACTTTGCGGTCTTGCGGGTTCGAGTCCCGCCTCCGGTACTGAGAATACAAAAGGCATCCTGAATTTCAGGATGCCTTTTGTGTTTCTTGGGTCGTCGGAGATGGCCAACTGCTCGGTTCGACCAAATGCCGCGAGATGGGGCGGTGGGGCCTATTGGTTTTGGCGCCATGAATGCAGCGCTTGCTCGATGTCCTTGCTGGGTCGTGTGCTACCGAAGCCGTGTATCAGGAGCGCGTGGATGATATTGGACAGCGAGGACATCTCGAGCGTTCCATCCGTGACCACCTCGGCAATCTCCGAGTCGACGAGGTTTCGGTAGAGCCCGAACTCCTGGTCACGCACGATCATGCTCCCGATATAAGAAGAGGTGCATCCTCTTAATACCCTCACACGGCCTCCGAACATGAGCCCCCACTCGTCCTCGGTGTCAACGTATCTGCCATCTGGCTGGAGCATGATGTTGGCGCAGGTAAGATCGTTCGCGTTGCTCTCGAAGGTCGCCACGATTCTCATCGCATCCTGCATGTCTGCCTCCAACTCATCCTCCGAGATGTCATCATCGAAGTGAGACGCGAGAGTGTCTGTGAACGACATATAGGCTTCGCTGAGATCTGCGTCTGCTCCGGGGAGGATGTCTGGAGAGAGGGGATCGAGGTAGGCGTCGATGCCGTGTAGAGTAAGGCGCCTGAATGTGCACTCGTCGTTGTCCTCTTCAGGATATGGGGTGCCCTCCTCGTCCAGATCGTCAAGCAACTCGAGCGTGAAGCCATCACACCAACAAAACAAATCGAGCAACCTGGGCTCGAGCCGAAACTTGCTCGCCAGCGCTTTTCTTTGCCAGGACTCGAGCGCGCGAGGCTCGAGATGTTGGAATCGCCACGATGCGACGTTTCTCTCCGAGAGCGCCTTTGCCGTCGCTTCGATGGTCGGGATCAGGGATTGTTCGAAGGTGGCAAATGGAAGGATCGCTTTCGCTGCTTCGATCGAGGTGACCACCGCCAGGGGGCCTTCGAGGTCAGCGAGTTTGGATTCGATGTAGGGTAGCAACCCTTCTCGAAACGAGGTTTTGGTCGCCTCCTTTTCGATCAATGTCCACAGTCGTTGCCTCTCGAACATGTCCATCGACGGTTTTTCGAGTAGGGAGCGCATGTCTCCAAAAGTATTATTGCTCACTGGTATTGGCTCTGTGGAAAGGTTGAGTGGTTAGGGGGAAGGAAGGTGCCGCTTCCAACGTAGGCGATATGGTGATGGTGAAGGGAGCCGAGCTTGCGTGCCAGGGAAAACCGTACTCCTGGCCTACGGCGTCCTCGCTGTGATGTTCGAGAGCAGTTTTGGCTGCTGCACCCCGTTTGTGGGCAAGGGCATCCAAGGAGTGAGAGGTGGACAACCCGAGAAAGAGCTTTGATTTTCCGCTGCTTGCCTCCATCTTTGGATAGAGGGCCTTCTGGCTCCAGTCCCGAAGAGGGAGAACGTAACAAAAAGGGAGGTGAGAGATGACGACACACAAGAATCTGCTCCTTGCGCTTTTGATCTTCGCGCTCTCCCTTAACCTCGTCGCATGTGTGGAACCTGAAGAAGAGGAACCCGCACAGAAGCCTGCCGTGATGCTCGAGGAGCAGCCTGATGGAAAGGGTGATGTTCCATCTCAGGAGGAGGACAAGACTCCTGAGCCTGAGGATGAGCCCGAGGTCATCGATGACGAGCCGCTCCCATTTCTGATGAGCGTGCGCTTTATTCGCCAGTTCAAGACGTGTGAGATGCCGGAGTGCTTCCAGGAGCTCGAGTTCGCGCTCAGCACCGGGGTGATGTGGCGCTTCGAGCACCGAGAGCGCGTCGAGATGGTGTGGCTCACGGATGAAGAGCACGCGAGGTTGCTGCGTCTCGTGACCGCCGATGATTTCGAAGGCGCGGTGCGTGAAGGAGACTTCGGGTGTCCGGCGCGCACGGACGATGACTTTAACGTCGCGCTCATGATCCTCTCCAACGATGACGATGTCGGCGCGCAGTCATTCGACGTGAGCGGCTGCCAGGACACTGACGACGTTCAAGAGACGCCTGATGACCTGGTGGACTTCGCGATCGATCTCGAGCGCAAGTACGACTGAGGGATTCTCCTCTCGGCGCGTCAACTCCTCCCCCAAGGAAGTTGACGCGTGGCGTCGAGTCGTGAACAATCACTGGCACGATCTGAAGGACGCTCTCGAGAGAGGTAAGAGGATATGAAAAAGCGTGCGATGTTTGTGTTGGCGACGGTGACAGCGATGTTTATCGCGGGGCCTGCCATGGCGGTGAGCTTTCAGCCCTTCACCAAGGTGACGGATGTTTGCCCGACGTGCCCCAAGCGCGCGACGGATACGGTCACGCTCAACTCCTCGACAAAGATCTCGGCCAAGGTCGTCGCCGAAAACGATGACTTCTTTGTCCTGTTCCGCTATGGCGAGATTCGCGCTGTGCCTAAAGGGAGCGTGCAGTCGGTGGAGTGGGCCAATGGTTCGGCGCCTGCCGGGTTGACCTCGCAGGACCAAATCGTCTTGCGCAACAACCATGTCCTCACCGGCTCGATCATCGAAGAGAACACCGATCGCGGGTTCTACAGGATGCAATCCTCGGTCAACAAGCAGACCTTCGTGGTGTTCGCCAACAGCGCCGAGTCCGTCTACAAGGCAGGGCGCAAGGTCAAGTAAGCAGCGAGAATCACTGTGGTGATTCTCGGATGAGAAAGAGAAAGGGCGCGACCGCTTGACGGTCACGCCCTTTGTTCTTTCTTGCACGCTGGAGGCGCGCGTTAAAAGGAGTGCAGCCTGGGGAGCCCGGCGCTTTGTTCGAGCGCCTCGACCTCGAGGGCGGCGAGCTCGTCGAGGCGCTCGTTGACCTCGTCGGGGTCAAAGATCTGCCTGGCGAGGTTGGTGTAGAGGGTGTGGTGTCTGGCCTCGTCCTTGTAGAGCTCGGCGTAGAGCGTGGCGAGCTCCTGGTCTTCGACGCGATCGGCCAGGATCTGAAAGCGCTCACAGCTCCTGGCCTCGATCAGCGAGGCGACGAGCAGCTTGTCCATGAGCGCGTGTGGGTCTTGCTTGCGCGCGTGTTTTGCGAGGTGACCTGCGTAGGGAGCTGGCTCGAGGCGGACGAGATCGATCTCGCGCGCCTCGAGGACATCGACCATGCGAGTAAAGTGGGTCATCTCCTCGATGACGACCTCGCTCAAGGCGCGCGCGATGCTCGGCTTGTCGGCGTAGCGAAAGATCATGCTCATCGCCGTGGAGCCCGCGCGCTTCTCGAGGTGTGTGTGATCGAGGAGAATCGTCGGGATATGATCGCGGATGCGATCGAACCAACCATCATCGGTCGGGGCAGCGAGGTGCAACATTCGGACTCCTTGAGTATGACGTCTTCTTTTTGTTGTAGAGAAGGCGCACGCGCGAGGCGCGCGGCGAAGTTTGCACAGGCACACAGGAAGACGCAAGTGGCGAGCGCGATGGGCGCTCCCTGGCCATGTGTGCGGGGTGAGCAGGGGGCCTCGGGGAGCGATGCGTGCTGGACTTGTAGTGTGAAATCTGTATGACTGAAAGACTCCATGGTGAGTGGATCTCGGGTGATGTGACGTCGCGATGTGCGGCAAACGAGATTTGGCGCTTGGAGAGGTCGTGGATGAGAGGTGATCGATGAGCCTGAGTGAATTTTCCGAGAGTGAATATGTGGGGCGAGAGCGCCGCAATTCGGTTCGTGCCCGCGCGATGCTCCCGTGTCAGGTGGAGAAGATCGATCGAGAGCAGGTCATGGAGTTCGAGTCCTTGATCCTGGATGCGGCCGTGCTCGACAGCGAGTACGCGAACCTGGACGAGGCGGACTGGAGCGAGCGCAGCGATGATCTCTCGAGGGAGATGGTTTATGTGCTCAACGAGATCCGCGCGCTGCGCCAACAGCTGACCGACATTCGCCGCGGCGTCGAGGCATCGAGCAAGAGCGCGCTGCGTCCGCGTTGGTTGGTGCTCAATGATCGCGGCTTCTGGATGCCGCTCGAGGATGAGAACGAGGTCTTCGAGGACGAGGATCTGGTCAAGATTCGCCTCCAGATCCCCTCGCTCACCAGCCCCAACATCATCGCGCTCGGGCAGATCGTTCGCCAACGCGAGACCCCTGGCAAGCGAGGCGTCGCCATCGAGTTTCGCTCCATCTCGGCGATTCACTCCAAGGCGATCCTGCGCTACGCGTTGCGTCGTGAGCGACAGTTGGCACGCAGCAAGCTCTTCTCTTCCGTCAATCTCTGAACGAACGCGTGTAAACAGGAGCGGCGAACCTTCGCTTCTCCATGCTGAATCATTCGCATTCTTGGCTCCCCTTCGCTATGGTTGTGCGCACGTGGTGACGTGCGCAGATCTGGCGCGGGGGTGTTTTTTTATGGCGGCACCTTCGACGCACGAGCCGAGAACTTACAAGGAGACAACATGCCCAATTCGTCGAACTGGCGATCCCTTTCCGTGATCGCGCTATTGCTCACGTGGGGATTGACCGCTTGTGGTCGCGATTCCCTCCAACGCGTGTGCACCTCGGACAGCGATTGCGCCGCCGGGCGCGTCTGTTACGAGGGCGCGTGTCAGGATGAGTCCGAGGTCCCTGATCCCGACCCCGATATGACGGTGGTCGACGGAGATATGGGGCCTGTGCCCGACGAAGGGCCTGATGTCGATATGCAGCCTCCTGTGGACATGCAACCACCCGTGGATATGCAGCCTCCGATCATGTGCGAGGCGACGCGCGACTGTCCCGGCAATGGGGCTCCTGTCTCCGAGGGTGATCGTTGCGTGACCTATGGGTGCGAGGGCGACACATGCGCTGCCAGCGAGGTCGCCATCGATTGCGCGGGCGGCTTTGTCCAGATCGGCTGCGAGTGCGGGCTCGTCGAGTGCGAGGACGCAGGGGATTGCGACGGGCTCGGTTGCGTCAACGGCTTCTGCCAGGAGTGCCGGTCCAACGATCACTGCGGCGAGCTGGTCTGCGGTGATGACGGGTTCTGCACAGGTTGCAACGAAGACCTCGACTGCACCGCGCGCGAGATCTGCGTCGACAACATCTGCGAACCTCGCCCCGAGTGCCTGATCGACGACGATTGCGACGGCCAGGAGATTTGTTTGTCGGGCCGTTGCGCTTACTCGCCAGAGTGCAGCCAGGATTCGGACTGCGCCGAGGGTTACGAGTGCATCAGCGATCGCTGCTTCGAGGAGATCTGTCGCGGCCCCGAGGATTGCGAGGCTGGCGAACTCTGTGACGCAGGTATCTGCGTCGATCCTCCCGTCACCGTCCAGGATTGCTTCGTCGCGACGCCGAACCAGACCGTCGCGCCAGGACAGACCGTGCGCCTCGACGCCTTCGCCGTCGACGCCAACGGCAACGGCGTCGCCGCGAACTTCGTCTGGATGACCGATGCCCCCAACGTCGTCAGCGTCACGGGTCGCGTGGCCAGAGCGCAGTCGCAACAGGGCACCGCCAAAATCACCGCGGCGCTCGATGGCGGCATGCCGATCATGTGCAGCGGCGAGGTCGAGCTCTCGAACATCGGACCTCCTCCTCCCATGGGCGGCCTTCGCGTCGTGGTGCTCGATGCCGAGACCGGTTCGCCAGTGCCAAACGCGGACGTGCTGATCAATCAGAACACGCTCGGTGGGACGAACACGCTCGGGGTGGCAAACTTCCCAGTGCCAAACGGCGAGTTCACGGTCTCTGTGTTCAGCGACGAGCATGACTTCGTGACCGTGCACGGCGTGCGCGCCACAGACATTCGCATCCCGCTCAACCGCCAGAGTGGTACGGGGCCTGTGGCTGGCTTCAAGGGGCAGTTCGACATGGCCCAGGTCAGCACACAGGGGGACTTCAACCTCGGGTTGGCTGGCGCGAGCATCCCTGGTGGTCTGGTCAACTTCGATCTGAGCACGCTGCTCGGTGATCCTTTCCAGACAAACTTCATGATCCCCGGTCAGGGCGCCATCGACTTCCCCGTTCCGGGTGGGCTCGTGATCTATGGCCGCGTCTTCGGGCTGCGCCTCAACATCAAGCGCGACTACTACGTCAGCTCTCCAGGCGGCGCTCGCCTCGGTTGGGGGCTGGCTGGCAAGATCCCTGTCACCGAGCTGATCAGCATCTTCCAGGGGGGAGGCATCGACAGCGTGGGTGAAGCGATCGCTGTCTTGCTCCCGCTGTTCAACCGCTTCGATCACGGCGTGCGCCCGATGCAATTGACGCCTCGCCCGCGCGTCACCGATGTCAATGATGTCGATGGTGATGGCAACACGATGGAGCAGGTCCCTGACTATGACAACTTCCCATCGGAGACCTTGAAGCCATCCGTGCGTCAGCAGTTGATCACGGACATTGGCGTCTCCAACTTCCCGACCCTCAGCGATGGCCCCGCGGAGGTCGCCATCATCGTCGGCGGGACGCAGCTCGACGCCACGGGGTTCGTGCCGCTCGGCATCAGCGCGACCAATGATGAGGATGGTGATGGCCGCCCCGATGTGCGTCGCCTGACGATGGCGCCCCCTTACGGCTCGCTCGTGGGTGGTCGCTTCGCCTTGCTCTCGATCGCGTTCCGCGCCGATGGCTTTGGCGGCAGCAACAACGGCGTCGAGTTCCCCGACGAGTTCTCGGTCGCGCTCTGGAACGGTCAGTCATTGCCAACCTCGATTCAGCTCGGGACCTTCCCCAGCAGCGCGACCGTCACCGAGGATCGCATGAACCGCGCCATGACCATCAGCTCACCGGCTGGTCCGCTCTACCGCGCGCGCTTCGTCGGCACGGATCGAAGCTGGGATGTCTGGGCGCCAGGACCTGCGGGCTCGATGGGGCAGTTCAATCACAACTTCTCCGTCCCTGCACCTCCCATGGGTCGCTCCGATATCTACACGAACTCGCAGAAGGTCTTGCTCGATGCG
Organism: Myxococcota bacterium; assembly: GCA_036155555.1. GTDB lineage: Bacteria > Myxococcota_A > Bradymonadia > Bradymonadales > Bradymonadaceae > JAYZVO01. The sequence continues at coordinate 24,777 of JAYZVO010000190.1, forward strand.
ATCCGCACGCAGGTCAAGATCGACGACCTGGTGCAACCGAGCGGCTTGCCGCTCTATGACGCGGCGCTCGTGGCGACCGGCTTTGCCAGGACACGCGTGAGGTAATCCTCACATCAGATAAGAACTCCGTGAGTCCAAGGGGTGGTGAGGTTCGTGAAACGGACCTTGCCACCCCTTTTCGCTGGCATATAATGCCGCGGTTGTTGGGAAATTGGGGAAGAATCCCCAGCGAGCAAAACTGCTCCATGGCCAGGATGACGCGCTCAGGAAGAGCGCGCGAGCAAGCAGATGAGAACATGAAAGGATCGAGCAACGGCGCAAGGAATCGCGCGCTCTGGATAATTGCAGGTGTGATGCTCGCCATGTCGGCGTGCAAGACAGACGGAAAGGACAAGGCACAGCCCGAGCTCGGCTCGGAGGTCGGCGCCAGGAGCGCGGGGCTCCCCGAGGAGCACGCCGCGACCACCAAGCCGATCGAGCCCAAGGTCCCCGAGGCGCTGCCCGGATTGAGCGGGCCACATTTTGCCGCCTTCGATCTGCTCGTCAATCGCCCGCTGGCGCACCGCATGGAACTCCATGATGGAAAGCGCCGCGTCGCGATCGACGCGACCAGCAAGGATTGGCTTCGTTACACCAATGGCAACTACCCGGAGGACTGGGAGCTCGGTCTCGCCATCGAGGAGCAAACCGGCGCAGGGGTCAAGGGGCGAAAGGCCAATGTCTGGTTCCCCTCCTGGGACAGCGCTGGCGAGCAACTCCTCGAGCTCGAGGTGCACAACCCCGCCAGCGGAGATAACGCGCTCACGCTCGAACTCAATGGCAAGAAACTCCCCGCGCAGAAGCTCGAGAAGGGGTGGCAGACCTTGCGCGTAAAGATCCCCGCCGGGACGGCTCGCGCCGAGAACACCCTCGTGTTCGATTTCTCCAACATGGGTCGCTACAACGGCAAACTCTCTGGTGGCGCCGTGGCGTGGTTGCGCCTCGGGCCTGCGGGCGCGTTTGGCGAGGTCGCGGCCAGGGCCGTCGCTCCTGAGAAGGACACTGGGAGTGGCGAGTCAGCGTCTGAGAATGCGGGCAAGGAGGCCATCGGGGCGAAGGCCAAGGAGGACACCTCGAAGGGGGCAAAGGTTGGCGCCGCTGCCAACACACCATCCTCGTTGCCCATGGCGCAAGGTGAGCTCGAGCTCTCGAAGGGGAGCGGGCTCGTCTGGCACATGTGGGCGATTCCTGGGAGCAAGCTCGACCTCGAGATCGCCGCCGAGACTGGCTGTGGTCCAGTGGTTCAGATCTCGCGTGAAGGCAAGGAGGGCGCGCTCGAGGTCGCGAAGACCGAGAAGCGCCTGCTGGTCGAGGGGCGCGGTGACAGGCAAGCGACCGCCATCGACCTGACGGACGTCGCAGGGAAGGGGGGCGCGCTCACGCGCGTCGAACTCTGGGCGGACGACGCATGCGGCGCCCCGATGACCCTCACACGCGCCGCGCTGGTCGTACCCGGAGAGAAACCCGCTCGCCCCAAGGTCGAGCCTCCAAAGCATGTCCTCTTCTGGATGGTCGATACGCTCCGCGCAGATCACCTGCCGTTCTACAACAGCGAGATCAACGTCGAGACACCCGCCTTCTCCAAGCTCGTGGAGGAGGGCGCCATGTTCCAGGTTGCCTACGTCCAGGGGAACGAGTCGAAGGTGAGCCACGCGTCGCTCTTCTCGGCGATGTACCCGAGCCGTCACAGAGTCCTGGCCCGAGGCAACCTCAAGCCTCACCACGAGATCTTGCCCGAGGCGATGAAGAAGCTCGGCTACAAGACCGGCGCGCACATCTCCAACGGCTACATCTCCGAGCCGTGGGGTTTCGCGCAGGGGTGGGATCACTTTGTCAACAACCTGCGCGATGGCTGGCGCATCGACGGGATGTCGATGGCGGGACACGCCATCGACTGGGCAAAGAAGAACAAGGACGAGCGCTTCTTCCTTTATGTTGGCACCATCGACCCTCACGTCACCTACCGCCGCCACGAGGGGATCATCGACAAGTACGACGAGGACGCCTCTTACACCGGGCGTTATCGCAAGTATTGCTCTGGCGAGGATCTCGGCAAGATCAAGGGGGGCGGGCTCTCGGTCAACGAACGCGATCGCTTGCGCATCAAGAACCTCTACAAGAACGAGATCACGTTCAACGATCAGGCATTCGCCACGGTCCGCGCGGCCTTCGAAGAGATGGGCATCTGGGATGATACGATGGTCGTCATCACCGCCGATCATGGCGATGAGTTCTGGGAGCACGGCAGCGTCGGGCACGGCCACAACGTCCACCAGGAGCTCGTCCACGTCCCGCTGTTGATGTACTACAAGCCGCTTATCGCCGCTGGCACGGTCGTGCACTCTGGCGCCGATGTGTTGGATGTGTACCCGACGCTCGTCGATATGGCGGGCGGCGAACGCCCTGAAGGGTTGCAGGGGCGCTCGCTCGTCCCGGAGCTGCTCGGGCAGCATGGCGGGTATCCAAACCCGGCCATCGCCACGCGTTACCTGGGGCACTACGGGTTCCAGCTGCGCCACTACAAGCTCTACCTGCGCAAGGGAGATTACCAGCTCTATGACAGGAGCAGTGATCCTCTCGAGATGGAGGACGCGAGTAAGAATCACCCGCTCGCATCGCGCTGGTTGCTCGATGCGGCGGGCTGGTTCCGCCCCAACCGAAAGGACTGGGACAAGACCACCTGGGGCTCTCCCAGCAACCTCTCGCCAGAGTTCCTCTCGCTCATCGAGGGGGAGGGCGAGACTAAAAAATGAACGTGTTCATTTTTTAGTCATCCAGCGAACTCCCGCCTGAAGGAACGCGCCCAGGCATATTGCGGAGCGCCTCGAGTTGCGCTGGCGAGAGGTTCGAGAGCAGCTCGGCGTAGTCGGTTTTGTCGAAGAACTCGAGGGTCCTGTAGGTGTATGGGATCTCGATATCGGCGTTATCCAGGGCATACTTGATCGAGGTGGCCACCTGATCGAGCGCGCGCACGGTGGTCGCCTTGTCCGAATCAGTCCAGTAACGAACATCGAAGTCGATGGAGCTCGCGCCATGGTTGCTCACGTAAATCTGTGGCGCGGGCGTCTCCTTGACGAGGTCGCACTCGGCGAGTGCGTCTGTGATGACCGTGCGTGCCTTCTCTATGTCCTCACCGTAACCGATCCCTGTGGAGAAGGTCGTGCGTCGCGTCGTCTGCGCTGTGCGCACGGTGACGGGGTTGGTGTAGAGCTCGGCGTTCGGGACGATCACGCGTTGGCCATCGTAGGTTCGGATCGTCGTGGAGCGAATGCTGATGCTCTCGACGGTCCCCTCGATGTCACCTCTGGCGATCTGGTCGCCGATCGAGAAGGGGCGTTGCGTCAAGATGAGGACGCCAGCGAGGAAGTTTTGGAAGATGTCCTTGAAGGCAAAACCGATGGCGACACTGCTCAGGCCCAGCACACCAACAAGATCGCCAGCTTTCAACCCAGGGAACACGATCGCCGCCGCGGCGAACAATCCGATGCTCCAGACGATCACCTGGATGGTGGTCTGGAACAGGCTCTGTAGGCTCAAGTCATCGGTGAGCTTCTCGGATAGCCTCGTGCCAAAGCGCTTCGTGAACTTCGAGATGATGAACACGACCAGGAGCAACGCGATCGCGCTCCCGATGGTTGGCAAATGCTGCAAGGCGGTGTTGAGGTATCCTTGCAAGACCTCCATGATGCTGACGATTTTCAAATCTTCTGGCAAAACAATCCCCTCTTGAATGTTATCTGGGTTTCTTCGATGAGAAGCTACGGGCTCGCAGTAGCCTGACAACAAGGCAATAAAAAAGGGCCGTCGTGAAGCTCACGACAGCCCTTTAAATGGGATGCAGTTCGTCGCGCCCTGGGTGCGACTTACTCCTCTTCGCTGCCTGCGGAGGAGGCGTCTTCTTCGACGCGTACGTGGGTCGGGTAGTCACGCAATCCACGAGGGTGCCAGCCGACACCAAACTCCGAAATGGAGAGGTCGGCGTCCTCGAGCTCGCTCTTGTCACGGCGATGCGTCTGGATGTCCCAGATGCGCCAACCCTGGTGCTCGACCTCGCGCGTGTTGAGGTCGCCGTCGTACTCGTTGGCGCGCAGCGTGATGAGCTCGTAGGTCACGTGCCCGACGCGCGGGTCGTCGGCGCCACGCGCGAGCAGGATGTATGCGTCAGGCAAGTCGATGCGAAGGCGCATGAACTCTTGCTCGGCGCCAGCTGGCAAGGTCGCCTTTCCGGAGTTCACCTCGAGCAGGTAGTTCGACTGCTCGGGGAACGCGGCGCGGAAGGGGCCGAGCTCGTGGCTCATCTCCCAGATCAGGGCCACGAGGTTGTTCTCGGTGGCCTGCGCGATCATCTTGTAAACCTGGAAGGGGAGCGTCTCGTCATTGACGAGCTGCTCGACGCTTCGGGTCGACTTCTCTGCCTCGCGCTGCGCTTGGTGAAGGCGCATATGGCACTTCTTGTATTTCTTCCCCGAGCCACAGGGGCAAGGGTCATTGCGGCCAATATCACTCGGGATCTCGATCGTCTCGGTCATGGGGGTCCTGCTTTTTACAAGAGTTGACAAGATGGGATGATCAGCGGCGCCTGAATTGGGCTTGAGCGCGAGGCTGGGGTGGGGCATCGAGGTGGAATTGATACCACATCATGTTCCAGCCGCGCATCTTCATCTTCCGGTTATTCTGGAGCGCCTTGAGGTTGTCCTGTGTTTTCTCATCCGTGGGGATGTGCTCGAGGGCGCGGTTCAAGACCGCGATCGCCTCGTCCTGTTTGTTCGACTTCCAGAGGCAGTAGGCGTAGAGGTTCCAGAGCAAGCTCTCTTTTTTGCTCCCGTCGACGGCCTCCTCGAATGCCTCGGTCATGCTCTCGACGCTCTTGCGCTTGTAGTAGAGGGAGCCGAGCATCGCCTTTGCCATCCAGTGGCGCTTGAGCGCGCCGACGAGGTACTTCTCGGCCACGTCGTACTTTTTGGCCATGTAGAGCAGCGTCCCGATCTGGCCATCGAGCTGGGCCTTGACCCAGAACTGCCACTTGTCGAGCGGGTAGCCCTCCTTGAGGACTCCGATCGCCTCGTCGATGACCTTGTTCAGGCGCTTCTGCCCCATGTTCGGGCTGCTCTGTGCCTTGGCCAGGATCTCCTGGGCGCGCTTCATGATCTCCTCGACCTGGCGCATCGTGCGACGCGCCAGATAGAAGTAGGCGATCCCGACGACAAAGAGGCCAGGCACGAGCCCGTAGAGTGGCTTGAACGAGCCAGCCCCGAGCGCGACGCTCAGCGCGACGAAGGAGAGGAGGCCAGCGCCGATGGCGATAAGAAGATTGTACATGTCATGTGCTCCGAGCAACCATGGTCGACTTTCGATGCGCGTCGAGCGTGCGCCCTCTCCTCATAGGCACGAGGAGAGCTTCTGTCCAGTCAAACAGCCAGCTTACGGGGTCGGGTACTGCTGGCAAAACTCGCGGACCTGGCCATTGATTTGCGCCAGCGCGGCGTCATCGTCCGCCTTCTGGATCGCTTGATCGATCCAGGTTGCGATCTGACGCGCGGCGTCTTCTTTCATCCCGCGCGTCGTGATGGCGGGCGTGCCGATGCGAATCCCGGAAGGGTCGAATGGCTTGCGCGTATCATAGGGGATGGTGTTGTAGTTGCACACGATCCCGGCCTTCTCCATCGCGATCGAAGCGGGCTTGCCGCCGATCCCCTTGGGCGTCATATCCACGAGCAGCAAGTGATTGTCCGTCCCACCCGTCACGAGGCGATACCCCAACTCCACAAAGCGTTCGCCCATCGCCCTGGCGTTCGCCACGATCTGATGCGCGTAGTCCTTGAAGTCGGGCTCGAGCGCCTCCTTGAGCGCCACAGCGAGCGCGGCGACGGCGTGCATGTGCGGCCCACCCTGAGCGCCAGGAAACACCGCGCGGTCGATCGCCTTGGCGTGCTCCGACTTGCACAGGATCATGCCCGAGCGAGGTCCACGCAGCGACTTGTGCGTCGTCGTCGTGACGATGTCCGAGTGCGGGATGGGGGAGGGGTGCGCGCCACCAGCGACGAGCCCCGAGATGTGCGCCATATCGGTGAGGAAGATGGCGTCGATCTCGCGCGCGATCTCGGCAAACTTGGCGAAATCCACCACCCGGGGGTACGCCGAGTGTCCTGCGATGAGGATGCGCGGGCGAAACTCCAGCGCTTGCTCGCGGATGCGATCGTAGTCGAGCAGCTCGCTCTCCTTATCCACCTGGTAGTGCGCCGCCTCGAAGAGCTGACCTGTGAAGCTAACCTTCCAACCATGGGTCAGGTGGCCGCCATGAGGCAGATCGAGGCCCATGATGCGATCGCCAGGCTTTGCGACGGCGAGGTAGGCGGCGAAGTTCGCGGGCGACCCGGAGTAGGGTTGCACGTTGACGTGCTCGGCGTCGTAGAGCTCCTTGGCGCGGTCGATGGCGAGCTGCTCGATGGCGTCGGTGAACTCCTGACCGAGGTAGTAGCGCTTGCCGACATAACCCTCGCAGTACTTGTTGGTGAATACCGAGCCAGTGGCAGCCATGACCGCGCGTGAGGCGTAGTTCTCGCTGGCGATCAAGCGGATCGAGTCTCGCTCGCGCTCCTCCTCTGCCATGATCAGCTCGTGCACGCGCTCGTCGGTCGCCAACAGGTCTTTCATCAAATCGATCGCACTCTCGCTCATGATGCTCGCTCCGCGGTTTGGGGGCACAGGGCAACGCGCCTGCTCGGGCGCACGTGGACTCACCCGCCATCTCTTACTAAAGGCGCGCCAGGATTGCGAGAGGTGATTGATTCGCAGCACAACATCGATGTGCTCGAAGAGGTTGTGGTGATGGTTTTTGGGTCTTCCAGATGTTTCTTGCGGATCGATCCATCACGTCTTGGTGCTTTGAAACAAGCAGTGAGTTACACGAGGGCACACAAAAGCGAACCTCAACGCCAAAATCATCGCGAGGGCGCTCCCCAACAAACGAAGTGCTGTTTGGGGGCAGCGACGCAGCGAAGCAAGGTAAGGATCGCGGCCTGCCGCGATCCTTACCTCTCGAAACAAGCGCGGGGGGCATGTTCTGCGTTCTGCGAAACCTGCATCGATGCTCCTCTCCGCGAAATGCCAACCTCGAATCAACGCGCGAGTTTCCCCCCTATTTGCAAAAATGGGGGGGAGAAAACGCGCCGTCACACCTTCGCTGTTGCACGGTGACAAAAAGTAAGCTCACCGCTTCACAACGGCAGGCGCGTTTTGGGGGGGGCGCGCTACGAGTCCTTTCAACATCCTCCATCGAGCCGAAGCATTTTGCTTTGTTTGGTGGAGTGTATGTTGTCGAAGTTAAAGGTTTTATTGTCGGTAGCTTCGAGCGTTGCTCGGTGTTGTGTATTGCTAATGGATTTTTTTATGAAATAGGTCTGTTAGTTCTGTTTTGTTTTGATCGCGCTCGCGTTTTCCTGCACGGTATCAAGGGCGTAGGGGGTGTGACCCTCGGCATTTTTATGAGGGTCAACCATTCCCAGGTGTCTCATGTACGACGAGGATCGATTTCGTCGCCTCGAGCTTCGAGCTGTTCGCAAACTCGCGAACAACATGGGAGTAAGCCGTGTTCGAGAACTGAATGGTGCTTATTTGCCGGGGTCTCGTTGTCGCTACCTGGGGACCGTGATGGTGCCAGAGCTCGGCGGCTTGATCGTGTGGTGCAACGGAGAGTCCGGCGAACTTCTTATGAGGCCGTGGCTTCGCGTGATGCGCGAGCTTCGCATCGCGCAGGGAGGCGCCACGCGCACGACCGACCCCACCAGGAACGCCACGAAGAACTCGACAGGGCAGGGAGGAGACACCTTTCCCTTCCCTCACGAGACGCTGTGGTCCGAGTACTTGTCGACTGATGTCATGCAAACCTTGCTCGGAGTCGACGAACTCACCCTCCATGAATACAGGTGGGCATCCAGTGTGTTTGGCTGGCTGCGTTGCAAGGAGCTCTATGGTGATGGCTCCCGAGACATCGTCTACGCCTGGAGCGTGCTCCTCGATCGCGTGCTCGGTGCTTGATGGTTTGACCTACAGCGACCAGGTAAGAACGAGCGAGGGGCGGGGGGGGGGGT
>JAYZVO010000191.1:0-26430 GCA_036155555.1 Myxococcota bacterium
AGCTCCTCCTCGACACCTCTTTTCAAGCAGTTGCCTGCGACTCGTGCGGGCTTTAGAAAAAGCCCGGACAAATCAAAGGAACTTCTGGAGCTTCATGGCAAGGCCCATGTCGCCCTGGATCTTGAGCTTGCCCATCATGAAGGCTTGCGGCCCAGGGAGCTTGCCGTTCCACATGTCGACGAAGTCGCTCTCTTTCATCGCGACAACGCAATCAGCGTCATCTGCAGCGCCCTCGGACACGAACTCGGTGTCCTTGGTCAGGTCGACGACCCAGGTGCCGCCATTCTCACCGTCGATATTGAACTGGTAGATGGCGTTAACTTTGGTCACGCTCTCTGCGTTTGCTTCGAGCTTGGCGGGGAGGTCCTCTCCGAAAATCTGCGCTGCGGTCAGGTCAGACATATCATCTCCTGTCGGTGGTTCGCGTTGCCTCTAAGTGAGCATTCACTCGCTTGTCGAATGCGAACCTCAATTAGCACGCTCCATAATCGCACGCAACGTGTTTTTCACCCCGCTCTCGCGACGCTCTTCCACAACATCACCTTGCAGATTCGCGCAGGTAGCAGGCACGAAAGCCTCGACGTGAGGTCGAGCTCATACGCCGAGAATTTCCTCACAATTCTTGACGGATGCGCTCGACTTCTCACCCATCAAGGGGTGAAGCTGCGAATGCCATGCACCATCGAGAACTCACCCCCTCACCTCGAACGCCCCATGGAGAAGTCGATGCCAAAACTGTCCCCCCTCCACGCCACGCTCGCTGCGCTCCTTATCCTGTCGATCCTCGCCTGTGGCGGATCTGACACACCAGATCCGATCCCAGGTTCACAACCAGAGGCAAACAACAGCCAGAGCTCGCAAAACAACCAGACCACCCCGCAGAGCAACAACGGCGCTTGCTCGAGCGAAGGCGCTGAAATCGTCGCGCTGGTCAACGCCGAGCGCGCCAAAAAGAACCTCCCCGCCATCCCGCTCTCCCCTTCGATGTGCAAGGTCGCGAGCATCCACACGCGCGACCTCGCCGACAACTCGCCAGTATCCGGTGAGTGCAACTTGCACAGCTGGTCGGACAAGGGGAGCTGGACGGCGTGTTGCTACACCTCGGATCACGCTCAGGCCGAGTGCATGTGGAAGAAGCCCGGCGAGCTGACCGATTACCCTGGCTTTGGCTACGAGAACTCTGCGGCGGGCGTCTCGACCGCGGATGCTGCGGTTGGCCTGTGGATGAACAGCTCGGGGCACCGAGGAGTGATTCTGGAGGAAGGGATCTGGCAAGGCGCCAACTGGCAATCCCTCGGCGCGGATATGCATGGCGGCTACGCCGTGCTGTGGTTTGGCAAGGAGCCTGACAACTGATGCGCTTGACGCGCCAGTCTGGTGCGTGCTTAAAGTCTCCTTTCCCCGAGATATCCTCGACTTGATGACTGCCAGGGTCAGGCCAATAAGATGAAAATCCTCGTCGTTCACAAGACCAGCCGTTACCAACAGCTCATCCTCGAGCAAAAAGATGAAGACGTCGCCTCGCTGCTCGCGCAGGGGGACATCAGCGTCGCCAAGCTCGAGCAGTCACACAACTCCCACATCCAGAGCCTGGAGCTCGTCCAGGAGGTCTTGACCGCGCACGGGCTGGAGTTCGACGTCGTCCCGCGCGAAAAGTCCGATACGCCAGACGACTATGACCTGCTCGTCCCGGTCGGAGGTGATGGGACCGTGCTCGACCTCTCGCACAGGGTCGGTGATACGCCCGTGCTCGCGATCAACTCCGATCCTTCCTCGAGCATCGGTTATTTTTGCGCAGGTGGCGCGAAGGACTTCGAGGAGATGCTCGAGGACACGCTCGAGGCGAGGTGGGAGCCGACCGGGTTGCGACGCTTTGCCGTCTGCATCAACGACGACGAGCGCACGCCGCCCGTTCTAAACGAGACGCTCGTGTGTCACGCCAACCCTGCGGCGGTCTCGTCCTACTTGCTCGATGTCAACGGCAGCATGGAGGCGCAGCGCTCGAGCGGCATCTGGATCGCCACGCCCGCAGGCTCCACCGCAGCGATTCGCTCGGCGGGTGGGATGGTGTTGCCTGTCTCGAGCAGGAACTACCAGTTCGTCGTGCGCGAGCCCTACCAGCCGCCGCACCAAACCTACCGCCAGATCAAGGGGATTCGCCCCTTTGGCACCCCGATCGAGATCGTGAGCAAGATGCAGGAGGGGCGCATTTACGTGGATGGCCCACACATCTGCCACAACTTCCGCATCGGCGACCGCCTCACGCTCGACTTCAAGGTCCCACAGCTGCGCGTTTACGGATTGGACGACAAACGCCGCAACGCCTGAAGCCTCGATCCCAGCCTCGAAATTCTCAGGGTTGTGCCTCGGATCTCTCGAAATTTTGTGGAATAGCGTCGCACTGGCGCCTGCCCCACCCTCCTCTCGACCGCATTCCACGGTAAGATCAACCATCAAAGCGAATTTGGCATCCTTTGTGCAAAAGGAGTTTGTATCGACGGATACGACTCCTCTGATGGCAGAGGGTGTGAGGATTTTTTGAAACGAAACATTCGCATTGACGACCTTACGATGACGGAGAGCATGGACATGGATGCCAAGTGGAAACTCTTCAAGCACCGCGCCCTGGTGGGCACAACCGCAGCGAGCGCGCTCTTTCTGAGCGCGTGTATTCTCCCTGGCGGCGAGGACCCCGAGCCAGAGGTCCCGGAGGTGACGTTGCCCGAGGAGAATAACACTCCTGAAAACAACAACACCCCCGAGAACAACAACTCGCCAGAGAACAACGCAGCGGGGAACAACCACGCCCAGCCCACCCCTCCATCGGGTCAGACCACGTTCTACTCCGCCGACGGCTACAACGGCCAACGCACCCAGGAGAACGACGACCGCAATGAAGCCGAGCCTGGCGCTGCCGCCGATGAAGATGGCGCGTTCGACAATGGCGGCGGCGAGGATCGCACCGTCGAGGAAGGCGACATCTACCGCGTGATTCAGGGAGACAAGAACCTCATCTTGAACCTGAACGCCTATCGCGGGTTGCAAATCATCGACTTCACCGATGTCGCCAACCCCAAGATTCTGGGCCGCGTGCAGGTCTCGGGGACCCCTGTCGAGATGTATCAGGTGGGCGATCGCGTCTTCGTGTTGCTCAACAACTGGTACTCCTACTGGCGCAGCAGCCGCTATGCGGTCACGCCCGAGCGTCACCATGGCGGCGGCGTCGTGGTGGTGGACATCTCGGACAAGGCAAACCCCAAAATCACAGCGCAAGGTCACATCGACGGCTGGATTCGCACCAGCCGCTTGACGCGCGGCGGTGGCAAGGAAGCGCTCTATGTCGTGGCCAACGAATACAACGGCGGCGGGCAAACCAACGTCAAGAGCTTCTCGGTCTCATCGCAAGGCAAGCTGCTCGCCAAGACCGACCTCGCGCTCGGAGGTTACGTCCAGGATATCCAGGCGACCCCTCAGCGCTTGATCATCTCGCGCTACAATTACAATCAGCACCAGGGACGCTCGGAGGTCTCGCTCATCGACATCTCCTCGCCAGAGGGGGACATGGTCGAGGGGGACTCGGTCATCGCCCATGGCTACGTCCGCAACAAGACCAACCTCGATTTGCATGATGGCGTGCTTCGCGTCGTGAGCTCGAACAACTGGAGCTCGAGCAGCAACACCAACCACGTGCAGACCTTCGACGCTACCGACATCAACAACCTCACGCAGATCGACCACAAGACGTTCGGTAACAACGAGGATCTCTATGCGACGCTGTTCATGGAGAACAAGGCGTTCTTCGTGACCTACCGCCGCGTCGATCCATTCCACGCGTTCGAGGTCGGCGCCGATGGCATGTTGACCGAAAAGAGCGAGTTCATCGTCTCCGGCTGGAATGACTACTTCCGCCCAGTGGCCGCAAAAACTCGCCTCATCGGCATCGGCAAGAACGATGAGAACGGCACCAATACGATGGCCGTCTCACTCTATGACGCGAGTGATTTGACCAACCCCACACCGCTTATCGCGCGCGCCGAGGTCGAGCTCGACCACAGCTGGTCCGAGGCGCAGTGGGACGATCGCGCGTTCTCCGTGCTGGAGAAGGCGACCTCGATCCCGAGCCCCGATGGCAGCGCCACCGAGACAGGGATGGTGCTTCTGCCATTTAGCGGCTGGAATGACACCGAGAAGCGCTACATCTCGGCGGTCCAGATTTACACCTTCTCGGCAAACACCCTCACGCTTCGCGGTGTGATGGACCACGGCTCGCCAGTGCGCCGCAGCTTCCTCGCGGATTCTGCCGCCAACACCACGGCGAACCTGTCTGAAGCAGAGCTTAGCCTGTTCGACACGACTGATCCTGCGGCACCTTCCGAGGAAGGCCGCCTCGAGCTCGCGCCGAACTACTCGAACTTCAAGGTCTTTGGCGCCTACGGCGTGCGCTACAAGAACCGCTCGGATTACTACGGGTGGTGGCGCGGCAGCACGGGCCAGAACATGCAAACCGACTCCATTGACGTCGTCGCGCTCGGCGGCAACGTCGACCGCGAGGAGCCGGTGGCGACCATCGACGTGCCCGCCAACAGCTCCACCTACCAGGTCGGCGATCACCTCGTGACGCTCTCCTCGGTGTGGCAGCCCGGGCCAAACGGCGACTACAACAACGGCAAGACCGTCACCGATGTCGAGATCTGGAACCTCTCGAACCCCGCACAACCCGTGCTCGATTCGACGATGCAGACCGAGCGACTGCAAGCCTATGGCGGTTACTACTACGGCTGGGAGGATTGCTGGGATTGCGGTGGCTACTACGGCTACAACTACACCACGCCCGCGACGACGGTTGGCGACAAGCTCGTCTTCACGCGCAACGCTCGCCAGGAGAAGCTCGAGGGCACTATCCACCGCCGCTACATCCGCCCCAAAAGCGAGAATTACCGCTACAACCGCGGCTGCTACTCCTATGATACGGGGATGTACGAGGAGAAGGCGTGCTCTTACCACGCGGGGAGCATCCGCTGCGACCAGCTCCACCGCGTCGATGGCACCATCGAGGGTGAGGTCTGCCAGGGCTCGCTGCTGACCTGTACGCAGGATGGCAATGGCGAGACCGATTGTCAGGAAGTGCAAGTGGGCGCGATCCCTACAGAGGAGCGCGAGTACGATTACGAGAAGCGCCGCTACTGGAACAGCTACGTGCTCGATGTGCTCGACCTGAGCAACCCGAAGCAACCCACCATCACGCAAGAAATCGCGATGCCCGCGGACGAGGAAGCAGCTGGCCTCGTGGCTGATGGCGACTCGCTCTTTGTCAACTTCAAGAAGCCCTACGATCTCGAGGGAGATAGCCGCCCTTACGTGCGCTACTACCTCAAGGAGGTCGACCTGACGAACGCCGACTCGCCGACCATCAGCGAGGCCGTGAACATCCCCGGGCAGTTGATGTTTGTTGACGGAGACATGCTCTTGACCAAGGACTTCTTGTGGGGCGAGACGATCGTGGAGAACTCGCTCAACCGCCTGGAGAGGTTTGATGGGAAGGCGTACTTGCAGGGAGCACCGCAGCGCTTTGTCGACCAACAGGTCGAGCAGATCACGCTCGATGGCGCAGGACATGCGCTCGTCTCGCACTACAAGGCGTACTACGCCAACTACGACGAGAATCACTACGACTGGGAAGACTACGATTACACGCGCAACCTGACGATGATCGATGTCGACTCGCAAGGCTTCGACAAGCTCTCGCAAACGGAGGTCGATGACTGGGCGACGCTCGTCGAGGCGCGCGCAGGACGCGCGCTCTACCAGGTGCCCGGCGGCTTGCTCGTCATCAACATGGACAACCCGAGCCAACCCTACGCGCAGGCGTACTACCCCACGCGCGGCTGGCCCAGTGATTTGACCGTCGAAGGGGACACGATCTACTTCTCGGCGGGACGCTATGGGATCTACCAGTTCGGGATGGACGAGGAGAACCTCTACCTCACGCAGGAATGACGTGACGCGAACATATCGCGTCACCCTCGGTGACTGAAAAAAGCGCCGGGTGCTCCGACAATGGAGCGCCCGGCGCTTTCTTTTTGCCCGGTGATTTTCGTGGTCTCGGAGTTCCGCGTTCGCGAATCTGGCTGGTCGGCGATCCTGGCACGCTATTTGGACTTACTTCGACGACAAGGACGGCGCCAAAGCTTTTGGCCAGCGCGAAAACCCACGGTCGAAGACCACCAAATAGCGTGCCAGGATCGCCGGGTGTATCGTCAGTGGTTCGCGAAAAAAGAGCATCACTCGCTCATGGAGATGGCGCCCGCGTCCGCTACAGCGGTGAGCTCTCCCCCGCTCCCCTGCGCGATCGAGAGGCCACCTGAGAAGACCGCCATATCCTCACCGAGGCGCACGCGGATGTTGCGCATCGCGCGACCGATGGATGCCTGCGGGATGGCGAGGTCGGTGCTCCCGAGCAAAGGCTGGAGCGCTTCGAGCGAGGGCTCATCGCCAAAATCAGAGACCAGCGCGAGCGCCATCGACGCGATCCTCTCGTCCGCGTGCGTGATGCAATGACACAGGAAGCGCTCGACATCCGGGGTCATGATCTCTGCCGGGTGTGATTTGGCCAGCGCCTTTAGCAACGTGAGCAGCGCCTGATACTCTCGCTGCGTGTCGACCTGATCAGGGTTGCTGACAAACGACGCGACGCTTCTTGCCACGTCCGCGTTCGCATACACCGAGAGCGTGGTCATGATCTCGACGAGCGCCTCATCATCGTTCCCTCGCAGCAAGGTGTAGACAAGCTCCTGCGTTTGCGATGCGTCCCCCATAGAGAGGATGCCCGAGAGCAAAACACCTCGGGAGTGAATGTCGAGCTCATCCGAGAGCACCAGCGAAGGATCGACCATCGCGATCATGCTCCTGCGCTGCGACTCGAGCAACCCGACATCGGGCCGAAGCAATGCGACGAGCCAACGCGCGCGCACCGGGCTCGTGCGCATGCGCTCCATGACGAGCGCGTAGTCGCGGCGAGCGATGGTGCCGAGCAGCGCCTCGTTGCCGGGCTCGAGCGCGTGAAGGAACACGCGCTCCATGGCGGGATGCGAGGTATCCTGCTGCAAGAGATCGGGGACACACGCGATCCAACGCTCGCGCGTCGCGCTCGGGTCCACGGTTTGCTCGGCCAACCAGGCGGCCCTGTCCTGTGGGCTCATCGGCCTCATCTCGAGCGCAGCAGCCGCGCGCCACAGGCCCGCGTCCACGCCAGGATCGAGGAGGATGCGATCGAGGAGTTGATCCACATCCTCGGCATCCCAACGCAACGCATGCCCCATCTCGATGACCGTCTCCAACGTTCGCCCATACGCCTGAAACGTCTTCTCCCACGCACGCTCGCGACCGACGACATCACTCACGTCCTCGCCGTGGCGAAAACCAAACCCCAACCGAATGCGCTGGTCCTCGATCTCGAAAGACTTCAAGAGCGCCTCCCGGTCAGAGGAGAGTGACGCCAACCGCTCGCGATCAAAGCAGTGCCACAGCACCTCGAGGCTGGCGTCGGTCAACCGGAACTCACCATAGGAGATGCGACCGCGCGTCTCGGCGGGGACATCGCGCAAGAGTTGTTCGAGCAAATCGATGGGTGAGACAAAAGACGCCTGGACATTTGACGGTGGCGCGTGATCGAGGACAAGCTCGCAATCCATCCGATACACCGTGTAGAGGCGATGACGCATCACGCGCGCCTGGATCTTTACCCCATTGTGCGAGCGCTGGAAGCAAAGCCCCTCCAAGCGATCTGGCACGGACACCCACCCCGCGTCAGTGGCGGCCTGGCGCACGTTCTCTTCCCAACGCGCGATCGTGACCGGAGTGCTCGGGATGGCCGCGGTAAACCCGAGCAGCCGTTGAGGGAGGAACTCGAGCAGGTGATTATCCGCGACAAATGCATACACCACGGCAAAAATAGCCGCACATAACACCGCACCGAAGACAAACCACATCATCACGACCCCTCGCGCTACATCACTTCATTGGTTCTCACAGGGTCCACAAACCGAGCGGGGTTGGCAAGTGATGAGCGCAGTGAACGACGTGGGCGTGAGTAAATCACTCGGTCATCGAGATCGAGCCTCCCTCTGCGACGACGGTGAGCTCTCCTCCGCTCCCCTGCGCGACGCTCAATCCGCCGACGAAACCATCCAGATCCGCTCCCATCCTCAGCCGGATTCCCTGGATCGTCTTGCCGATCACCGAGGGCGAGCTGGCCACGCCGGGCCTGGCGAGCAGCTCGGAGAGCAGCGAGAGTGAGAGCGGGCCGCCAAGCTCGATAATCAATGGAGGCGCCATCGACGCGATCCTCCCGTCGGGGTGCTCGAGACACTGGCAAAGGAACCGCTCGACGCCTGGCTGCCTGAGGATCTCTGCATGATCCTGGAGCTGTGACTCGAGAATCCAGAGCAGCGCTTGGAACTCACGCGTGGTGTCGATCTGCGCGGGGTTAGACGCGAGGCTCGCGGCGGCGCGCGCGATGCCCGGGTTGTGGTGGAGCGAGAGGGTCTCCAGAATCACCACGAGATCGGCGTCATCCAGCTCCCGAAGCAAGGTATGCACGATGTCCTCGAAGTGCTCCTCATCGTGCATCCCGAGCATGTTGGCGAGCAACACTCCGCGCGCCTTGCCGTCGAGCTCTCGCGAAAGGAGGATGTTCGGATCGAGGTGCGCGATCACCTCGCGCATATGCTCCTCGGTCAGACCTCCATCGTTTGCAAAGATCGCCGAGAACCACCGCTCCTTGTTCGGGCCGAGCAGGCGCGCCGTGATCAACTCCCTGGAGTTCATCAAGATCCACTGGAGCAACCTCGGTTGCTCCAGCGCGGCGTCGATAAGTGGTCCCAACACGCGCTCGTCAGGCTCCAGCCCGTGCAAGAGCGAGAGCAGAAATCCAGCCTCGACGATGTCCCGCTCGGGCGCCTTGATCTGCTCGACCAGCCAGGGGATCTTCTCGTCCTCATCCAGGCAGCGCAGGTAACGAACGGACGCATCTCGTCGGATGCTCCAGCCAGCCTCCGGGTTCGCCAACAGCTCGCCGAGGAGGTCTCGCTTGCTCTTCCCAGCCCAACCGAACGCCGCCCCAGCGCTGCTCAACAAGTCAGCGTAACGCCCCAACCTCATCATCGAGAGCTCTCGCTTGTGCGGCGGGTACATGTTGTGCGCCACATCTGCGAGCAACATGAACTCCATCGAGTAGACCCCCTCGCGCAGGCTAAACGTCGAGACCTCGAGACGATCCTCGGCGCTCGCGAAGAGTCGCGTCGTGTCGACGATACTATCCACCAACACCTTCATATCCCCCTCGAACCGGAGGTCGTCGTGGATAAAGACGCCGTTGTGATTTGCCTTCGCTTCGGAGCGCCACGGGCTGATTGTCGAGGGAAAGACGCGGTTGGCGTCCTTGATCACGAGCAAGAGGGACTCGGGCGGAGCAGCCGTGGGGCGAACCTCGCATGTGATCGAATAGATGATCGCCTTCTCGACAAGCTCGAGGCTCAAGCTCGCCACGAAGTCATCGCAAACATAGAGAAACTTCCCAGGTTGCTCGGGAGCCTCACGCCATCCTCTATCCCGAAGCATCATCGCGTTTAACTCTTCGCGCTGTTCCTCGGTGATGCGATCCGATGGCAGCTCTGGAGGAGGTGGAATCGCCGCGCGTTCTTGCTCGAGGAGCTGCTCTTGCTCCTCATCAAAAATATCGACGAGAAGGAAAAGAAACCAGGTCACCCCACCAGCGCCCACGATCAAGAGAAAGCACGTAAACAGCGTCCCCCCGACTCCTCCGCCCATCAAGTTCCAAACCTCGAACAGCGCGCTCACATGCCCCTCCGCCTTCATGATTCATATGCTCGAATTGTTCATGACCTAGCAAGTCAGATGCAACCCAAAACAGTGCTCTCGAACATGCGATGCTTCATCGCACGACAACCTCTTTTTTATTATCGGGAGCAGGTGGCCAGAACTTGCGTCGCGTGAGCGAACAATAGGTATTCAACGCCCTGGTGCTCATAGGTGGAAGAAGTCCGCGAGCTTCGAGCGAGCCTGGCAAAGAGGCGTCGAGCTGGCCGTGCGGTGAGAGCTCAGGACGGGCGCTCGCAGAGCTCGCGCAAATCATTGAATGAGACCTCGAGCCCGAAAGCGCGCAAGACCAGGATGCCGAGCGAGCGTTGCAGCGCGTGCTCGGCGTTTTTCTCTCCGACGATGCCCTTCATCGCCAACAGAAAACCAGTGAGCGCCTCGCGCATCAGCGGATCTTCGCGCACCTGCGCGTCGGACTTGCCGCGTGTGTAGTCGAGCATCAACGAGAGCTCTCCGCGAAAGTCATCATCGAGCAGGTTTAGAAACTGGAGCAACACCTCGAAGCGCTCCTCGGGCGTCGCGTCTTCGGCGAGCTCGGGGAGTTCTGGCGCGGTCACTTGCCTGGAGCACGCCTCGAAGAGCGCCTCCTTGCTGGGGAAGTAGTGATAGAGCGAGCTCTTCGAGACCTCGAGCTCGCGCGCGATCTGGCGCATGCTCAGGCCATGATATCCGAGCCTGCGAAACATCGGGATGGCGCGCTCCACGAGCATGGCGCGTTGGGCATCGTGATCGACGATCTTGGGCATTTATCCAGCCTTCTCCAGAGTATGCATGGGAACGAGCGAGGCGAAGTGCTCGCGCAAGGTATCCGAGCCATAACAGGGCGCGACCATCGAGCAGTCCCCCATGGCGAGGAACATCTCGATGGGGCCATGGACCTCGCGCGGCGTGATGTAGGGGAGCACCTTCCCTACCCCTCTGGCGAGCCACATGGGGAGGCCAGTGATTTTGGGGTCTTTCCCGAGGACGTCAAACGCGAGCGACGAGATCGCCCGCATGGAGAGCACCTCCGGGCCACCCACGGCGACTTCATCGCGCACATCTCCGACCATCGTGTCCGCGCAAACAACCGCGAGATCTCGGCCAGAGATGGGATTCATCTGCTGCGTCCCATCCCCCAAAACCCACGCTCGGCCCGAGCGCGCCATCTCGAACAGGTCACCCATGTCCGAAAAAAACGCCGAGGGTCGAATCACGCAGGCTTCGAGCGGCGCCTTCTCGAGCGCTCGCACGAAAGACTCCTTGGCAAAAATAAGCGAGCTCCTGTCCGCGAGCTGCGCGCCGCACAAGACCGAAACATAGCAAAACCTGCGCACACCCTGGCGCATTGCATGCTCGAGCAGGTTGAGGTTCGCGCCATAGTCCACGTCCATATACCCCACGCCATCGGACTGGCGCGTGATCCCGAGCGCGCTGATGACCACATCGACGCCAGCCATCGCGTCGACCTGCGCGAGTGATTCTGCTCGTGTGGCTTGCGCGACGACAGGCGTCGCGCCGAGCCTGGCGAGCGCCTCCCCCTTCTCTTCACTGCGCGCGAGCGCGAACGTCTCCCACCCTCGAGAGACGCACTCCTGAACGATGTGGCTCCCGAGATAACCTGTCGCGCCAGCGACAAAAACGCTTGTTGGTTGTTCATCGAACATGGTGACCTCCTTTTTCCGACCACTCGGACGATAATAAAACCACAAGGAGGAGGCACAGCAAGCCTTTTTCGACCACATGGTCGAAAAAGGCTTGCCATGCCTCCTCCTTGTCGAGTGATTTCGAGAGGATCAAAAAAGCCAGCGCCCGGGTGGCGCTGACTCGGCCTGAATCATGGCGAGGTTTTCTGGAGCGTTCGGAGGACCTCGGTGCCAAGCGCTGTGAGAGGCGCGTGGCAATCGCGCTTGGCGCTGACGCCGGTCATCAGGGTCACGACCTTCTCTGTGTCATTCTCACCGGGGATGAAGACGCGCTGGGTGGCGTCGATGCCTCGGTCAGTGAGGCGAATGGGGAGCTTCTGGCCGTCGAAGTCAACCTCTCCGACCGTCTTGTTCACGGGCAGAGCGGCGGAGGCGTCGGCGACCTTGAGGCCATCATTGGCTCCGGAAGCGCGCGCCTCCGAGTCGATGATCAAGCGCATGGTGAGCGTACCATCGCCCTCCCCTTCGAGGGTTTGCTTCAAGACAACCTCGCGCGCGACCTTGGTCTCGCGCTGGAACACCTCGAAGTGAGCGGGCGCAGCGATCGAGAAGTCGGTGCCTTCGATCACGAGGCGTTTCTCAGGGCTGCCGAGCGCGGGGCACTTCGACGCGTCGACCTTATCGACGTGAATGCCCGGGGCGACCTGTTCGGTGTTGTTCTTCTGGCGTTTGTCATCGCAGGCAAGAAGCGCGAGAGAACCTGCGAGGATGGCGAGCAATAAGGGACGAGTGGAACGTCGAAGCATGGCACAAACCTCCGTGTCGATGCGAAAGCCTCGCGACAGGTTGTACCATAGACCTTTCGGGGAAGGCCAAGAAAGTGGCGAGCGGAGGTGCCGCTGGACATGGGACTCGCTTCGATGCCTGGGACCACCCTGGTCTTTAGGCTCGGGCACGACACCTCCGCTCGCCATGTGGAACGACACGTCGCGGCGAGTGCTTTAGCGTTCTCTCTCGTGGTGGTGAAGAGGGAGGCTGGAGGGGCTCGAATTTACCGACCGATCGGTCAGATGTGGGTTTACCCTCGATGCGGCGCGTGGTAGGACAAGCGACCGGTTTTGAATGAGGATTCCTAAACGGCCCCGCCCCGGATTCGGGCTAAGTTGATGGGAGATTTCCGTATGGATAAAGAAGCACTCGACAAGAAGATCGCCAGGCTCAGGGAACACGCGACCGAGTGGGCGCGTATGCCGATCGAGGAAAAGATCGCCATGGGCCGTCGCCTGATGGATGGGAATTACAAGGTCGCAGATCGCCAGGTCAAGCGCGCCATCGAGGCAAAGAAGATCCCTGCGTCATCGCCGCTTGTTGGCGAGGAGTGGTTGGGCGGCCCTCTGATCACGCTGCGCACGTTGAGGTTCACGCTCGACAGCCTGGAGGAGATCGCCAGGGGGAACGCGCCAAAGCTCAAGCCAGGCAGCGTGCGCGAGCGCGCCAACGGTCAGGTCGCCGTCAAGGTCTTCCCTCACGAGAAATGGGACCCATTGCTTTTCAAGGACTTCGAGGCAGAGATCTGGATGGACCCGGAGCTCTCGCGCAGCGAGCTCGAGGATTCGATGGGGGTCTTCTACAAGGAGAAAGACCCTGAAGGGATCGTCTCGCTTGTTCTGGGCGCGGGCAACGTCGCGAGCATCGGCTCGCTCGATGTGGTCTACAAGCTCTACGCCGAGGGGCAAGTGTGTCTGCTCAAGATGAACCCGGTAAACGAGTACCTCGGTGAGTTTATCGAGGAGGCGTTCTCGGAGTTCATCGAGCGCGGATTCCTCGAGCTGGCGTATGGGGGCGCGGATGTAGGCGCTTACCTTTGCCAGCACGAGGACATCGACGAGATCCATATCACTGGCTCGGACAAGACCCACGACGCGATCGTGTACGGCGTGGGCGAGGAAGGCGCCAAACGCAAGGCAAACGACGAGCGCCTCAACGACAAGAGGATCACGAGCGAGCTGGGCAACGTCTCGCCGGTCATCGTCGTGCCAGGCCCATGGTCTCCTGCGGATATGAACTTCCACGCCGAGAACATCGCCACGCAGCTCGCCAACAATGGCGCGTTCAACTGCAACGCCGCGCGCGTGGTGATCACCTGGGATGGTTGGGCGCTACGAGATCAGTTCCTCGACGCGCTGCGCGCGGCCTACAAGCGCATTCCACATCGCTACCCCTACTACCCCGGCGCACAGGATCGCTACGAGACCTGGGTCGACGCGAACAAGGATAAGGTCGAGACCTACGGCAAGGACACCGACGGGATCTTGCCCTGGACGTTTATCCCTGGCCTCGACCCCGAAGACTCCGAGAACATCTGCTTCTCACAGGAGTCCTTCTGTAGCGTGCAGGCCGAGACGAGGTTGGCCGCGGACGACCCCGCGGACTTCCTGAAGAAAGCGGTCGACTTCGCCAACAACACGCTCTGGGGAACGCTCAACGCGTGCATCCTGATTCACCCTTCGACCGAGAAGCAGCTCGCCAGCACCCTCGATGAGTCGATCGACAAGCTCGAGTATGGGAGCGTGGTGATCAACCACTGGCCAGCGCTCGCTTACGGCTTTGGCGTGACGACCTGGGGCGCCTACCCTGGCCACACCTTCGACGACATCCAGTCGGGCATCGGCGTCGTGCACAACGCCTTCCTCTTTGATCGTCCGCAAAAGTCGGTGATTCGCGGTCCATTCCGCATGTTCCCCAAGCCCCCGTGGTTTGTGACGAACAAGAACACGCACCAGATCGCGCCTCGGTTGGTGGACTTCGAGATGGAGCAAAGCGTCAAGAACCTGGCGCGCATCATGTGGCACGCTGTCCGAGGTTGAGTTCATGCTCCTACAGGTTGTCATCTGGTTCTCGCTGTTGGCTCTGGCCGCGACGCTCCTCTGGTTTCTGTTCGCGGCGCCCGAAATGATGAAGAAAGCCAGCAATGCCGTCCTCGAACAGGCAGGCACCAAGCAGTTACCAGGACAAGTCGACCTCCTCACCTCGTCGCGCGTGGGCCCCGAAGACGAGGTCGACCCGTGGGACTCGAGGACAGTTGCGTCCAGGGTTCGCGCCATGCGCGAGGCGGGCTGGTCGAGCGAGATCGATGAAATCGGCCGGAGCGAATTTTACACCTACAAAGATCCTGGCGGGGCATTCACCGCGCGCCTCGAGGCGTGTGGTTATTGGCACGGCGCGCTCCATGAGTTCGCGCTCGAGCTCCATCATGCGAGCACGCACGCCGCGCCCGATTCTTTTTATCTGTTGATCCCCGACGCGAGCCAGATGCTCACCCTGCAACGCGCCACCGAGTCGGAGAACACCGACAACAAACAGGCGCTGTTTCACACGACACCCACTCGCGGTGGCGCTTCCAGGGCATCAGATCGCGTGATGGCAAGGGATGCCCGCGACTTCAAGATCTCGGGCTACTTGCCCAGGGCGTCAGTGCGCCTCGAGCATGTCACCTTGAAGGGCCTCGTCCATCCGATCTACGAGCAGTGCTTTCGACGCAACACCACCTCGATCCATGCGCCGGAGAGCCCCGTCGTCTTGACGCGTGTGGAGATCAGAGGAGCAATGACCTCCATTCGAGGCATCATCCGCTCCCCTCACAGCGCGGAGTGGGCGTTGAGTGGCTCGCTCGAGCAGGACCGCGAGCATGTCATGCGAACCTCTGCGCTCCTGTTCGCGGACATCGGCGAGGCGCTCGTCTGGCGAGGAAGCGAACCTCGAACATTCCTCGCTTACCTCTCGAGTTACGAGCACCAGGATGACACCTTGCGCCAACAGGCGCGCGCTCAGTACAACGCGATCCTGACCCCCGAGCAAAGGCGAGAGGCCGACTTCGAGCGCGTCCTCGACGAGAAGACACCGATCCAGGAACGAGGCTCGAGGTTGGCGTCGCTGATCGAGCACGACCCGCGAGGTCCTCTTCTGGACAAGATCCTCACGGCATCGAAAGCCCCCGAAGCGGTGCAGCTCAGGCGTATCATCGTCGAATACGGCAGACCTATCATCGAGTCGAAATTCAGAGGACCCGAGCGCACCACATGGCTCAACGCCTACTTCGGTGATCATGGCGGCGCACCGCGAGAGCTGATCTCTACCATCGCACGAGACATTACCCCCGCGAGTTTGCTCGACCCTGCCCTCTCGAAGCGCACGCGCGAGGTCTTGCTCGGCAACCTCCTTCACCTCGATGGGGACGGTTACCTGGGCAACGTCCTCGAGAAGTTGCTCGAACAAAGCGACGAGGACCAACTCATCGGCCTGCTCCGCCTGATCAAAGAGGTTGGCAGCAGAAACACCGCCGAAGCGGTCGCGAAGCTCGCCGCCAACCCGAAGCAGATCGACAAGATCGAGGAGTACATCGCGCTGCTCTCGGCCATACGGGCCTTTTACTTGCAGTACCCGGATGCCTTCTCGACCAAGGAGATCGAAGTCTTCCTGTGTAAATGCCTCGAGCACCCCGAAGAGCGCGTCGCCATGATGGTGCCTTCACTGCTCGAAACACTCGGCGGAGCATACACGCTCATGCACGTGACCCGGCTGATCCAGACGGACGCACGCGCCAGATTCCACGCGGCGAGGTTGGGAAAAATCATCAGCGCGATTCACGCGCGCGGTGGGCTCGATTCATTCTCTGGAGGTCTCTCACTCGCAGAGCAGCAAGGGGGTGAATTGACGATCACCGGCGACAAGGGCAGACTGACGGTCGTGGACTCCTGACGGCACGCTCGACGCTCGACCTCCAGGGACAAGTTGCCATGCCCATTCCATTGCCCATGCGCTTTGAAGACGAGCCGCTGTTGTGGACGGTGCCCGAGGTCTACACGCGTGAAGAGTGCGCCGCGTTCATTGCTCTGATCGAGCGAGAATCACCCGAACTTGCCACCAACAACGCGATGTATCGCGATCAAGACCGCGTCATCATCGACGATCCGGCGACCGCGAAGGATCTGTTCGCGCGCCTTCGACCTCATCTTCCAGAATCACTGGGACCTTTCAAACTGCACAGCCTCAACGAACGCTTGAGGTTCTATCGTTATCGTGAAGGCCAGCAATTTAGCCCTCATATGGACCACTGGTACCGCCCCTGTGATACGCGAATCACGCTCCTGACCGTCCTGGCATACTTCAACCATGACTTCAAGGGTGGGCAGACGCGATTCATGGAACAGCTCGAAGCCGAGGTAGAGCCAGAGCCCGGACTCGTCGCCATCTTCCAGCACAAGATCCGCCACGAAGGTTGTCAGGTGCTCCAGGGGATCAAGTACGCGCTGCGCACGGACGTGATCTATGAAGCCGATGATGTCATCGGACAGGTCACGTTCCAGCCACCGACCTGAACCAGAACACTCACGCGCTCATCGCCGCGCCCGAGGCGGCCACCCACCGAAAAAGAAGGAATCGAATGCAAGACCACGCGGTCCTCATCATTGGCGGAGGTCCCACAGGGCTCACCCTCGCCGCAGAGCTCGCGCTCGCAGGCGTCGACGTCGCCATCGCTGAACATCGCCCGAACCAGGATCTGGCAGGCTCGCGCGCTGGTGGCCTGCATGCGCGGACGCTCGAACACTTCGAGCAACGCGGGATCGCGCAGCGCTTCCTCGCCGAAGGCACGACCATGCCGAGCGTAGGGTTTGCCTGGTTCCCGCTCGATATCAGTGATTTCCCCTCCCGCCACAATTGCTGCCTCGCGCTGTGGCAAAACCATATCGAGCGGCTCCTCGCCGAGTGGGTCTCGGAGCTCTCCGTCCCGATTTACCGCGAGCACACCTTCACAGAACTCACCCAGGATGAGGATGGCGTCACCGCGCTGTTTTCCAACGGCGCCTCATCGCGCGCCTCATACCTCGTCGGGTGCGATGGAGGGCGAAGCATGGTGCGAAAGTCTGCGGGCATCGACTTTCCAGGCGAAGACCCGAGCATTAGCAACCTGATCGCCGAGGTCGAAGTCACAGAACCGCCCACGCTCGGGTTGCGAAGAGATGACCTCGGCATCCACGCCATGGGGATGATGGAAGATGGCGTGCGCGTGCGCGTCATGGTGACCGAACAGACCAAGGATCGCAGGGAAGAGCCGACGCTCGAGGACGTCAAACAGACCTTGATCGCGGTCTATGGGACAGACTTCGGCGCGCACAGCCCCACGTGGGTCTCGAGGTTTACCGACATGGCGAGGCAAGCCTCGACCTACCGAGAGGGTCGCGTCCTTCTCGCGGGAGACGCCGCGCATATTCACTATCCATCAGGAGGTCAGGGACTAAACATCGGCGTGCAGGATGCGTTCAACCTCGGGTGGAAGCTCGCGAGCGTCGTCAAACAGCGATGCGAACCAGCACTCCTCGACACCTACCACGCCGAGCGTCACCCGGTCGCAGCCGCCGTCTTGCGAGATACTTTGGCCCAGGTCGCCTTGCTGCGCACAGACAGGCGAACCGATGCATTGAGAGAGGTCACAGGCAAGCTGCTCGGGATGAAAGGACCGAGACAGGAAATCGCGGGCAGGCTCTCTGGCTTGACCACGCGCTATGCTCCTAATGAGGAAGACGCATCCCCGCTCGTTGGAGCGCGCATCCCCGACCTCGAGCTCACTCGTGGAGAGGACACCGTCCAACTTTACTCGCTGATGCATGGCGCGAAGCCTCTCTTCCTGACCAATGGAGATGCTCCAGCAGACCTCGAAGGTTGGGCGGATCGCGTCACCATAGAACAGGTCACCTTCCCCGAGACGTGGAGGATTCCTGTGACTGGCGAGGTCGCTTCACCGCGCGCTGTGTTGGTGCGACCGGACGGTTACATCGCCTGGCTCGACGATGGAAGTGGAGGGACAGACATAAAGCATTGCTTGAAGTTTTGGTTTGGAGAGCCCGCGTCAGTATAGGTTCGCGAGCAAGTCGCCCCGAATGGCCCCGGCGCGGCTTGCGGGGAGCAATCGCCCTGGAGTACGTGTTACACTCGGGACGTAGCTCGTTCGGGTCGCCTATAAGACCTCGACCTCCTCTTTCTCCTTTATGAAGAGCCTTTCGCGTTGGGAACCACTCTGACATTGCTCGTGTTTGGCGCGCCCGTGCTCGTGATGATCGCGCTGGTTTACCTGTTCTTCTTTGGTGAAGATCCCGAGCACAGGCCAAGGAAGCTGACGCGTTCGAGCAGAGGCATGTTGCCCGGTCGCGACGCATCGGTCGAAGCGATGGAAGCGCGTCGAGATGCGCTCCTGTTTCGAGGTTGGGAGCGCACGCAGCGAGAAGGTTGCGTGGAATCCTACAAGTTCACACCATCCCGCGATGCTTCTCGCACCGCCCCCTCGAGCATGATCCTCGAGGTCGAGGATCTTCGCGATGGCGCCATCGACCGATTCAGGCTCCTCGCGCGATATGATCACACGAGAGCAAACGAGCTCCTCTTCGAGGTGAGCGACCCCAGACGCATCCTCGAGATGCTCGAACACAGCGCCCGCATCGGTGAGCGCGTGATCCCGAGGCTGCTGCCAGGGACGGAGACCTCGACGCTGCTGGTCGCGCGCGAGCGCGCTCACGAGCTCTTCCCCTTTGACCTCGAAGCAAACGTCTCGCTCGGTTCGGACAGACTGCGCGCGCAAGCAAGGAGGATCTTCGAGCACTTCTTCGACGCGAGGGATGTGTCATCGAAGGCGCCAGCGAGGCCGATGCTTTTGGAGCGCTGCGTCTTCACACAAGGAGTGCTCGAGTTGCGTGGGCATGGAGTCGCGCCGCGCGGAGAGATCTGGGGCGCGACAGGAATCCTCGAGCAAGACGTGGCGCATATCACCGAAGCGCTCGCTGACACGTTGGAGCGATTGGCGCAGCGGTTCTCGCCGCAGGAAGGAGACGCGAACACGAAGCTCGCCATCCTCGCGCATGATCCTCAGCTCACGCCCGCGCAACGCGCGCAAGCCACGCGCCTTGGCGCGAAGACGATGCCGCGCGACAAGGTCGCCGGGCTCTACTCGAACCAAGTTCGCGACAATGAGCTTGCCATGCAATCGCGCGGCGAGGCGATGCGCGCGCTGCTGGCCATGCCGGAGGCGAACAAGGAGAAGCAAGCGCTGGTGGACGAGGCGCTCACCATCGCTGGCGAGCCGCTGCGACGATTGATGGCAATTCATGCCGATGACTTCCTGGCCAAACAAATCACCGGGGAGCGACGCATCCTCTGGCTCAACCTTTTGTTCGCGGAGGGGAGTTTCTCGAGCCTCAAGCTCTCCAGGACGCTCGCGGCCGCGGTCGAGCACGAGACGTTGCTCGATCCGAGGTTAAGTGACCGCGCCCGAGGGGTGTTGCTCGTCAACGCGCTCGACATCTGGGATGCCCGGCGCGCGAGCAGTCTGCTTGAGGATATCCTGGCGAACCTCGATGATGCGCAATTGATCGATGTGCTCGAGCTCTTGCGAAAACAAGTCAGCGAGGCGGCCGCACACGCGGTCGTCATGCTCGCTGGCAACCCCAAACAGATCGACAAGCGGGGAGAATACGTCGCGTTGATTTCGACGATTCGCGCGATGCAATCGAACCACATGGAGATCTTGCGGGATGGTCGCGTGGGGAACTTTTTGTGTGATTGCCTCGAACACGAAGATCCTCAGATCGCGAGGATGGTGCTCTCGCTGCTCGAAGAACTCGGAGACGCACGAGCGATGCGAAGGATCGCGGCGATGATTCACAACAACGCGACCGCGATACCGAACCCGAGGCTCGGGCAAGTGGTGCAAAAGATCCACGCGCGCGTTGGCGGCGACGCTTACAGCGGCGGCCTCTCCCTGGCGCAGCAACAGGGCGGCGAGCTCACCATCTCGAAGGAAGAAGGATCGCTATCTCTGGTCGAATAAATAGGATTTCCCGCCAGCTCCCTGTGCCCTGTACATCCTCGGCTTGACCTGTTAAGAGCGCCTCGACATGCGCGAAGCGCACAGTGAACGCTCACACCAGATTCATACGGTGGCCAGGAGGAGAGGATGCTTTTGCTCGGAGTTCCGGGGACTTCAGGTGCGAAGAAGGTGATGATGCTCGGCTCGGGAGAGCTCGGCAAGGAGGTCGTGATCGAGGCACAGCGGCTCGGCGTCGAGGTCGTCGCGGTCGACCGATACGCGGGCGCGCCCGCGATGCAAGTCGCCCACAAACACCACGTCATCGATATGCAAGACGCCACCGCGCTGCGCGCGCTCGTCGAACAGGAAGCGCCAGACCTCATCGTCCCGGAGGTCGAAGCGATCGCCACTGACGAGTTGGCGAAGCTCGAACAGGATGGCTTCCATGTCATTCCCACTGCGCGCGCGACGCAACTGACCATGGATCGTGAGGGCATCCGAAAGCTCGCGGCAGAAGAGCTCGGCTTGCCCACCTCCCCCTACGCCTTCGCCGCAGATGAGGAGAGCTACCTCGCGGCAGTCAGAGAGATCGGCGTCCCTTGCGTGGTCAAGCCGGTGATGAGTTCGAGCGGAAAGGGGCAATCGATCGTGCGCGAGATGGACCGCGCGATCGAGGGTTGGAAGTACGCGCTCGAGGGGAGCCGTGGGAAATCACAGCGCGTGATCATCGAAGGATTTGTACCTTTTGACACCGAGATCACCCTTCTTACAGTCAGGCACAGCGCAGGGACGAGCTTCTGCGCACCGGTCGGCCACAGGCAGATCGATGGTGACTACCGTGAATCGTGGCAGCCCGAGGTGCTCTCGGCGACAGTGCTCGAAGAAGCAGAGCGCCAGGCCAAGGTGATCACCGATGTGCTCGGTGGACGTGGGCTCTTCGGGGTCGAGTTCTTTATCCAGGGGGAGCAGGTGTTCTTCTCCGAGCTCTCCCCTCGCCCCCATGACACGGGGATGGTGACAATGATCACGCAAGAGCTGAGCGAGTTCGCGTTGCATGCGCGCGCGATCCTCGGGTTGCCCATCCCGGAGATCAAGCTCTGGAGTGCGGGAGCATCGCATGCTGTACTGGCGAGCGAGCATGGTGGAGCGCCAGTGATTTCTGTCGATCCTGCCGTGCTAGAGACTCCAGGGACGGACATTCGCGTGTTCGGGAAGCCAGACACGCGCCCAGGACGTAGGATGGCCGTGGCGCTCGCGCGTGCCCAGACCATCGAAGAGGCGCGCGCCAAGGCGGAGGCCGTCGCCAAGGGGATCTCGGTACAACACACCGACGCCTGATTTATAGCCACCACGTGAGCAGAGCTTTCATGCAGGAGCGAGCACGAACCATCTCAGCCGAGGTCAAGAGGAGCGCCAGAGCGCTCCTCTTGACCTCGGCTGTTCTGTTTATCGCGAGCTGCATCAGCAGCTTCGGCGCGAACCCTCGGGGTGAGGAGCGCGAGGCGCTGATGACCTCGCTAAACTATGGCGAGGAGACCTTTATCAACCCGGTCGAAACAGACAATGACCTGGAGTGGCGAGAGTTTCGCGAGATCAGACGCCGCGAAAAGGTCGACCGAAACCCGCCCGTGGATATCCCGGTGACGCCCCCGCCTCCTGCGACTTACAACAAGCGTCATGACGCGGACAGCGTTCGAGTCACATGGATCGGGCACGCGACGACGCTTGTCGAACTCGATGGGTTCCGGGTCCTGACGGACCCGATCTTTGGCGAGCGCTGCTCTCCTGTGCGTTTTGCCGGTCCCAGGCGACTGCATCGACCAGGGATCGAGCTGGAAGATCTTCCCGAGGTCGACGCCGTCATCATCTCGCACGACCACTACGATCACCTCGATCAGGAGAGCGCGAAAGCGCTGGCGGCAAAGGGGGTCCCCTTCTTTGTCCCGTTGGGTGTGGGCGCGCACTTGCGACGTTGGGAGATCGAGGATGTGACGGAGCTCGATTGGTGGCAACACGCCGAGGTCCGCAACGCCAAGGGGGAGCAACTCAGGTTACAGGCCACGCCCGCGCGGCACTTCTCGGGCAGAGGAGCGCTGGCGCAAGATCGCACGCTCTGGGCATCCTGGGCGCTGCTCGGCCCCAGACATCGCGTATGGTTTGGCGGTGACACGGGCTACTTCGACGGGTTTAAAGAGATCGGCGAGAAGCTCGGCCCGTTCGAGCTCACGATTGTCCCCGTCGGGGCCTATGACAAGGCTTGGAAAGAGATCCATGTCGATCCAGAGGAAGCGATCCAGGCGCACATTGACGTGCGTGGTGAAGTGATGCTCCCTATTCATTGGGGGACATTTAACCTCGGGCTGCATGCCTGGAATGAACCGATTCACCGCGCGCTGGAGTCAGCGAGAGCGCGCGATGTCACGCTTATCACACCCACGCCAGGTCAGGTCGTCGACACAGCGTCCCCTCCTCCTGTCTCGGGTTGGTTTAACGAATAATAACCGGAGCCGTGCGATGCCTCTACAAACCTGGAAACTCGGTGAAGACACTGTCCCTTCGCGAGAAGCGTGGCGTGCGTTCGTGGAAGCCTTCGACGCACGACCGCTCGATGTCGATGACAGTGAGAACGCGGAGATCGAAGCGGCTTTGAGTTCCTGGCCCGAGCACCTGCGTGAGGTCGATCTTTACTCGAGCGGCGATGAGAGCGACCTGCGCGACTGTCGCGAGTCGAGCAGTCTACGGTTTGCCAGGAGCTTGCACGTGAACGCGGGCGACCGATGGCCATCGTTTTTGGAGGACGAGCCCGAACGCTTCGCGCATATCCGCCGCGTGACCATCGCAGATCAATATGCCTACCACGAGAACGCCGATTTTCTCGCGGCCATGTCAGGCGTCGAAGCGATCGCGATCATCGCACCGACGCTCATCGATACGCTCGATGTGTTGGGGACGCTCCCCTCCCTCGCGCACCTGGCGTTGACGGATTACATGAGCATCTCTGCGGATCAGGGCGGGTTGGATTGGATCGAGATCGCGAGCGCGCTCGAGACGCTGATCCTGTTCGACAACATCCTCGAGTCGGGGACAGGTTGGAGGATGGCTGACTCCACGCTGGCGCGAGTGCAAAAGCTGTGGCTGCCGCTCAAGGTTTTGCTCGCGCACCCGGCAGGTTCAGCGAGCGCGCTCTCGGACATCACGACGCAAGTCTCGTCCGAGGAAGAGATGGAGGAGCTGGTCGCGTGGATCGAGCAAATGAATCGACCGCCGACATCACTCTCGGTGCTGACGAACAAGCGACACAGTTCGCAGTTTCCCTCGCCAGAGGGTGGTTGGGGAGAGGTTGTCCCCGAGGGGACCTCGGTGGAGCTGCTCGCATCATCTGATTTTACGAGGCTGTGGAGCACCAAGGTCAGGTGCCTCGGAGACAGCAAGCGTGGATGATGCGCTCTCGCGACCTAAATAATGGCGCCGTCGTCGGGGACGCCAACATGTACCCAGCCGTCCTCGTCGACTTTGGTCTCGTAGCGTTTGACGTCGTAGCGTTGGTTCGTCAGACACTCGCCAGAGGTGAAGTCAAATCCCCAGTTGTGCCTGGGACACTTGACCACGCATCCCTTGACATCCCCAAGGGCGAGGAAACCGCCCGCGTGCGGGCAAAAGTTTTGGATGCAGTAGAGCTTCCCCTCGTGCAGAAAGAGCGCGAGCTTCTTTAGCCCCGCGCGCACGAGCTTGCCGCTCCCCTCCTCCAAGTCAGCGAACTTGGCCACTTTGAAAAACTTGTCCGCCTGCTCCATCGTTGCCCGCTCTCTGTGATGGGGATTCCCTCGCGACATCGATCGGACGCGAGGGTGGTGAAGTACTCTCTCTTTATTACCCCGAATACGTCGCTGGCGCGAGAATCCTCGCCAACGCCAGGGAGAACTTTCTCACCCATGCGCCAGCGTCTCGCCCAGAACCGTGTCAGGGGACTTTTTTGCCAGGGATCTTCGGACAAAAATCCGGGTATCAAAAAAGTCCCCTGACACGGTTCTGGCCACCGCGGGTTGCAAACACGCGACCAGGAAGAGAGCACACATGGAATGTGTGCTCGCTCAAGCTCTCAAGGGTTGGCCGCTTCCACGATCACGTAGCCCTCGCTGTGCCAGAGCAGAAAGCGTCGGGAGTTCGGGATCGTGACGACCTCGAAGAACACGCTCGTGTCGACGAAGGTCTCGGGCGCGCCGAGCATATCGCCATCGAGCGCGATCCATTGGAAACCTGTGTAGGTCTCATCGTAGCCAGCGAGGAAACGCTCGGCGATCCACTCGAAATCACTCGCGGTGCGAAAGGAAGTAAAACCGGAGGTCGCCAGATCGAGAGGGTCCCCGGCTGATGCAGCGAGCAGTGAGGCGGTGTCCACGAGATAGACCGAGCCATCGAGCCCATCCGAACCCCCCACGAGGACCTCATCGCGACCACGCAAGTGGGCGACGGCGCCGCTGGAGCTCCCTGGCCCGATCGTGAGGCGAGTGGTTCGGGGAGTGCTTTCTGCGAGGTCGATAAGGTAGAGACCTTGCCCTTGAACCTGCGTCGTACCGGCAGAGAGTCCGTTAACGAGGAGGCGATCATCATCGAGCCAGTCGAGGTCGTAGTTGCCGGTCGCGTCCACGCGCGTGACACCACCGCTGGCGTCGATAACAAGCACCTCACCGCTCACATCCGAGCGCGTATAACCGAACGCGAACCGCGTCCCCGCAGGGTTTGGAGCGGCGTTGTAACCGATGAAGTGATCCTGCCCATTCGGCGTGCGCGCCGTCCCGACGAGCGTCGTCGGCCCGACCTCGAGCGCGCCCTCTCGGATCTCGTAGACAACCTCACCACTCTGGAGCGAGGTCGTGAGCGAGAAGATACGCGAGCGCTCCGCGCAATCTGCATCTCCGCGAACGCCGACGATCGACGGGGACGTGCAAACGTTCGCGATAGGGGTCAGCGATGACGGCATCGCAGCATCCCAGTCAGCCAGGGCAGCGCCGCATGTTTCGATGCACGCACCGCGGACACACGCCTGCGCCGTGGAGCAATCAGCATCAGAGGCACACTGCGTCGGCTCGAGTGGGACGCAATCGGAGGTGGGCATATCCACCTCACCACCCATATCCTCCATCGAGGCATCCTCATCGGGCGACTCCATATCCACGAGCGCGGACAGATCTTCGTCGCCCTGGTCGACGTGCACCTTCATATCCGCGAGCGTGCTCATATCGTCATCGCCCGCGCCGCTATCTGGGGACGCGGGCATGTCCGCGACCTCGCTCATATCGGGAGTGGAGGATGGAGGTTGCATCTCATCGGGGGTCTCGGGATCGCTGCAAGCGGTCGCGACGAGACCGAGGGAGAGGAGGATGAGCGTGATTTTGCTGTTCATAAAACGTCTCTTTCAAAGATTTCGCGCCAGAGCGACGCCCTTATTACCAGACAGAAGCCGAACGTCCAGCGCCGAATCAGCCATCCTCGAGAAGTTCGCGAACGCTCGACGATGACTGAACGTCGCCGTATGCTTCGCGCTCGGAGTAGACCGAAAGTGAAAAGGAGAGGACGTTGGGAGAGCAATCGAAGCAGAAAGATCTGACCATCAACGAAGCGCAGGCGGCCGTGCACACATGGATCTCTCAATGGGACGAGGGATACTGGAGCCCGCTGGCGAACCTGGCGAGGTTGACCGAGGAGGTCGGTGAGTTGGCCAGGGAGATCAATCACCACCATGGGGAGAAGCCAAAGAAGGCGAGCGAGGACGAGGGCTCGATCGCGATGGAGTTGGCGGACATCTTGTTTGTGGTGGTGACGCTGGCCAACTCGCTCGAGATCGATCTCACGGAGGCGTTTCGTGCGGTGATGGAGAAGTACGAAATGCGTGATGGGGAGCGCTGGACGAGGAAGTCCTGAGTAAACCGCTCTGTTCGAACGCGCACACAAAAGAGAAGAGGCGGGGGGGTTGTGGTATAAAACACCCCCCCACATGAGTTTTTTAGACTGTTGTCGGGCGCGAAAACATGGGGTTGGGGCCGGGGCGGT
>JAYZVO010000192.1:0-18158 GCA_036155555.1 Myxococcota bacterium
AAATCAACCTGCCCACACCTCGCAGCGCGCGGACCTGCAAAACATATAAGAGAAAAGACGAGGCGACCTGCCAGGGGAACCACCGACATGCTGTCGGCCCCGTGATAGAGCAGGCGCCCTTTCGAAAGCAGCTCTTTCCTTGGTCGAGGGGAGGGCGCGAGAAGGGAGGCGACCTTGAAGGATATCTTCAGCTTTTTCGAGAAGCCCAAAGATCCGTTGAGCTTTTCCGCGATCCGTATCGGGATCGCCAGCCCGGAGAAGATCCGGGAGTGGAGCCACGGCGAGGTCAAGAAACCAGAGACGATCAACTACCGCACGTTCAAGCCCGAGCGCGACGGTCTCTTCTGCGCCAAGATCTTTGGCCCGGTCAAGGACTACGAGTGCATCTGCGGCAAGTACAAGCGGATGAAGCACCGCGGCGTGGTGTGCGAGAAGTGTGGCGTGGAGGTGATCCAGTCCAAGGTGCGTCGCGAGCGCCTCGGGCACATCAACCTCGCCACGCCCGTGGCACACATTTGGTTCCTCAAGAGCCTGCCATCTCGCATCGGTAACCTGCTCGACATCACGCTCAAGGACCTGGAGAAGGTCCTCTACTGCGT
Source organism: Myxococcota bacterium (assembly GCA_036155555.1). GTDB lineage: Bacteria > Myxococcota_A > Bradymonadia > Bradymonadales > Bradymonadaceae > JAYZVO01. Next base: position 600 of record JAYZVO010000192.1, read on the forward strand.
GGCTTACATCGTCACCGACCCAGGGCTCACGCCGCTGGCAAAGGGCGAGGTGATCAGCGAGCAGAAGTACATGCAGTACAAGGAGGACTTTGGCGACGTCTTCGAAGCGGAGATGGGCGCCGAGGCGATCAAGCGTCTTTTGGCGGACCTCGACATCCAGCGCGTCTCCGAGGAGCTTCGCGCCGAGATGAAGGAGGCCACCAGTGATGCAAAGCGCAAGCGCATCTCCAAGCGCCTCAAGATCGTCGAGGCCGTGCGCGACTCGCTCAACCGCTCGGAGTGGATGATCCTGGATGTGATCCCGGTCCTTCCTCCCGACTTGCGTCCCCTGGTTCCGCTCGATGGTGGCCGCTTCGCGACAAGCGATCTCAACGATCTCTATCGCCGCGTCATCAACCGCAACAACCGCCTCAAGCGCCTGCTCGAGCTGCACGCGCCAGAGATCATCATCCGCAACGAGAAGCGCATGCTTCAGGAGGCCGTCGACGCATTGTTCGACAACGGCCGCCGTGGCAAGACGATCACCGGGCCAAACAAGCGCCCGCTGAAGTCGCTCTCGGACATGATCAAGGGCAAGCAAGGTCGCTTCCGTCAGAACTTGCTCGGTAAGCGCGTCGATTACTCGGGTCGTTCCGTCATCGTCGCCGGTCCCGAGCTTAAACTGCACCAGTGCGGTCTTCCCAAGAAGATGGCGCTCGAGCTCTTCAAGCCGTTCATCTACAACAAGCTCGAGGAGCGTGGCTTCGTCACGACCATCAAGAGCGCGAAGAAGATGGTCGAGAAGCAGAAGAGCGAGGTGTGGGATATCCTCGACGAAGTGATTAAAGAGCACCCCGTGCTCCTTAACCGCGCGCCGACGCTTCACCGCCTCGGCATCCAGGCGTTCGAGCCCGTGCTCATCGAGGGCAAGGCTATCCAGGTCCACCCGCTCGTCTGCGCGGCGTACAACGCTGACTTCGACGGCGACCAGATGGCTGTTCACCTGCCGCTCTCGCTCGAGGCGCAGATGGAGGCTCGCGTTCTGCTCCTGAGCACGAACAACATCCTCTCGCCAGCACACGGCTCGCCGATCATCGTGCCCTCGCAGGATATCGTCCTCGGGTGCTACTACATGACGCGCGAGCGTCCCTTCGCCAGGGGTTGCTACCGCGAGGACGCCAACGGTCTCCCGACGCAGGGCTTCTTCTCGAGCTTCGACGAAGTGCGCATGGCCTACGACCATGGCGAGCTGCACTTGCAGGCGAGCATCAAGGTCCGCCACGAAGGCAAGATCTACGCGACCACCACAGGCCGCGTGATCTTCTACGAGGTCGTGCCTGACGAGATCGAGTTCGACGTCGTCAACCGCCAGATGGACAAGAAGTCGCTCGGTAAGATCATCGACATGGCTTACCGTCGCTCCGGCTCCAAGGCGACCGTGCTCCTCGCGGATGCCTTGCGCACCACGGGTTACACCTACGCGACCAAGGCTGGCGTCTCGATCGCCATGGACGACATGCACATCCCCGCGACCAAGTGGGATATCGTCGGCAAGGCGACCGAAGAGGTCACCGAGATCGAGGACCAGTACACCGAGGGTCTCATCACCGACGGTGAGCGCTACAACAAGGTCGTCGATATCTGGGCTTCTTGTACCGAGAAGATCGCCAAGACGATGCTCGACGGCATCGAGAAGTCGACCTACACCGACCCCAAGACGGGCGAGCAGCTCTCGACGCAATCGTTCAACTCGATTTACATCATGGCCGACTCCGGCGCGCGTGGTTCTGCACAGCAGATGCGTCAGCTCTCCGGGATGCGCGGTTTGATGGCCAAGCCATCGGGTGAGATCATCGAGACGCCCATCACGGCTAACTTCCGTGAGGGTCTGACGGTGCTCGAGTACTTCATCTCGACGCACGGTGCGCGTAAAGGTCTGGCGGATACCGCGCTCAAGACGGCGAACTCGGGTTACCTGACCCGTCGCCTCGTGGACGTCGCCAACGACTGCACCATCCAGGAGTACGACTGCGGCACGCTCGACGGCATCGACATCACCGCGCTCTACGAGGGCGGCGAGGTCATCGAGCCGCTCAAGAACCGCATCCTCGGCCGCGTGGCGCTCGAGCCCATCTGGGATCAGAACGACGAGATGCTCGTCGACGCCAACGAGCCGATCGACGAGGTTCGCGCCGAGCAGATCGAGAACTCCGGCATCGAGCGCGTGCGTATTCGCTCCGGCCTCACGTGTAAGACGCTCGATGGCGTCTGCGCGCTGTGCTACGGGCGTGACCTCTCGCGTGGTCGCCTCGTCAACGTCGGTGAGGCTGTCGGCACGATCGCCGCGCAGTCCATCGGTGAGCCTGGCACTCAGCTGACCATGCGTACCTTCCACATTGGTGGTGTCGCGACCGGTTCGGCCGAGCAGTCCAAGCACGAGGTTCGTCGTGGTGGTGAGGTTCGCTACCACAACATCAAGTTCGTCGAGAAAGAGGTCAACGGCACCACTGTCTACACGGTCATGAGCCGTAACGGTGAGGTCTCGATCCATGACGAGCAAGGGCGTGAGCGCGAGCGCTACCCGATCGTCTACGGCGCCAACCTCTACTTCGCCGAAGGGGCGACCTCGGCACAGGGCGACGCCCTTGCCGAGTGGGAGCCCTTCGCCACGCCAGTCCTTACCGACCAGCAAGGCTTCGTCCACTTCGAAGACATCATCGAAGGTGTCTCGATGGAGGAGCGCGTCGATAAGAACACGGGTCTCTCGCGTAAGGTGATTATCGAGAGCCGCGACTCCAGCGTGCGTCCTCGTATCTCGGTCCGTGAGGGGAGCAAGAAGAACTCGAAGATGCTCTCGAGCTTCTTCCTTCCTGTCGACGCCGCGTTGTTCGTCAACGAGGCGCAAGAGGTCGAGCCAGGTACGGTCCTCGCCAAGATCCCTCGCGAGACCACCAAGAACAAGGACATCACCGGTGGTCTGCCTCGCGTCGCCGAGCTCTTCGAGGCACGCAAGCCCAAGGAGCACGCGATCATCTCCGAGATCGATGGCGTCGTCTCCTACGGTCGCGAGACCAAAGGAAAGCGTACCGTCATCGTCACGCCAGATGTGGGCGATGCCAAGTCGTACCAGATCCCCAAGTCGCGCCACATCACGGTGCACGAGGGCGACCGCGTGCGCGCTGGCGAGCCGCTGATGGAAGGTTCCGAGAACCCACACGACATCTTGCGCGTCAAGGGTCGTAAGGAGCTCGCGAAGTACCTCGTCGACGAGATCCAGGAGGTCTACCGCCTCCAGGGTGTGCGCATCAACGACAAGCACATCGAGCTTATCGTGCGCCAGATGCTCCGCAAGGTTCGCATCGTCGAGGTCGGCGACACCGACTTCCTCACCGACGAGCAGGTCGAGCGTCACCAGTTCGACGAGGTCAACGCCAAGATCCTCGCGAAAGGCGGTCGCCCCGCCGTCGCTCAGGACTTGTTGCTCGGGATCACCAAGGCGTCGCTCTCCACCGAGAGCTTCATCTCGGCGTCCTCCTTCCAGGAGACGACCAAGGTCCTCACCGAGGCTGCCCTCGCGAGCAAGGTCGACCGCCTTCGCGGTCTCAAGGAGAACGTCATCATGGGTCGCCTTATCCCTGCGGGTACCGGTGCCACCCAATACCAGCGCCTCCAGCACGTCGTGGAGCGCCCCGACGAGCTCCCGCCGCACCTCGCCAAGAAGTACGGCAGCTCCGATGAAGACGAGCTCGCCGCTGGCGAGTGAGACACCGCCAGACGTGGTGGCTTCGTGAAGCGAAGCCGCCACGTCAGCGCGCGTGAGATACAAAAAAGGCCGCGGACTTTCTCTACTCGAGAAGGTCCGCGGCCTTTTTATTGGTGATGTATTCGGGTCGGTTAGAACCTGACGTTGATTCCCATCGCGGCGCCGCCGCGCGTCGGCGCGAGCATGAGGTTTGCCTTGGCTCCCTTGTTTCGCGACCCGAGCGCGTAGACAAACATCCCCACGCCTGTCAGCGCTACAGCGCTCCCGCTGATGAGCAAGGCGAGCCCCGAGGTTCTTGCCTTGACCGCCTCGGCCTCGTCCTCGGCCGAGATCGTGCCGTCATCGTTGACGTAGCCCTTGAGCTTGTTGTTGAAGTAGAGCGAACCGAGCATCAGGCCACTCCCGAGCACCGTGATGCCGAGGCCCGCATAGCCGACACCACCGAGGCCGCTTCGACCAGAGGTCGTCGGCTCGGTGAGCGTGGCGTCAGTGCTCTTGCTCGCCTGCGCCTTCTCGAGCGCGTCGCTGATATCCGCGGCCGCGTCGAGCGTATGGCGCCTGGTGTGGATGGCGCTCATCCTGGCGAGGTTGCGTGTGCGCAACTTCTCGTCGAGGTCGCCGTGCCGCTCCTCGGTCTCGCGCGCATACCTCAACGCATCATCGAAGTTGTTCGTCTTCAGGTAGGCGATGGTGATGTTGTAGGTGAACAGCCCGTTGGGCGCGAGCGTGTGCCCTTGCTTGAACTGGTAGATCGCCTCGCCGTAGTTGCCCGCGTAGGCGGACTTGACCCCTTCTTCGTAAAATGTCCTGGCTTTCTCCTCATCGCTTTGCGCCCAGGCATTCGACGAGAGCGTGGCCATCACCGCGATGCCCAAAAGCATCGTCGAGGCGCCCCGAGTGATTTGAGATTGGACGTTGAACACACTGCGCTCCGGTTTGCTTCGAAGGTCGAAGCTAATGGCCTGGGCTTCCCAGGGCATCGTCGACACTTGTCGCTCCATTTATTGGCCGTTCGTCCCTGGTATACCGCGTCCTATCGACGAGAGGCAACAGGACATCTGCCTGTGACCGCAACATCGCGACCCTGGACAGAGCGTGCGGCGCCAACGCGATGCCGTCGGGGCGTTTGGCACGATGTTTGGTTGGATAGGCGTGGATGTTTCCTGGACGATGCTATCCCAAACATCGTGCCAAACGCCCCGCGGGCGCCAACCTGTGCACAAATGGAGCGCAGAAACGGCGGCGCAGATGGAGCGCAGAAACGGCGGCGCAGAAATGGCAGCACAGAAACGGCGGCGCAGAAATGGCGCGCAGAAATGGCGCGCAGAAATGGCGCAGAAACGGCGAGGAGGGTTCAGAAAGTCTGTGGAGAGGTGGAAGAGGCTTATGGATCGAGGGTCGGGAGCCCTTTGAGACCGAGACCTTTTTGCTTCGGCTCTGTCGGGGACGTCTTCTTGACCTCGGCGGGCTTCTCTTCCTTTGCCCTGGTCGCTTCGCGCGTTTCGGTCTTCGCGACCTTGCGCGTCTCTTTCCTCGTGCTCTTCTTCGGACTCCTGGAGTCGCGCGAGGGTTTCTTCTCCTCTTTCTCTTTTGCGACTACCTCGGGGAGCTCGAGCTCGAGGTCTTCGGGGGCGTCGAGCTTGGCCGTCGCCTTTCGCCCTTCATGCTCGACCTCGATATTTGCCGGGAAGGCGATATCCTTGCTCGAGAGGCTGGCGGGCGTCTTCCCGTGAGGCTTGCTGTTGATGACAAGCATGGCGCCATCTGGCGTCGAGGAGATGGTGAAGGTCTCTGCGGCCTGGACGGCGGCGACCTCGGCGGGCTTCTCTGCCGCGGGTGTTGTCTGACTCTCGGTGGTGTTTGCCAGCGAAGCCTCGACGTCGGGTTTTGGTTCGGACTGGGCAGGAGAGGACTCCGAGAGCGCCATCGCGCCGAGCAAGCCGACCATGGCAATCACTGCGAGCATGCCGACGCCCAGCAGCGCTACCATCCCCTTGTTGCCTCCCTTGTTTACCTCGTCAGCGTAGAAGTCTGGCGACGGGCTGGCGATGTGCGCGGTCTCTTCGGATCTTATCTGGCGACGCGCGCCGGGGAGTCGGTCCGTCGGTTCGATGCCCAGGGCTGGAGCAGCAAAGAGCTTCGGCGCGTTCGGTGGGATGGTGTTCGGGTCGCGGTCTCGCGCCTCGAGATCCTCGATGATTTGCTTCGTGCTGGTGTAGCGCATCGAGGTGTTCTTCTCGACCATCCCATTGATAATGGCGCGCAGCGCGGGGTCGATATGCCCGAGGTTCTGAGGCAGGTAAAAGGACTCGCGCTCGAGCTGCTGGCCGATGATCTGGATCGAGGAGTTCGCCTGGATCGCCTGCTCACCCACGAGCAGCTCGTACATCACCAACCCCAGGCTGTAGATATCGGAAGCCTGGATGATGTCCTCGCCGCGGATGTACTCGGGCGACATATAACGAGGCGTCCCCACCAGCGTGTCATCCGAGGTCAGGTCGGTGACATCCTTTTGTGCCTCTCGGCCAATGAGCTTGACGATGCCAAAGTCGAGCAGCTTGACCTGATCGGTCATCCCGAAGTGCTCGTACACCATGATGTTTTGAGGTTTGATGTCGCGATGGAGCATGCCGTACTGGTGCGCCTCGTAGAGGCTCATGAGCACCTGGCGCATGATCTTGGAGACGCGGTCTGGCGCGAGCGCGCCATCCCTCGCCAGCAGGTCCGTCAACGTCAACCCGTCGACGAACTCCAGGCTCATGTAGAGCTGGCCATCGTCGGTCTGACCGTAGTCGTACATCGTGATGGTGTGTGGGCTCTTGAGCTTCGAGACCATGCGGGCCTCGCGCTCGAAGCGGCTCATCAGCGCGCGCAACTTCTCGTCGCGCTCCTCGACAGCGTTGACGCTGGTGATGGTGACGGGGGGTTGGAGGATCTTGATGGCGACCTGACGATCCAGATCGAGTTGCGTGGCGCGGTAGACCCTGGAAAATCCACCACTCCCCAGCATCGCGTCAATCCGATATTTGCCCGCAAAGCTTTCGCCAACTTCTGGAAATCGCATCGTCGTTCACTTTCCCATGAGCAGTGCCCCTGATGTGGCATTTGGGATCAGGGGATAAACTTTGGCGGCCACCATCCTCGTATCCATAGGAAGAGGATGGTTTTTAATGGTGCTGGCCCTGAAGGGACTGGATTAAATTACCACGAGCCATCCGTTTGCTGCAAGAGAACCACTGGCGTGCGTCGCTCCTGAACACCACGTTCTCTCGCATCGAATAGATGTCTTTGGATGTTGTTCTGGTGCACGCGCCATCTCGTGGTTACCTTTGGTTACGAGAGATTTTGTGACCTCGTGGTCGTGGCTCGTGTCCAACGATACAAGAGGCGACACCTCTCCTTCTCCATCACCGGCGCAGCCAGCCAACCCTCGGTGGGTCACTGGTGCGCCCCTCGAGCGAGCAAGAGCAGCATGAGCGATAAAGATAAAGACGGCCTCTCGAACCAGGAAACCGACGACCTGTTGGCGAGCCTCAACCAGCGCGCTTCCTCCAACACCGACTCCGCCTCGCAGGAGGAAGAGGAGGGTGGTGAGGATATCGAAGCGTTCCTCGCTGACCTGGAGACCGGGGATGAGACAGGCGCGGTGAAACCTGGCGGCGAGCAAAAGGAAGAGCCAGATCCCTTCGCTGACGCCTTCGCTGAACTGGAGAGCATCCACGGGGATGATGTCGACGCCGAGTTCGAGGCAAAGTATGCCGCGCTCGAAGCTGAAGCTGACGAGGAAGAGCCGCCTGCGCCAAAGCCTACAAAGCGCGAGCTCGAGCCCGAACCTCACAAGCCCACACCCGAGGCCAAGGCGCCCGCCAAGGAGAGCGCCCCCGAGGAGGAAGAGGAGCAGGCTGACGCCAAGGCGGACAAGAAGGGTAAGAAGAAGAAAAAGAAGAAGGATGGTGAGATCGCGGTCGTGCAGTCTCAGCAATCCAAAAAGGTGACCTTCGCCATCGGCGCGATGAAGTGGTCGCTGCTCTTGCTCCCGGTCATGCTCTCGTGGTGGTTGATCGGCGCCTTCCTCGGAGAGTGGCTCGAGACAGGTTGGTTGATCGCCATCGCGGCGACCGTCGGCGCGTTTATCCTCCCGCTTATCCTCAAGCTCGCGATCCGTCGCGGGAAGTGGGCCTATTATGCCGCCGCGCTCGGCGTCCTGACCGTGGCCGCGCTCGTCGCGCCATGGCCTGATACGGCGGGCAAGCGCCTTGCACATTACGGGCACTGGCCTGTGACGACCGTGGCGCAGTTGGCGGGCTGGCAACCGGATCACGCCGCCGTCAAAATGACCGCCTGGGGCGCAGAGGTGATCGGTCAGCAGGTCGAAAAGATCGCTCCCGCCAAGGCCGCGACCGAAGCCACCGAAGGCGCCGAGGAGAAAGAGACCCTGGCGCGCGCGCTCGGCACCGAGAAGGAGCTCGTCTCATTCGCAGAGGCGCAGCGCGTCGAGGCCGCCAAGGAGAAAGAAAAGGCAGCCGAAGAGAAGCCCGCCAAGGACGATGGGGAGAAGGCTTCCGAGGAGAAGAAAGAGGTCAAGGAGGAGAAGCCTGCCGAGGAGAAATCCGAGAAGTCGGAGAAGTCCGAGGAGAAGTGATCACATCACTTCGATAAGTGGCTCGAAGGTCGCGAGCACTTCGAAGTCATGCTCGGGCAACGGATGGTTGCCCGGGCGATCCATCACCACGACCTGCCAACCCGCCTCCCTCGCCGCGATCGCCTCGTCCAGGTTGTCCGTGGCAAACAGCAACCTCGCTGCATCGATGCCCATCTGTGAGGCGATCGTCTCGTAACTGCTGGCGACCTTCTTCGGTCCCGTCGTCGTGTCATGATAACCCGACAGGTGCACCGTCAGATCTCCGGCGACAGAATATCCGAACAAGAGCTTCTGCGCCTCGACGCTCCCCGAGGAGTAGATCCTGACAGGGATGTCCGCCGCGGTCGCGGCCTCGAGCAACCTGGGCACATCGTCAAAGACCTCCCCCTCAAGATCCCCGCGCATGTAACCATCACGCCAGATCTTTCCCTGAAGCTCCTTGAGCGTCGTGGTCTTGCGATCGTTCTCCATCTGCCAGCGCACGTTGGCGAGCGCGCTCTCGACATCCTCGGGATCGACCGATGGCGCCTCCAGTCCCTCTGCCTGATCGCGGCGCGCTTGCTCGGCGAGCGCCTCGAAGGCGTCTCGCAAGTCCTGGCTGTTCTGGCGCAGGAAGGCTTCGAAGGCGCGGGCGGCGTAGGGGAAGAGGGCGTCATAGACAAAGCTGATGGGGGTCGTCGTCCCCTCGATGTCGAGCACGAGCGCGTCGAAGTCTCTCGTCGTGGTCATGATGGAATCTCTCCTGTGGTCGTTTTTGTTCTATAGGTGGGTGATCCGCGATCCAGATCACAATTTTGGGCACCGGGCTGACATTTTTATCCGGGATGGGGGAAAGAATTACCCCCCACCCCCGGATCGATCAGAGAATGTCTGGCAAGGATCGCCGGAAGCGAGCGCCTCGGCGACTCGCTCGTGCTCGGGGGCGCCGGGGTGGTCTCTTTGGTGACGCTCGAGCAGGTGCCTGGCGGCCGCACTGTCCCTGCGCGTACACGCCTGGGCGGCCTCATCGAGGATCTCCTGCGAAGAGCCCCCGCGTGGTACCCCACGGTGGGCGTAACACCCCATCAGGAGCATGGCCAGGAGCCACGCGATGCACCTCGGGCGATGGATTTGGCATCGTTGTTGCATTGATGTTTTGCGAAGGGTTGGTGGGTTCTTGGACACCGACACTCGCTCGACGTGATAGCGCAAAAGACCGCCTTCTCAAAGGAGAGCAAGCATGTCTCAGCAAATATTCGGTTTCTTCAATAACGACGACAGCCTCACGTCCGTGGCGCTCAACCAGGCTCGCGCCGAGCTCGGAGATGACGCCAGCCAGGATCGATGGGGCGGGTTGGGGATCGGTTGGATTCAGGACGGGCGCGTCCTCGAGCGCAAGAACCCCAGGGTGACAGGTGGCGTCCTCGAGCCGCTCGGGTTGCTCTCGGATTTGCGCTCGCGCGAAATCATCGGCTACGCCACCGAGGAGATCGGCGCCTCGAGCGCCGAGCTTCCTCCCCACCGTTTTCGCAAATGGCTCTATGTGGAGGGGGGCGCGACCGAGGAGCTCGACGCCACGGCCGAGGCGATGATCGCGGCCTTGCCGGACTTCTTGCAACGCAACGTGCCAGGCAGCGCGGCGACCGCCGCGCGCTTCTTCTACTTGCTCGACGAGCTCTTCCACCAGGACGCCTTCCACGCCGCATCGCATCAGCGCGCGCGCGCTGCCGAGGCTGTGGCGAGCGGTCTCGCAAAGCTCGCGCAGAGCACGGAAGGGGGGATCGAGCGAGGTTACGCGAGCATGCTCGCGACCGAGCGCCTGCTCGTCGCCTCGTCCTTTGACCGACCGCTCTACTACAGGGTGTGGAATGGAGTGCAGGCGCCAGCAGATAAGCCGCTCTTTGCCGGTCATCGCACGCGCCCTGTGGAGCACCCGCACTATCGCGCGGTGCTCGTGATGAGCAATGACTCCTGCCCCGGCGAGCAGTGGCAGACGCTCGAGCCAGGCAACATGCTCTGGCTCGATGATGGCTGGGAGATCAAGACGCGCTCGATCCTCGGGTGATTCAGAACCCGAGCTCGAAGACGAGGCCCGCGCCCCTTGCTTGAGGGCGCGGGCGAAGTCGTAGCGAGCGACGCGCGCTCGTGCCCTCCTCCGAAGAAGACGCTGGCGATCCTGCCAGCGAATCCCAGATCAAGAGCCCCAATCCTCCCGCAGTCAGCGCGCCCCCGAGCGCGCCTGTGAAGACGGACCAACCCGCCAGATCACGCGCGTCGCCGCATGGTTCGGGATCGAGCTGCGAGCAGCTCTCCGGGACACCGCTGGTTGCCGCGAGCGCGATCCCCGTCGCCGTCAACCCGACGCCCACGATCAGCGCGCTCCAACCAACCGGCCTCCTCGCCTCGCCAAGGTTCTCGACGAGCCCGCCCGTGCGGCCGACCATCAGCGTGTCTGGATCGGTCTTGCTCAGGTTGACGCTCATGATCACGCGCGGCGCGCCTTCGCCAATAACCACCGTCTCGATGCGCGTCTTGTAGCCTTCCTTGCTGACGGTAAATTCGTAGGTTCCCGGCGAGAGCTCGAGCGTGCTCCCTGGTTTGACGGAGGTCTCTCCCATCATCAGGGTGGCGTCGCCGGGGGAGACCGCGATCGTGACGCGGCTTTTTTGTGGCGGGAGCGGCTCGGCGTTTTCTGCCGGGGGGGCGGTGTCCGGGGTAGGAACCTGCGCGGAGGCGACGCTCGGGATGGCCAGCGTGGCCATGATGAGCAGGGTGCATGAAGCCTTTGCGAGGTCGAAGTCGAGGGCGTCGTCGATCATTTGTCTCTCCAATCCGTGGAAGCGCGCTGGGTAATAATTGCTCAGTGTTTTCAGTCGGTTCGGTTTATTTTGCCAGCGGCGTGATGTCGATGTGTTCTGCCTTGGCGACCGGGCCGCCAAAAAAGCGCACGGCGGTCCCCATAAAGCCGCGCGGCTCGTCGGTGACAAAAAAGCGCATCATCGCGCGATCATCGCCGGGCTCGGTCCCTTCAGGAACCTCTCTAAGAAGGTTGCGCTCCCGCAACAACTCGGCAACCGCGCGCGCGGTTGCCTGCGCGGAGTCGAGCAGCGTGACATGACGAGGCATGATCGAGTCGAGCAACGTGGCGATGGTCGTGCGCAGCAGCGGGTAGTGTGTGCAGCCCAAAATCAACGTGTCGATCGATGACTCGCCGAGGTGCTCCAGGTAAGCGCGCGCGACCTCTTCCGGGACATGCCCCTCGGTCCAGCCTTCTTCTGCCAGGGGGACAAAGAGAGGGCAGGGCACCGAGGTGATCGTGACGTTTGGGAGCAAGCGCTCGAGCGCTTGCTCGTAGCAGCGCGAGGTGATCGTGGCGCGGGTGCCCGTGACGGCGATGTGTCCGGTGTCTGTGCGCGCGGCGGCTTCGCGGGCCACGGGGTCGACCACGCCGATGACGGGGATGTCGGGGAAGGTCTCGAGCAGGGCATCCATGCCGTGCGCGGTGGCGGTGTTGCAGGCGATCACCAGCGCCTTGACGTTTTGCTCGACGAGCGTGTGCGCGGCGTTGAGCGCGTAGCGTCGGATGGTGTCCGCGCCGCGGTTGCCGTACGGGACGCGCGCGGTGTCACCGAGGTAAATGATCGACTCGTGTGGGAGCCGCGCGCGCATCGCGCGCGCCACGGTCAGACCGCCCACGCCGCTGTCGAAGACGCCGATGGGGAGGTCACAGAGGTTCGGTTCGGGGAGGTCGTCCTGACTCATCACACATCCGTTCGGTCGGTGTTTTCAAGGGGGCATGCGCCCTGTCTGCCGTCAAAAGGCGCGCCGCGCGATATCCAAGCACAGTCGATCTCTGCGCGCAACCATCACGCTCGCGCGTCGCGTCGTGGTGTCGCCTGCCCCTCGTGATGACGCGAGCGCGCTGGCCACAAATGCCACTTGGATGCATCCGATGGGTTGTGAGTGGGCCGCGCTATGTGTTAAACCGGATAGAAGAGTGATTCTGGGTGAGAAAGATGCGTTCGAGAGATGTGAGGCATGGCTCGGGCGCGCGTTCGACGCTGTGATGTACGCGGAGACAATATGCTCATTGGTTACAACAACGACGTGCAATACCGGGGCAAGACGTTCCACATTCAGACCGAGGATCGCGGCGCGCCGTCACACCAGATCGAGACGCAAATCTTCCACTCTGGTGCCATCCTCGACACGCGCATCATCTCCTACGAGGAGAAACTCGCGGACATCACCGACCGCACCACGCGCAACAAGAGCATCAAGCAGTTGATGCAGACCACGCACCGCGAGCTCTACAAGAACCTGCTCTCGGGCAAGTACGACGAGTTCGCTGGCCTCGAGCCCAAGAACACCGAGGGGGAGGACGAGGTCGATGACGTCGTCGAGGACTTCACCCCGTCACAAGAGCGCGTCCCGCAGGCAGCGCTCGAGCTCGAGGAGAAGGGCGCCGACGCGTTCGAGTTCCAGGAAGGGGGCGATCACGTCGACATCTCGAGCCTTAAGAGTCGCCTCGCGGCCATGGGGTCGAACGATAGCGGAGACGAGGAGTCCGAGGAGATCGAGGATGACGATCTCCAGACGCAGGTCGTGGCCAACCTTGACGAGATGCCGCGAATCGTCCAGAGTGACGCCGCGAAGTCTTCGGAAGGATTGCCAAATAAGCCGATCCTCTCCTTCTCCAACACGAGCAGCGGGACTGGCGTCCACAAGTCGCTCGCTCCCCCCAAGATCGCGCCAGCGTTCAAGAAGACCGGCGCGGAGGCTTGGAACGGCTGCTTGCCCGCAGAGGAAGACCTCTCGCTTATCGCGTTGGTCGAGTCTTTCCTGGCCAACGCGTGACCTGCTAGACAGGTCGCATGACATAAAGCCGCGCGAAGCGCGCGGCGTTTGAGAACCAAGGACAAGGTTCGTCGAAGGCGGTGCTTTTCTACAAAGTCACCGCCATCGCGCGATGAGACGCAAGGAAGCGGATCATGATCTCGTGCTACCATTTGAACATCCCACATCCGCGGCGTGATGGCGCGCTGCTCGATGACGTCAGCTTCGAGCTCGAGCAAGGAAGCTGGGCCGATATCACTGGCGAGTCGGGCTGCGGCAAGAGCGTGCTCTTCGAGCTGCTCAGCCTGCGCCTCCTCACCCGTGAAGGTACGCTGATTGTCGGCGGGCGAAACCTCGACAGGTTGCCTCGACGCAAGCTCGAGTCGCTGCGTCGTCGCATCGGCGCCTGCGCTCAGAAGCCCTCGCTGCTCGAAGATCGCACCGTCCTCGAGAACCTCCTGCTGCCGCTCGTCGCGCGCGGAGAGACGCGCCGCGCCGCGCAACAGGTCGAGGTGGTCATCGAGGCGCTCGAACTCGGCGCGTTGCGAAACATGCCGCTCGAAGCGCTCACCGAATCCGAGCGTCGCGTGGTCGCCATCGGTCGCGCCTGCGTCGGGACACCCGCGATGATTCTTATCGACGGCGGCGTCGAAGGTCTCGACCCCGCCTGGAAGAAGCGCGCGCGTAGCTACCTCAGGAAACTCCACCTCGAGGGCTCCACCGTCATCCTCTTCTCGCGTGAAGCGGTCGGCCCGATGACTGGCCGAGGCGTCGAGCTCAGGCTCGAAGACGGTCGGGTCGAGCCGACCGAGCGCTCGCTCCACGCACCGGCGCCCGAGCATATCGGGGTGCGACGATGATTCGACCTGCCTCTCATGCGCTCCGCGAGCGGCCCTACGAGACCGCCGCGGTGGTGCTCCTGCTCTCACTGGCGTTGGTTGTCCCCGGCGTGATGCTGTTGCTCGGCGCGCGCGCTCACGCGCACGCGCTCGGCTGGCTCTCCGCTTACGAACCTGTGATTTACCTCTCCACCGAGCTTGGCGATAAACGCGATGACACCGCGCAGGCGCTCCGCTCCGAGGTCGAGGCGTGGTCGATGGTCGAGTCGGCGCGCGTTCGCGCGCCTGCGCAAGCGCTCGAGGAGCTCCGCGCCAAGCTCGGCGCCGAGCGCGTCCAACAACTCGGCCTGAGCGAAGCGATGATGCCCACCAGCGTGATCCTCTCGCCGGTGGTCCCGCTCCATGGTCACATCGAACTCGCCGCCAACGTCTCTGGCCTCGAAGCCAGAGACGAGGTCTCGGCCGTGGATGTCCCCTCGGCTGACGCGCTCAGGTTGATGGAGGCCGCGCGCAGCGCCATCAGCGTCGCTCTTGTCATCGCCATCGTGATGGCGCTGGTCGCCGCGATCCTGCTCGCGGCGTTCTTGCGCCGCATCCGCCAGCTCGAGTCCCACGAGACCGAACTCCTCGAGATGTTCGGCGCTTCTCGCGGTGCGCTGCGTCGCCCGACCATGTTGCGCGGCGCCTTCCTCGGCGTGCTCTCCGGAGTGCTCGCGACGACGACCTTGCTCGTCACACAGCTCGCGCTCGCGCGCTGGGCGACAACGCTCACTGGCGTCGACGCGGGCGCGACCTGGACATGGTTTATCGTCATCCTCCCCGTGGTGCTCTCGCCAGCGCTCGGTGTCCTCGTCGGACGCCTCGTCGCACAGGGCGAAGGGAGCCGCGCACGCTCGAAGTCACTCCCTGGCACGCGCCCCGCGCTCGTGTTCGGGCGCTCGCGCTTCGCGCCAGCGCGCTGACAACAGAGAGAGGGAGCCATGGCCTTATCCAAATTCAAACGCGGTATCATTGGTGCCGGTGCGGCGCTGACTCTGATCGGATTGCTGGGAACCATCGAGTTGATGGCTGCCAATGCTCCGACCACGGTCTTCTCTCGCCTGGAAGAGGCGGGCGCTCGCGCGCACGCCGCGCGAGGCGCGGCGGACCGCCTCGAGACCGTCATCGGTCGCCACGACAAAAAGATCGCCGAGACGCTCGAAGAGCTCGACATCACGCGTCGCGCCACCGTTCGATTGCAAAAGCAGCTTATCCGCAATCAGATCGCCTGGGAGCGCGCCGATCGCGCACATGTACGCGGCGCCAGAGGATGGCGTCCGGGCGCCTCGAGTGATCTGGAGCGCTTGCTCGATCACGCCGCGCCAGAGGCGCGGCGTGCGCGCCGCGAGGAGCACGAACTCGTCGCAGCGCTCGATGTCGGGCGCCAGCGCGTGCAAGAGCTGGTCAACCGCCAGAGCTCGCTGATTATCGAGCTCGCGCAGCAAAAAGGGCGCGCGGATGCCGCAGATGCATCGCACGCGGGATCGCTCGAGGCCGCCAAGAAGGCATCCCCCGAAGAGATCGATCGCGACCTCAGCTTGACCGAAGAGGAGCTCGCGCGCGAGATGGGGTTGATGTTGCAAAACCCGACGCAGCGCGACTTCCACCGTCTCAAGGGGACGCTCGTTCCGCCCGTCTCGAAGTCACCGACGCATACCTACGGGCCGCGAAAGCAACGCTCCTCGTCGAGCTACGTGCGTCACACGGGCTATACCTACGAGGTCGAGCCTGGCACCGAGGTCAAGTCCACCGCAGGTGGCCTGGTTGTCTACGCGGAGCGCTTCGAGGGATATGGTCGCGTCGTGATCGTCGATCATGGCTCCTCCTATCACTCGCTCTACGCACACCTCGACAAGATCGAGGTCGAGCCGGGGCAGAAGGTCGACCGCGGCGAGAAGCTCGCGACGTCCGGGGCATCCGGCAGCCTCGAGGGGCCAAAGCTCTACTTCGAGCTGCGTCACAAGGGGCTCCCGATCAACCCGAGCAGCTGGTTTATCCGTTTGCGTTGATCTCCTTTGCGAGGTTATGCAAAGGAGACCGAAGGCAAGAAACCACACCCCCCGTAGATGCCATGCTCGAAGCCAAGAAAATCGCGGTAGTGATCCCCGCCTATTGCGAAGCGATGCTGTTGCCGAGGACGCTCGAGAAGGTCCCCTCGTATGTGGATCTCGTGATCGTCATCGACGACGGCTCCCCCGATGAAACCTACGCCGCAGCGCGCTCGAGCGCGCTGCATGACGCGCGCATGCGCGTCATCCGCCTCGGCTTTAACCGAGGTGTTGGCGGCGCCATCACGCGAGGTTACCGCGAGGCGGTGAACCAGGGCGCAGATGTGATCGCGGTGATGGCGGGCGATGATCAAATGGACCCCGGCGAGCTCGAGGCGGTCCTGCTCCCGGTCGTGCGCGGCGAGGCGGATTATGCCAAGGGCAACCGCCTCGCGCACCCCGAGGCGAACCGTATGCCGCTCGCGAGACGCGCGGGCACGCGCCTTTTGGGAAGCGTGACCGGTTGGATCGCTGGCTTGCCCGGCCTCACCGATGCGCAGTGTGGTTATACCGCGATCCATAAAGACATGGTCGAGGCGCTCCCGCTCGATGACATCTACCCTCGTTATGGCTACCCGAATGATTTGCTGCTCCGTTTGGGGGAGCACGGCGCGCGCGTGACGCAACCTGTCGTGCGCCCGATTTATGCAGATGAGGTCTCGGGTTTTCGCATTCATCAGGTTGTCCTCCCGATCTCGGGGATTCTGATGCGAGGCATGTTGCGGCGATTGCGCAAGGAGCCATCCGAGCTTCGGCTCGACTGAGCATGAGAATTCTCTGCATCACCAGCAGTTATCCTCGGGATGAACAGGATATCTCGGGGATCTTCGTGCGACGTTGGCGCGAGGAGCTCGAGGCGTTCGGCGCAAACGTCACGGTCCTGACCTGGCGCGCTCCCGATACGGGCGCGGCGAGGGATGCTCGTGGCGAGCAGGGCGTCCACCGCGTACCCTACGCGCCGCGTGCGCGAGAGGTGCTGTTTTATGGCGCCGGAGCGCCGGAGAACATCGCGACGAACCCCTTGTTGCTCGGGCTCGCGCCAGTCGCCATCGGCGCGATGCTCGTCGAGGGCGCGCGTTGGTTGATGCGCGAGCGGTTCGACTGGGTGGTAGGGCACTGGCTCTTGCCCGGAGGTTGGATCGCGCGCGTGTTGGGGAAGATGTTCGATGTCCCCTCTCTGGTGGTCACTCACTCGGGCGGCATAGACATGTTGAGCAAGCTCCCCACCCGCATAAATAAAGGGCTCGCGCGTTTTCTCGCGGCAGGTCCGATGACATTTGTCTCAAATGAGGCAAAATCTCGATTCATTGCTTCCGGTGTGATTCCAGGCGCCTCGCGCATCTTGCCCATGGGGTTCGACGCGTTCGAGCCTGCCGAGGGAGAGGTTTGTTTGCGGGTGCGGACCAAACAAAACCAAGGCCGGCGCCTCCCGAT
>JAYZVO010000193.1:0-8328 GCA_036155555.1 Myxococcota bacterium
ACGGACTGGAAAACCCCGCGCCCCCATTTTTTCCCTCGGCGCCAGCGCTCATCGCCTGCACCTGACATCCCTCACGGAACACGCTAGACTCATGGTTTCGCAAGAAACGTGAAGCAGCTCGTGCCAAGGAGCCCCGCGATGAAAGTCATCGAAGACTCGTTCGGAAGTCGCCACGACATCGACCTCCCCGACAACCTGCTCGCGGCAAGGATCGACGAGCGCGCGCTCGCCATTTTGGAGAAAGCATACGCGATCGGTTACGACTGCCTCCCATGGCGCCTCGCCGACGACACGCTCACGCTCTTGCTGCCCGAAGATATCGACGAGGATCGGTGGGAAGAGCTCGCGCTCAATGTCTCGCTCGTGCTCGCGGTCTGCCACGAGGCAGACCAGCTCCTCTGCCGCTCCAGCGGGTTAAGCTCCAAGGAGCACAGGAACGCGATCGACTTCCTCTACCGACGCGTCGACAGCAACATCTCGTGCGTGAACATGTTCGAGTTCGTCTGCCCGATGCAGTGGCAATCACTCGGTGAGACGCTCGATCCTTACACGCGCCACTGTAACCAGTGTAAGCGTGACGTGCATCTGGTGGCGAACGAGCAAGAGTTTCAGAACAGAGCGCAGACGGGTGATTGCGTCGCCTACGTCCCACCGAGCGCCTACCCCACGCCAATTGACTTCGGGTTCCCCGAGGAGCTACCGCAACGGATCATGGCGGGCGCGCCGATGCCTCCACAATTCTTCAATGACGTCCCGACGCTAACACAGCCGCCGGAGACACGACCGCCAGACACGCAGCCTTCTTTTGACACGTTGCTCGACGACCTGCTTTCAAACGAGCCATTGGTAGAAGAGACGCCGCCGCGAGAAAAGGAGGTCGCGCCGGATGAACCGAGGCCAGAGCGAGGCGCCTGGTGGAACCCCCTTAACCTCTTCAAGAAGAAGAAGTGAGGACGACGATGAGCATCGAGAGCTCTTATGCAAAGAGGCACGAGATCACGCTCCCCAAAGATCTGCTGACAGCAAGGATCGACCGCGAGGCGTTCGAGCAGTTGAGCAACATCGAGGCGCTCACCTCGCTTTGCATCCCATGGCGTCTCCAGGAAGCGACGCTCGTGCTCTTGCTGCCGGAGGATTGCTCGGAGAACGAATGGAGCAACCTCGCGTCCCTGGCGCGCATCCAGCTGGAAGAGCGCGCCGAGATCGAAGGGCTCGCGTTTCGCTCGAGCGGGCTCGGGATGGATCGGCATCGAGAAGTGCTCGACTTCCTCTACCGGCGCGCCGAGAGCAACATCTCGTGCGTGAACATGTTCGAGTTTGTTTGCCCGATGAGATGGAACGCGCTCGAGCATACGGGTGATCCGACGCGGCGCCATTGCAATCAGTGCCAGCGCGATGTGCACCTTGTGGCCAACGAGAAAGAGTTCGAAAACCGCGCACAGCGCGGTGATTGCGTCGCCTACCCTCCCCTCACGCCAACGCAAGAGTTGGACAGACCGCTCATGCTTGGCCGCGTCCTGCCCCATGAGGAGCTTATGCGCGAGCGACGCCTGAGAAGGTCGCCAACGCAGCCTCGCTATGGCGCCGTCTCATTCGAGGATTACCTCGAGAGCCTTGGCCCTGGCGACGAGGTCACTGATGCTGGCGATTGACGCTGGCGATGATCCTCGAGGTTAGCGTCCAAGGTGTGTGAAGCGTCCTGCGCGTTCACCTTCCCGCGTCACCGCCCCGAGGGCCTCCCCTGGCGAGGAGTTTTTGCACCTCGTTGCGAAAGCGCGTGATGTCCTCCATGTACTGGTGGTGGCGCTCTCCCTTGGCGATCTCGAGCTGGCGGTGCCGGAACGCGAGCAACGTGGCGGCTTTGATATAGGCGTTCTTGTCGACCGCGGGGGCGAGCCAGTCCTTGCGGCGACGCTTGCGCCAGTAAGGGATGATATCGGCGTGTGCGGTGGGGATGATGCCGCGACGAGCCTCCTCGAGGAGGTATTTGCGGATGAACTTGTGCTCGGAGTGGAGCGAGAGCTGGGTCATGATAAACATCATGATCGAGGCGCCGATCACGAGCAGACACCCGAACAGGAAGGTGAGGCCCGCGAGCCCTGCGGCGGACTGGCTGAACGCACCAGACAGCGTCGCGAGGAGGTTCCATGTGCCATGGTTTAGCACCGCGGCGCCATAACCGAGCGCGGGGAACAGAATCCAGCGAAACGCCCCGGAGCGGTGACGCGCGTAGCCGATGGCCATCCCGAGCAGCGCGCTCGAGACGCAGTGCACCAACGAGGTGAACATCGTGCGCAGGAAGACCAGCATGATGATCGCTTCGGGGTTATTCGGGTCGAAGTGATTTATGTAGTACCAGAGGTTCTCCAGGCAGGAGAACCCCAACCCCGTCGCGGCGCCGTAGATCAAACCATCGGTGCGGTTGTCGATGTTGTTGCCGATAAGAAGCAACGGCAAGAAGATGAGCCCCTTCATCACCTCTTCGACCGTGGGCGCGACGACCACGGTGGTCAGGATCTGGCTCGCCTGCGCGCCGAACGCCTGCGCGGCGCCAGCGCCAATCGAAGAGTTGATCACACAACTCAGGCAAGTGCCACCCAGACCTCCCCAGAGGAAGGTCAGGCCGACGAGCCAGATCGGCTCGCGCTCGTAGCGATCGAGCCACCAGATAAAGAGGAGGTATCCGAGGATAAGAAGGGTCGCGAAGACGACCGCCAGAAGCGCGACGAGGATCATGGGTTCTTCTCGAGGTTCACCCCGTCGCCGACCGCGCTCCTGGTAGGGTCAGCTCTCCTGACCGGCAGGTGCGGGCGCGCGCTCGGAGTCGAGCAGTTGATCGATAGACTGCACGCGCTCGAACTGACGCTCGAGCCCGCGCACGATGTGCAAGAGCCCCTGCCCGCTGGTCTCGTCCGGGTTATCCCCATAGAGCAAGATGTAGCGAGCGGTGTTGAGCTGGCGAATATAAGCGCCCTTGATATCGCGCACGGAGTTGATGGCGTACTCCATCACCCCGCCGATCGCGAGCGTTCCGACGAGCCCCCCCGCCCAACCGACTGCACCGAGCCATGTCGGGATCTCGAACTTCCCCAGCCTCATCAGAATTCGATGATAAAAGTTGAGCTGGCGTTTGTATAGCTTGCTCGCCGTCTCGGCGCCAAAGCGACCCGCGAAGGTGAACCGACCGAAGAGCACGTAGCCCAGGGTAGCGGGGATGCCGATCTTCAAGCCGGAGCGGATCGCCTGCGCGAGCAATGGATCGTGCGCGATCTCGCGCTCCATCAAGGTCATCAGGCGCTCTCGGAGCGCCTCGACCTTCTCGCCAAGTGGCACGTCCTCATCGCCAAGCTCGTCGCCATCGACCGCCGACGAGTCAGAGAGCGCCGACAAAACGCGCTCCCACTGATCATCCTCGAACTCGGAGAAGAGACGACCGAGCAAGCTCTCGAGCTCGGCCGAACTGACGACCTCGCGCTCGAACGCATCGGTCAACACATCGTGCGTGTAAGTCGTCGTCGAGAAGTCTGGCCCACCGACCGTCTTCGAAACACCCGCGAAGAGGTTTCGCACGCCGACGACCACATCGCCCACGCCTGTCTTGGGAGAGAGGTTTCGACCCATGACGCGGCGGAAGCTGCGCAGGTTGCGATCGACAAAGCCAGGGACGCGCGCGATCGCCTCGTCGAAGAAGGTGTTGATCTGCGCCTCGAAGCGCTCCTCCCACAAGCTCTGTGTGTCGCCCTCGCGCGTGTCGAGCTCGGGCTCGAAGAGCGTCAGGCTCGGCGCGCTGTCCTGCGCTGGCGCCGCTTCTTGCTCGGACACATTCGATGCGTCGGCTTCGGCTCGCGCCTCTTGCTCCTGCTCCTCGGCGGTCACGTTCTCGTCGAGGTTTTGATTCTTCTTGGCCATGCCTCTAAGACTCCTTCACGCTGGGGCTCTCATCCCTGCATTTCTTCGCGCGCCATGATGGACGACGCGGAGCATGCGATCGATGAAAGCGCTCTTCTATCCGTTCGAAACGCGCGGCGACATCATCGACGCGTCGCGCGTGCTCGTTCATAGGTTATTTCACGCGCTGCGGCGCTGGAGAAAATCTGCCAGGCGGCCGAGCGCTTCGCCGAGTGGTTTCTCGCCGATCGTGTATGCGATGCGCAAGTGCCCTGCCCCGCCCGGCCCGAAGCCGACGCCAGGTATGGCGATCACGCGCTCTTCGGAGAGCAGCGCGAGCGCCAGGTCCAGGCACGTCTCCTGCTCACCATGCAGGAAGTTATGCACGCCCACCAACAAGTAGAAGGCGCCGCTCGCGTCGGACAGGGTCAACCCCTCGACCTGGCCACATACATCAAGCGCGAGCGCGCGTCTCCCATGGAAGACGCGCATCGTGTTCTGGACTGCCTCGTCGTGATGCGCGAGCGCGGCGACACCAGCCACCTGCGCGATCGTCGGCGCGCACGTCACAAGGTGTTGATGCAACGGCTTGAGCTGCTCGACGAGATCGCTCGAACCCGTCAGCCAACCGATCCTCCACCCCATCATATGGTGGCTCTTCGAGAGCCCCGAGAGGCGCACACCCCTCGCCGCGATCTCATCGCCGAGATCCGCCAGCGAGACATGCTCGCCATCATAAATGTAATCCTCGTAGATCTCGTCGCTGATCCAGAACAGGTCACGCTCGAGAATCAGGCGCGCCAGGCGCTCGAGTGATTCTCGCGAAAAGACGGCGCCGGTGGGATTCCCCGGCGAGTTGACGAGGATTCCTCTGGTCGCCGGTGTGATCGCTTGCTCGATCGCGTCGACGGAGAGCGACCAGCTCCCAGGTTCGAGCGCATACGATACAGGCACACCGCCCGCGGCGCGCACGAGGTTCGGGTATGCCGGGAAGCCAGGATCAGGGAGCAAGATCTCGTCGCCAGGTTCGATCAGGCCAAACATCGCGACCGCCAGCGCTTCTTGCACACCACACGTGATCATGACCTCGCTGGCGTCGATGCCATAGCGCTTCCCGACAGCCTCGCGCAGCGCGTTCGTGCCAAGGTTTGGCGAGTATGGCGCGAAGCCCTTCTCGAGCACTCCCCTGGCCGCCTCGAGGGCGGCCGGGTGCACCGCGAGGTCAGCCTGCCCGAGCCCCAGGTCGAGGCAATCCGGGGTGGCCCTGTCACGCAGCGTGCGGATCATCGAGGGTTCGATCGCGGCGGCGCGCGCTGCGATCGCGAGGTTCTTGCTCATCGAAGCGCCTCTTCGAGCGCGGTGCGCCCGTCCGTCTTCTCGTCGCGGTATTTGATAATCAGCGGCGCGGCCATCATCAGCCCGTTTGCCCTGGCCCACTCCCCCTTTGCTGGCCTGCTGCCAGGGATCACCACCGCGTTGGCGGGGATGCAGAGCGGGCTCTCGGGGGTCGCGCGCAACACGGTCTCGTTGACCATGTCATAGACTGGCGTCGAGGCGGTGAGGATCACGCCCGAGCCGAGCACGGCGCCAGCGCCCACGCGCACGCCCTCGAAGACGCCACACATGCCGCCGATCATCGCGTTGTCCTCGATGATCACGGGGGTCTGCCCGATCGGCTCCAGGACGCCGCCGATTTGAACGCCTGCCGAGAGGTGCACGTGCGCGCCGATCTGCGCGCAACTTCCCACCAGGGCGTGCGAATCGACCATCGTCCCCTCGCCGACATAGGCGCCCACGTTGACAAACGCAGGGGGCATCATGGTGACGTTCTTTGCCAGGTAGGCGCCGCGTCGCACGGAGTTTCCTCCAGGCACGATGCGGATGTTGCGACCCTCGACGTCGATCTTTTGCGGCGGGTAGGTGCTCTTGTCGCTGAAGGTGAGGTTGCCGACGCTCATCTCCTGGATCGAGCCGAGGCGAAACCCGAGCAAGATCCCTCGCTTGACCGCAGGCTCGACCACCCAGCCGCCATTGCCATCCGGCGATGCGGCGCGCAGGCGGCCCGCCTCGATCTCATCGAGGAAGGTCGCGAACACCTCGCGGGCATCCTCCCCCAACTCGCTGGCTGGTTGCTCGAAGAACGCGTCGATTTTTTGGAGCAGCTCCATCTCTTCTTCTCTCGTAAAGCAGTGATTTTCACAAAAAACGCGGAGCCCGCAGCGGGCACCTCGCGAGGTTTATGGATCGCCCTCGAGCTCGTCGGTCTCGAGGCGATTGGGTTTCATGGCGGCCTCGACCTGAGCCTGGTGCGCGGCGAAGGACTCGACCTCGATAAAGACGCGGCGGATCTGGTCAGGGAAGCGCTCGCGGATGACCGTGTTGAGCTCGCTGATCACGGCCTCGACCTGCTGCGAGGTGAGATCATCGAGGAAGTCGATGCTCATCGTCACGATGATGTTCTCCGGCCCCATGTGGACCGCGAGCAGCTCGTTGATGGTCTTGACCTCTTCGCGCTCGGAGACGATCGCGCGGAGCTGATCTCTGACGTGGCGCGAGGCAGACTCTCCGATAATGAGCCCCTTGGTCTCCTTGGCCAGCATCAACGCGACGCCGCCAAGAATAAGGCCGATGATCACAGAGGCCGCGCCATCGAAGTAAGGGTTCTGCAACAGGTGTCCGAGCGTGATCCCGATAAAGGCGACCAACAACCCGAGCATCGCCGCGCCATCCTCGAAGAGCACGAGGAACATCGTCGGGTCCTTGCCCTGACGCACCGCCTCGAAGTAACCGAGGTCACCCTTGTGCTCCTTGAACTCTCGCCACGCGAAGTAGAGCGCGCCCCCTTCAAAGATCATCGCCAGACCGAGGACGATGTAGTTGACCGTGGGGTCCTTGAGCTTGGCGTGCGCGGGATCTGCGGCGACCTCGAGCAAGTGCTTGGTCCCCTCGTAGATCGAGATCCCCGCGCCGAGCGCGAAGATCATGATCGCAACCACGAAGCTCCAGAAGTAGATCTCCTTGCCATAGCCAAACGGGAACTCCTCATCCGGCGGCTGCCTCGCCTTCTTCAACCCCCAGAGCAACAAGCCCTGGTTGCCGGAGTCGACGAGAGAGTGGATCGCCTCGGTGAGCATCGCGCTCGATCCTGTGTAGATCGAGGCGGCAAACTTCGTGATCGCGATCAGGGTGTTCCCTGCAAGCGCAGCATAGATCACCGTCTTCGAGCCTGAAGCCATGCTCTCCCTCTTCTTGTTCGCGTTGCTGGGAGGGCCACCAAAGCTCGCGCTCCCAGGCTGTTCAGATGATGTGGTCCCTTTAACTCACGGGGGGATGTTGTAACCTCGACAGAGAGGTTGTGCAACCACGCGAGCGCTTCGCACGTCGCACCTCTGGCGCACACCCACAACAAGGGATGCATGACGCCAGGAATTTTCCCCGACGCCACGCGCTTTCCTCTCCCCGCCAGAGACGTCTTCGAGACTCCTGGCCATCGAATCATTCGCGACACGCTGGAGCATCTTTCGGGCGTCAATTTTGAAAATGATTATCATTTTCCATTGACGTCTATCCCCTGGAGTTCTTACAAGCACCTCGCGGCGCATACCCCGCTTCGACCACCAAGGCAGCTGCGGCGAGGGTGTGCGACCGCGCCAAATCATCTCCTACCGACGAGCGCACCTGACGGCTCTGTTCCGCCAGCTTCCAGGTGCATTTCCAGCTCGCGACGCGCACACACTCCCCCTCTCTCTCTATCTCTCTCGAAGGACTTATCGATGCTGTTGGGCGACGAAGTTCTCGCTTCTGCGATGTTGTTATTCCTGGTCATGGACCCCCTGGGAAACGTCCCGATCTTCCTCTCCGTGCTCAAAGACCTCGGGGACTCCACGCGCCGCATGGTGATCTTGCGAGAACTATGCGTGGCGCTCGTGATCCTGCTCATCTTCCTCTTCTTCGGGCAAGACATCCTGGGGGTGCTCGGGCTCCAGACGGAGTCCGTGAGAATCGCAGGTGGGGTGATCCTGTTTATCATCGCATTGCGAATGATCTTCCCCAACTCGGAGGGACTCATCGGCGCATCTGATGAAGAGCCCTTCATCGTCCCGCTGGCGATCCCCTTGCTGGCTGGGCCTTCGACGCTCGCGACGTTGATCGTGATGAGTTCGTCGAGCATGGCCTGGGGGGCGCAGATTTTCGCGCTCCTTATTGCCTGGGCTGGAGCGGCTGCGATCCTGCTCTGCGCACCGCTCCTCTACAAATTGCTGCGAAAGAAAGGGCTCGCGGCAATGGAGCGACTGATGGGAATGATCCTCGTGATGATCGCGGTCCAGATGCTCGTCGATGGAGGACGCAGCCTCGGACTCTTCTGAGAAGGGGGTCAACAAAATAAAAAATACGCCGAGTATGTGTGATCTGGGGGCCGTGTTATTTTTTTTAGTGCGC
>JAYZVO010000194.1:0-16475 GCA_036155555.1 Myxococcota bacterium
TAAAAACCCGCGGCCCCTCCTCGTTTGCGGGCGACGCCCTGTGGTTCACGCAGGGCGTCTCTCGGGAGTGAGCTCAACCAACCGTGTTGGACTCACGCAATGCGCTCCAAAAATCCTCTTCCGTATCTACCTCGAGAATCAACGTCAAGGCATCGAGGAGGGTGTCGCTCGAGTAGTTTTCGAGCAGCGTCTCTCTCCCTTCTCTCGCGCCGAACCTGGAGTTCAGCAAGCGCAAAACGCTCTGTCTACTCCGCGCTTCCGCTTCGGCGTTCACTTCAGTCTTAACTTCTTTCAAAAGTTCGGCTTTGATCTCAGCTTCCATCTCGGCCTTGACCGCTGCCTTTACCTCGGCCTTGACCTCTGCTTCCATCTCCGCTTTGACCTCCGCTTCCATTTCTGCTCTCACCTGAGCTTTGACCTCGTCTCTGAGTTGTTCTTTGAGTTCCGCTCTGGTTTTTGTGAACCACTTTTCCATGTTTTCCGCGAGCACGTCTCTGACCTCCGTCAACGAGTCGAGTTGTGAGGTGGGGATGGTGATATCCATCTTATGATAAAGGACTTTTCCTATCCAGGCGAGGAAGCCTCGCCTGATTCCCTCGAGCTCCTCGCCGAGGGTGTGGGCGATGAGAATTTCGAGGACTTCGCTGATCTGGTCAGGGGTCGATGCCTGTTCGAGTAAGAAGAGCGTGGAGACTAGGTCTTCGTTCTCGCGCAGTTCATTTTGAGGATAGTCTCGGACCTCGATCAGACAATACTCCAATGAGGGTTGATAGGGCGCGAGTGGTGATATGTCGTCGATCAAGATCAGGTCGCGTATGTTCTCCTTTGGCGTCCAGTCATCTTCCCCATTGTAGAGCACGATCGGGAGCACTGGTGGGAGCCCTTGTTTGAAAGACCAACCACGCTGCTCGACCAGCTTGCTGTAGCAGAGCGCGAGGTAGGTCATGATCCGAAGCGCCATGAGCGCGCTCGGTGAGGATTGAAACTCGAGCATGAGCACGATGTATAGCGGCTCGCCGCTCTTTGTGGGGATCTCCCACAAGAGGTCGTTTTCTCGCCGCAGGAGCGTCTCGCTATGGTGAATGATCGGGAGCTGTTTCATTCCGCCAAAGTCGAGCATCGAAGCGAGCCTCTCGCCAACAAACATTTCGATAAGTTGTTGGACCATAAGCTCTTGCTCGAACAGCTTTCTGTATGCGCCATCGTACATCGGTGATGGTTTGTCGTCTGTCATGGATGTCTCTCGTGATTGCCTCCGCGTTTATTCGCGAGGCGTCACGTTGTTTTCGGGCATCACGGGAGGAGAGTTGCGCGCGATGAGGGAGAGAATCGCGCGTCGGGCGATGACGTGAACCTCGGCTTTCTGAGGATCATCGCCAGGAATAAGGGGTTAAGACGGTTGTCGAGAGCCTTCGCGTCGAGTAGTCTCAGGGATCTTCGCGAGAAGCCCACCACGTCAGCCTTCGTGGGGTTGTGCTGCAAGCGCGGAGTGTCCTCGAGGCTATCGAGGATGCTCTGGCGGGTGTTTGCGCATGCTCTGAAGAACAACCTCCCAGCCCTCAAGGAGTCTCATGTCCTTTAACCCTGATCCCGATCTGATCAACGAGGACATTCGCCCGACAACGGATGAAGAGCGCCATTGGTCCGTGATGAACATGGCCTCGCTCTGGGTCGGGATGGTGGTTTGTGTGCCGACGTACATGTTGGCAGCAGGGCTCATCAAGCAGGGGATGAGTTGGTGGCAGGCGGTGCTGACGGTGATGCTTGGCAACGTCATCGTGCTCGTTCCGATGATTCTTAACGGGCACCCCGGCACGAAGTACGGCGTGCCATTTCCAGTGCTCGCCAGGGCGTCATTTGGCATCCACGGGGCGCAGATCCCGTCCTTGCTTCGCGCGCTCGTTGCCTGCGGATGGTTCGGGATTCAGACCTGGGTCGGTGGCTCGGCGATTTATCAGTTGCTCAACGCGTTGACGGACAAGGGGCTCGTCGGCGAGGCGCTGCCATTGCTCGGGATCGACTTCGGGCAGTTTGCCTGCTTTTTGTTCTTTTGGTTTATCCAGTTGGTGATCGTCTACAAGGGGGTGGAGTCGATCCGCATCCTCGAGACGGCTGCTGCGCCATTTCTTATCGTGATGGGGCTCGCGTTGCTCGGGTGGGCGTATGTCAAGGCGGGAGGCTTTGGCGAGATGTTGTCTGCGCCGAGTCAGTTCGCCCCTGGCGGCGAGAAGGAGGGGCAGTTCTTTTCTGTCTTCTTCCCGTCATTGACGGCGATGGTCGGCTTTTGGGCGACGCTATCGCTGAACATCCCGGACTTCACGCGCTATGCAAAATCACAGCGCGATCAGATCCTCGGACAAGCTGTGGGCTTGCCGACGACGATGACGCTGTTTGCCTTTATCGGCGTGGCGGTCACGAGCGCGACGGTCAGCATCTTCGGCGAGGCGATCTGGGACCCCACGGTCCTGCTCGGGAAGATGGGGGGTGGGTTTGCTGTGATTATTTCGCTCTTCGCGCTGACGATCGCGACGCTCTCGACAAACATCGCGGCCAACGTGGTCTCTCCAGCGAACGCGTTCACCAACATCGCGCCGAGCAAGATCAGCTTCCGCATCGGAGGCATGGTCACCGCAGGCATCGGCGTGGCGATCTTCCCCTGGAAGTTGCTGGCCTCGACGGATGGCTACATCTTCACGTGGTTGATCGGTTACTCCGCGCTGCTCGGGCCGATCGGTGGGATTCTTATCGCCGATTACTTCATCGTGCGTCGCACCGAGCTCGACATCGAGCAGCTCTACAAGAAGAAGGGCCTCTACACCTACAAGGGTGGCTTTAACCCGATCGCTGTGGTCGCCTTCTTTATCGCCGTGGCGCCGAACCTGCCCGGCTTCTTGAAGGCCGCTGGCGCGGTCGAATCCGTCCCCGAGATCTTCAACACGATTTATACCTACGCCTGGTTCGTGGGCTTTATCCTCGCGGCGCTGATTTACGTCGTCGGGATGAAGGCGCTCCCTCAAGTCGCAGGGGCCACGAACGCGAGCGCATCATCCTCGAAAGAGTAAGGAGTCAAGATGACGAAAGAGTTCGAATTTAGCGGCCGTAACTACGAGTTTCTCCCCTATGTGGATTGCCTGAACTGGATCGGCGGCGCCTGGACCGAGGCGCAGGGCGGTGAGTGGCTCGACATCGAGAACCCTCGCCATGGCAAGGTCATGGGGCGCGTGACGGTGTCTGGCACCGAGGATGTCGCCAGGGCTGTCGAAGCGGCCAAGGCCGCGCTCCCTGGTTGGATCGCGACCCCGCTCAAGGAGCGCGCGCAGATCCTCTACAAGCTCAAGCAGCTTATGGAGCGCGACCTCGACGAGCTGGCCTGGTTGCTCTCGCACGAGAACGGCAAGACGATCGTGCAGGCGATGGGCGACGTGAAGAAGGGCATCGAGTGCGTCGAGTTTGGCTGCTCCGTGCCAAACCTCGCCGCTGGCGAGCAGCTCGACGTGAGCCGCGGCATCAACTGCCAGGTTACACACGAGCCGCTCGGCGTCGTGGCGGGCATCGTGCCGTTTAACTTCCCCACGATGGTGCCGCTCTGGATGCTCCCGCAAGCGTTGGTGACGGGCAACACGTTCGTGCTCAAGCCGAGCGAGCAGGTCCCCTATAGCTCGATGAAGCTCGCGCTCCTGTTCAAGGAAGCGGGCCTGCCGGACGGTGTCCTGAACATCGTCAATGGGATGAAGGAGTCCGTCGAAGCGATCGCGGATCACCCCGAGATCATGGCTGTCGGATTCGTCGGATCGACCAAGGTCGCAAAGATCGTCTACGAGCGCACGGCAAAGCATAGCAAGCGCGCGCTCTGCCTTGGTGGCGCGAAGAACCACCTCGTCGTTGTCCCCGACGCCGACCCCGAACTCACCGCAGAGACGCTCGTCGCATCCGCCTACGGATGCTCCGGGCAGCGTTGCATGGCCGCCAGCGTCGTGGTCGCAGTCGGCGATGTGCAGCACATCATCGATCGCACCGTCGAGATCGCGAGCCGCATGGAGCTTGGCAAGGACATGGGCGCGATCATCAACGCCAAGTCCGTCGAGCGCATCAACAACTACATCGATGACGCGGAGAAGCGCGGCGTGAAGGTGCTCGTCGATGGACGAGGCGCCACCGTCGCCGGGAACCCTGGCAACTGGGTCGGCCCCACGATCCTCGACGGCGTCACCGCCGATATGCCTGCTGGTTGCGAAGAGATCTTCGGGCCAGTCCTCTCGATCATCCACGTCGACACGCTCGACGAGGCGATCGCTGTCGAGAACAACAACCCCTATGGCAACGCCGCCGCGATCTTTACGACCAATGGCGGCGTCGCTCGCTACGCCATCGAGCGGTTCTCGGCGGGTATGTGCGGCATCAACATCGGCGTCCCTGTCCCCAGAGAGCCCTTTGCTTTCGGGGGGTGGAATGACTCCAAGATCGGCCACGGTGATATGACGGGTTACGATGGCTTCCGCTTCTGGACGAAGCCTCGCAAGGTCACGAGCCGTTGGGAAGCAGCCAAGGACGCGACCTGGATGAGCTGAGGTCCGCGTTGACCGTCGGACAGCAAGAGTTGCAAGGAAGCAAACCGAATTTTTCGAGCAGAGAGTTGCGATGAACAGTGAAGAGATGGTGCGGCTTTGCCGCGAACATACCCTGTATACATGGACCAGCGGTCAAGCCGTGGACCCGATCCCTGTCGCGCGCGCCGAGGGGATCTATATGTATACCCCTGATGGCCAGCGTATAATCGACTTCAACAGCCAGTTGATGTGCGTCAACATTGGCCACGGGCACCCCAAAGTGCTCGAGGCGATGAAGAAGCAGATGGACGAGCTCACGTTCGTTTATCCGGGCACCGCGACCGCAGTGCGCGCTCGCGTCGGGAAGTTGTTGTCCGAGATCACGCCGGGGAACATCAACACGTTCTTCTTCACGCTCGGCGGCGCCGACGCGAACGAGAACGCGATCCGCGCGGCCAAGCTCTACACGGGGCGCTCCAAGATCCTCGCGCGCTACCGCAGCTACCATGGCGCCACCAACCTGTGCATGCAGCTCACCGGCGATCCTCGCCGCGTCCCCAACGAGCCCGGCATGCCCGGCGTCGTGCATGTCATGGACCCGCGCCCCTACAATTACTCGTTTGGCGAGACCGACGCCGAGAAGGTCGAGCGTAACCTGCGCTACCTCGAGGAGGTCATCGAATACGAGGGCGCGCACACCATCGCCGCCATGATCTGCGAGACGGTCACCGGCACCAACGGCGTGCAACCTCCTCCCGAGGGCTACTTCCCTGCGCTCAAGAAGCTGCTCGAGAAGCATGGCATCCTGCTTATCTGCGATGAGGTCATGGCGGGCTTCGGTCGCACGGGCAAGATGTACGCCTTCGAGAACTATGGCTTCGTGCCCGATATGGTCACGATGGCCAAGGGGTTGACCAGCGCCTACGCGCCGCTCGGTGCGGTCGGCTTGAGCGATCCGATCGCGGATCACTTCGAGACGAACGTTTTCTGGGGTGGGTTGACCTACAACTCGCACGCGCTCTCGCTCTCGTCCGCCGAGGCCGCTATCCAGGTCTTGCTCGACGAGAAGCTGCTCGATAACGCCATCGAGATGGGCAAGGTGATGCGCAGCGAGATGGACCGCCTGATCGCCAAACACCCCTCGCTCAGAGAAGGGCGCCAGCTCGGCCTCTTTGGCATGATGGACGTCCAGAAGAACAGCCAGGGTGATTTGATCGCGCCTTACAACGGCACACACCCCGCGATGAAAGAGCTCGCCAACTTCTTCCGCGCCGAGGGGCTGTTTACCTTCGTGCGCTGGAGCCACTTCATGTGCAATCCGCCACTTTGCATCAATGAAGAGCAGCTGCTCGAAGCGTTCGAGATCATCGACCGCGGGCTGGAAATCACTGACGCCGTTTTCGAGGGATAATCACTCCACGCATCAAAAGGAGAAACAATGGCTTCACCCATCAAGCCTGAACGCTCGGAGAATACCTTCGAGGACTACAAGCCCGCGATGAGCGAGCACGCCGCAGTGCTCGAGGCAAACCGTTGCCTCTACTGCGAGGACGCGCCTTGCACCATCGCGTGCCCCACAGGCATCGACATCGCCCAGTTCATTCGCAAGATCGCCACCGGGAACATCTACGGCTCCGCCAAGACGATCTTTTCCGACAACATCCTCGGGATGAGCTGCGCCAGGGTTTGCCCTGTCGAGGTGCTCTGCGCAGGTTCTTGCGTTTATAACGAACTCCACGAGGAGCCGATCGCCATCGGCAAGCTCCAGCGCTACGCCACCGATATCGCCTACCAGAAAGGGTGGCGTTACTTCGAGGCTGGCGAGGACACCGGCAAGAGCGTCGCGCTCGTCGGCGCTGGTCCTGCCTCGCTCGCGTGCGCGCACGAACTCCGCGTGCGCGGTCACGCCTGCACCATCTATGACAAGCGAGACGTCGTCGGTGGTTTGAACACCACGGGCGTCGCTCCCTACAAGATGAAGGCGGATCGCTCGGCGGAAGAGGCCGAGTGGGTGCTCGAAATCGGCGGCATCGACGTCCAGACGGGCGTCGAGATCGGCAAGGATCTCTCCTGGGAAGATCTCGAGCAAAAGCACGACGCGGTCTTCCTCGGCTTCGGTCTTGGCCCGGATAGCTCGATGCGCGTCGATGGAGAAGATCTCGACGGCGTCGTCGGCGCGGTCGACTTCATCGAGCAGTTCAAGCTCGGCACCGTCGATCTCGATGGCGTCAACAGCGCGCTCGTCATTGGCGGTGGTAACACCGCGCTCGATGTCGTCCGCGAGCTCGTTCGCCTCGGCGTCGAGGATGTCGCGCTCGTTTACCGTGGCACCGAAGAGAAGATGTCGGGTTACGTCCACGAGTGGGCCGCAGGAAAGGTCGAGGGCGTGCGCGCCCACTTCCAGACGCAACCTGTCGCGTTCCTTGGTGGGGATGACGGCAAGCTGCGCGCGGCGCGTTGCATCAAGTACGACGCGAACAAGAAGCCTGTCCCTGGCACAGAGCACGAGATCGCGGCGGAGCGCGTTTATCTGGCGATCGGTCAGGGCAAGCTCGGCGAACTCGTGGGAGACCTCGATGGGGTCGAGCTCGAGTGGGGCTGCGTCGTCGTCGATGAGAACGGCGCCACGGGGCGCCCTGGGATGTACGCTGGTGGCGACTGCGCCAACGGCGGGAAAGAGGTCGTCAACGCGGCGGCGGAAGGAAAGGCTGCGGCGATCGCGATCGACGCGTACCTGATGGGAGGTGAGTGAGATGCCAGATTTGAGAGCAAATTGCGCAGGAATCAAGTCCCCTAACCCGTTCTGGCTCGCGAGCGCGCCTCCGGCAAACTCCGGCGATCAGATCATGCGCGCCTTCGACCACGGTTGGGGCGGCGCGGTGTGGAAGACGCTCGGGACCCCCATTCAGAACGTCTCGAGCCGCTTTGGCGCTGTGAATCACAAGAACAGCCGCGCCATCGGGTTCAACAACATCGAGCTCATCACCGACCGCCCCCTCGATGTCAACTTCAAGGAGATCTACGAGGTCAAGAAGCGCTACCCCGACCACGCCATCATCGTCTCGCTCATGGTCGAGACCAAGGAGGAGTGGAAGGACATCATCAAGCGCTCGATCGATGCTGGCGCGGATGGCCTCGAGCTGAACTTCGGCTGCCCACACGGCATGTGCGAGCGTGGCATGGGCTCGGCGGTCGGGCAGGAGCCAAAGATCAACGAGGAGATCACGAGCTGGGCCGTCGAGTATTCGACCGTTCCTGTGCTCGTCAAGCTCACCCCCAACGTCTCGGATATCCTGCCTCATGGATTCGCGGCACAACGCGGCGGCGCACACGGGGTCAGCCTCATCAACACGATCAAGAGTATCATCGGTGTCGACATCGATCGCTTCGTGCTCGAGCCTCGCGTCGATGGCCTCTCGACCAACGGTGGCTACTGCGGCAAGGCGGTCAAGCCGATCGCGCTGCATATGACCGCAGCGCTCGCGCGTGATCCAAACTTCAACATCCCCATCAGCGGCATCGGTGGCATCTGCGATTGGCGCGACGCCGTCGAGTTCATGTTGCTCGGCTCCTCCTCGGTGCAGGTCTGCACCGAGGTCATGCTTCGCGGCTACCGCATCGTCGAGGACATGATCGAGGGGTTGGAGATGTACATGCGCGAGAAGGGGATGGAGACGCTCGATGACCTCGTCGGTCGCGCCGTGCCTTCCTTCTCGGAGTGGGGCAACCTCGACATGAACTACGAGACCGTCGCACGCATCAACCCCAACCTGTGCATCGGCTGCTATGATTGCATGGTCGCCTGTCATGATGGCGCGCACCAGTGCATCTTCCCTGGCGAAGATGGCGTGCGTATCCCCATCATCGACGAGTCCGAGTGCGTCGGCTGCAACCTGTGCCAGATCGTCTGCCCTGTGCCCGATTGCATCGAGATGGTCGAGGTCGACAACGGCTTCGCCACCGCGACCTGGAACGAGCACATCAATGACGGCGCGATCCTTCGCCCAAAGAAAGGCGCGCACTGATCCTTGTTCGGTGAGATAGCCTGCAAAAGAAAGGGCCGAAACATTTGTCATCTCGATGACAAATGTTTCGGCCCTTTCTTTTGCGCAACCTCGCGGGTCATGCCCGAACCTGGATGGTGTGGCGAGCTACCAAAACGGAATCACTGGAGCGTGGTCGCCTTGTCGAGCTCTGCCTTGGTGGTGATATCCACGTTGATGATCCCCTCGCCGAGCTCGTAAACCCTTGCGATGACCGACTCGTCGCCCTTGCGCGCGATGACCTGCTTTCCGGTCAGCGGCTTGCCGTTGGCGCGCTTGCTCTCGTAGCTCTCGAGCTTGGTCTCCCAACCGAGCTCCTCGAAGCGCGTGTTGTATTGCTCGGCCACAGGATCGACGGTCGTGCCGTAATGTGACACCGCCAGGTTGCCATACGACTCCATCAACCCACCCGAGGTTGTCAAAAAGCACATGTCGGCGCCCTTGGTCGTCTTGGCGATCTCGTTCCACTGCTCCTTCTTGTCCTTCAGGTCACAGTCGTGCTCGGAGCAACCCGAGAGCGCGAAGACGAGGAAGCTGAGTGAGGCGATGGCGAGTGTAGTGAACCCTTGCTGCATGATCCTTCTCCTTGTGTTGGTCGATCGTGAAGTACAACTGTTCGTGTCATGTTGACACTTTTGTTCGGTGCTGATTTTTTGTCAAGTGGTTTTGTGTAGTACACTGACTCCCTCGTTGGGATCTTGTCAGAGGAAACTTCTGGCAGGTTCGGGTGTAATAGAGTCGGGTGATGATATCTCGAGGAGGATCGCAAGACGTGGAGGTGAAGATGCGAGCGAGTCGTTTTGGTGGCCGTGTATGGATCGCGGTGTTGTGTTTTGGTGCGTTGCTCGGGTGTAACCGCGAGCCGATCTGTCACGACGAGGAGAGCTGTTACATCGAGTGTGGCGACGACTGCGCGCCAGAGTGCCAGCAATTTGGCGCCGCTTGCGATGTGATGTGCGGCGATCGTTGCCTCTACACCTGTGAGAATGGCCCGAACTGCAAGGTCGACTGCGGCGCAGACTGTGACATCGCGTGCGCGTCTGTCAGCACGTGCAATGCGACCTGCGGCGAGCGATGCCTGTACCGTTGTGAGTCCGCCAACAATTGCGCGCCGACGGTCGGGCCGGAGAGTCGCGTCGAGTGTACGAGCGTTGGCAACTGCAACCCGATCTGCGAGGGCGCATGCCAGGTCGCTTGCACGAGCACGGGGCCTTGCAATGTGACCTGTCGCGGCGATGGCATGGCGCCTGTGGATTGCGGAGATGGGACCGTTGCATGTGGCGCATGTCCAGAAGCATCGACGAGCGCGACCCAGTGATACTGGCGCGGTCTTCGCGCGCACGAAAAAAGAAGGCGATGCCGAACCCCAGAGAGGGTTTCGGCATCGCCTTCTTGGGATCGAGTCAGGAACCGAGCATCACTGCACCGTGACGCCGCCTCCCACGAGGTGGGTTTCGATCGGGACGCCGCTGCCGTCGATCTCGAGGAAGGTCGATGCTCCGCCATTGTGGTAGAGCACTGGATAAACCGTACCTGCCGCCTGGCCCGTCACCGTCAGGGTGATTTCGCCGCCGGAAGGGAAGACGCCCGTCGGGCTCGCAGGATCATCGCTGCCTGCGGGGACGGTCTTCGCGCCTGCTTGCGCGGTGCCGTTGACCGAGGTGATCAGCGCGATGTTCTCGGACGCGCCCGCGTCCGCTGCGCCGTTCGCGTCGTTATCGACGAAGGTGCCCGCGCTGCCTGCGACGGTGATGTTTCCATCGACCACCAACGTGATCCGGTAGGCTTGCATGTCACTCAGACCAGAGAAGGTGAAGTCCACCGTTCCGCCTGTTGCGATCGTGCTCGTCGTGCCAGGAGCTGCCATGGGTGCTTCCTCGACGATGTCTCCTTTCATGCCGACGAGCGCCGTCAGCAAGGGATCGATGGTTTCGCTGCCATCGAGCGCGTAGGGGATGCCCAGGTTGTCGAGCGCGGTGAGGGTGTCTTCGATGAAGGCGTTCCAGTGACCCTCGGAGATGCCGAGACCTGCGTGGGACTCGAGCATCGTGCGACCCGAGTAGACGCAGTAGCCGCCGGTTGCTTCACAGATCTGCTCGACGAGCAGCGCGCGAAGCATCACCAGGTCCGTGTTGGCGAAGAAGCCGTTGATGCGCGTATCCGCGGCAACCACAGCGAGGATCTCGTCGACGACAGTGCCGACAGCCTCGTAGCCGCCAAGCTGGTTAAAGAGCACCGTGTCTCCAGCGGCGTCTTCGACGATGTCGCCCTTCATGCCAACGAGCGCCATCAACAGCGGATCGATGGTTTCGGTGCCATCGAGCGCGTAAGGGACGCCGAGGTTATCGAGCGCGGCGAGGAAGTCCTCGATGAGCGCGTCGAACTGCGCGTCCGTGATCGCCATGCCCGTGTGGGCGGTCTTCATGTCCTGACCGGTGTAGGTGCAGCCGCCGCCGGTTGCTTCGCAGACCTGATCGTGGAGCATATTCTTGAGCGCATCCAGATCGCTATTTGCGAACATCCAGTTGATGCGATCATCGGCAGCGACCTGGACGATGAACTCGTCGAGCACTGCGCGGATCGCGGCCTCACCGCCCAACTGTGCGTAGAGCGAGTCGCCACCTTCGATGGTCAAGCCGCCGCCGACGACGTGCGTCTCGATCGGGACGCCGTTGCCGTCGATCTCGAGGAAAGTCGACGCTCCGCCGTTATGGTAGATGACCGGATAGACCGTTCCTGCGGCGACGCCAGTCACCGAGAACGTGATCTCGCCATCGGAGGGGAAGACGCCCGTCGGGCTCGCGGGATCATCGCTGCCTGCGGGGACGGTCTTCGCGCCATCCTGTGCGGTGCCATTGACCGAGGTGATCAGCGCGATGTTCTCGGACGCGCCTGCGTCCGCTGCGCCGTTGTCATCGTTGTCGACGAAGGTGCCTGCGGCGTTTGCCACGGTGATGTTTCCATCGACCACCAATGTGATCCGGTAGGCCTGGTCGTCGCTCAAACCAGTGACGGTGTACTCGGTGACATCACCCACGCCAGCGGTGGTCGTCGAGGATGGCGACACCATGGGGTTTTCCATGGGGTCCGTGTTTGGGGTCGTGTTGTTCGGCGTCGTATTGTTCGGCGTCGTATTGTTGGCGGTGGTGTTATTCGCCGTCGTGTTGTTGTCATTGTTGGGTTCGTTGTTTTTTCCACAACCCACGGCTCCTGCGAGTAGCAGCACGCTCATGGCTGTGATGCAATGCAGCTTCATTGTGCGTTTCTTCATCTCTCTCTTCCTGTGAGAATAGTGCGCTTTTCATCAGATCCTGTTTGGCAAGCGCGGGCCAGACAGGGACTCGGCTGCCCTTGAGCCGAGCGTTGCTTCAAGTTGACTCCGTCCTCTTGATGTGAGGATTGGGGGTCGGCTTGATTCCTGAACCATGGACGGGCTTCGCGTCGGGTCTTTGGGCGTGACGCGCGGCGTCACTCTTGAGATCCCATCGCTCGATCACCCTCATGGTTCCTTGAATGCTGTAGAGGACGACGCTCACCTCGACGTTGTCGAAGTTCCAGACGGTGGCGTAGCGACCGATCTTCGCCTTCTCGAAGGACTCCTCGGAGACCTCTTTCTCGCTGCTGGGTGCGCCGAACTTCTCCTCGAACATCTTCTTGCGCGCCTCGTAGGTCGCGAAGGCATGTCCCGGGATGCTGAAGCGGTGCGTGAGTGAGAAGAGCCCGAGGGGTGCCTTGTCCGCGTGGCTCAACATGACGCGCTCGAGTTGACCCGAGTCCGCGTCGCGCTCCGAGAGCTGCGCGGACGCGAGCCCCTGATGGCAGTCGTAGCTGAAGGACTCACGCATCGCGTTGTTTTGCCCCTCGCAATCGATCTGACGCGCACCGAGCCACGCCTTGATCGCCTCGTCATCCGAGCGCCCGAGCTCCAATCCCAGGACCTCGAGCTCCTCGAGTGGTTTGCCAAGCTTTGGTTTTTTGGACTCTGTCTTCGCGCGGATCTTTGCCCAGTCGCGTTTCACGACCTTCTTTATCTCGTCGTTCTTTTTCTGCGGGGTCTTTGCATGGGGCGTCGGAGTGGTCGCGCTCTCGCTCTCGCTCGTGGAAGGCGCCCCCTTCGAGACCGTGTCCGCGATCAACTCACGCGGGATCGACTCGCCGCTTTCACCACCGGGCGCCTGTTCGGCGCGCTCCTCGACGGTCAGCGACGCGTCCAGCAAGATCGCGTCGTAGTCGTAGCCAAACCCCAGGCTGTGATCGACCGAAAGCGGGCCTCGCACCACCACCACATCGCCGACGTTCGCGTCGACGCCGCTGGTGATCGTCAAATCGTTGGTCTCGTCATCCCCTGTGCCGTCCTGGAGGTGATACCAGTTGGTGTCGAAGATGTTCTTGTTGGCCTTGACGATTCGACCGCGGATGGCGACCGGCTTCCCGGCGAGCTCCTCACGCTGCGCGTACAGGTCACCGATCGCGACGCCGTCCTTTTCGGGAGGAGCGAGCCAGATGAAGCGCTTGCTCTCTTCCGGGGTGACGACCTTGACCTGCGTGAGCGCGATGACCGCGTCGAAGGTTCGGTCGAGCTTCTTGTCGTGGTGTTTGGTGAGGGCGTCCCCCTTGCCGAGCAAGACGTGATCCCCCTTCTTGATCTCGAGGTCGGTCGCTTCGACCTTGATCCAAAAGGTCCATTGCGCCTCTTTGATCTGCGCATAGGTTGAATCTCCCACGGCGACGTCGATGACCGTGGCGCTCGCGACATTGGCGACCCGAAAGCCCGCGGCCTGTTCCGCGGAGACGTCTTTCTTTCGAGGCTCACAGGCGACGCACAACGCGAGCGCGAGTGATGCGAATATGGCGATGCGACAGGTACGGTAAATCATCGAAGACATGGGCAATGCTTCTCCCCCAGTATGAATGTGTGAGCAGTGCAGGTGACCAAGGAGTTCTATGGCTTTCATATGTGATGCCACTCGAAGCGAGTTTGGTGCTTCTTCGTATGTACGTTTGAGATCGGTGAAGAGATCATCGGGCATGAAAGCGTCGCCGACGCGGTCATGCGTTTTGTCGGTGTGGTCGGAGGCGTGTGATGCGTGAGTTTTCCAAGGAGAACATCTTCAACGAGGAGATGATCGAGGCGCTCGCTGGGCGCGTCGCGACGGCCTATCCCGAATTCGCGAGCGAGGCGTTTGCTCGCGCGGCGCTCGATGGCCTCGAGCCGCTCGAACTCAAGGCTCGCTCGGAACACATCCGCGATGCGCTGCGTGCGCATCTCCCACAGGACCCCGAGGAAGCCATCGCGCTGCTCGTCGCCTCGATGTTCGCAGAGGAGGACGATGGCACCGGCGGCGTCGAAGGAATGGGGGGCTTTCGCCATATGCCCGCGCTCGATTTCGTGCCGACATATGGGCTCGAGAACCCCGAGCATTCGCTCGACGCGATCGAGAAGATGACGCTCTACTTCAGCGCGGAGTTCGCCATCCGCCCCTTCATCCGCGCGCACCCCGAGGTGACCATGAGCAGGATGCTCGCCTGGGCCGAGGACAGGGATTGGCGGCTTCGCAGGTTGGCCAGCGAGGGATCGCGGCCAAGGCTCCCCTGGGCAAAGCAACTCCAGGCATTTGTCAAAGATCCTTCGCCGACGATCGAGATCCTCGATCTGCTCTACGATGATACCAACCTCGTCGTGCGGCGCTCGGCGGCGAATCACCTCAATGATATCTCGCGAGACAACCCCGAGGTCGCCCTCGACGTCGCGCAGCGTTGGATGGATGGCGCGAGCAAGGAGGCCGCATGGACCGTCAAACACGCCATGCGCACGCTGGTGAAGAAGGGGAACCCTGACGCGCTGGCGATGCTCGGTTTTTCCGGTGGGGATGCGGTGGAGATCGAGGACTTCTCGCTCGAGCCGCTCGAGGTCAAGCTCGGTGATGACGCGACGTTTTCATTTACGCTGACGTCTGAAGAAGAAGACAACGTGGCCCTGATCGTGGATTATGCGCTCCACCGCGCGCTCAAGAATGGGAAGGTGGGGCGAAAGGTCTTCAAGCTCGGGAAGGTCGAGCTCGAACCTGGCAAGCAGAGCTCGTTCTCGAAGACGCACTCCTTCAAGCAGCTCTCCACGCGCACGTACTATGCGGGGGAGCACAAGATCGAGGTCCTCCTCAACGGTCGCGCCGCTGGCATCTGGAGCTTCGAGGTTGTCGAGTGATTCCAGGTCGTCACGATGATGTCACTGTTCTGGTGGTGGAACCCGATATATATTCGTGAGTTGTTTGAGTTAACGCCCGCATCGAAGATAATAGATCATGGACAACGAAGAGAAACGTTGCTGCCCGCCCGCGATCCCCAAGCCGGAGCTGCCAGGTGATGAGGATGAACTCAATGAACGCCTCGCGGTTTTGGCAAAGGCGCTCGGGCACCCGGCGAGGGTCGCCATCCTCAAGCTCCTCATCGAGCGCGACTCCTGCGTCTGCGGTGAGATCGTCGAGCGAATCCCCCTCGCGCAATCCACCGTCTCGCAGCACCTCAAGAAGATGAAGGACGCTGGCCTGATTCGCGGTGATGTCGATGGTCCCAGAGTCTGTTATTGCATCGAGCCAGGCACCGTCGAGCTCTTCAAGGATATGGTCGCCTTGCTCTGAGTGTCCTGATTTTTAATCAGCGCGAATGGCGGAAAAGGAACCTCTCGGGGTTCCTTTTCTGTTTTTTGTGACCATCTCTCGAAGCTTCGGGTCGATGGAAATGAAGCGATGAGGATCGAATCCGCTTGCGTCGCTTTTTCGATTCTGTTCTTTTGAGCAAAGTTTTTGCTTCCGACTTTCTGGTCGGAAGTTTGCCTCGAGCGATCGAGGCGATCATGAGCGGCTGTATTCAGGAACTCTGCCTGAGTCTTTGCCCCGAGTGCTCGGCGTCTTGCTGTGATGGCAAGAGCATATGCCGCGCGAGGGTCGCTGGTGAAAAGAGATGGACATACTGCTGGGCGGCGAGCAACTGATCTTGCTCGCGGTGCTGGTGACGGCAGGGATGACGGTGCAGACGGCCACGGGCTTCGGGTCTAACCTCGTCATTATCTCGATTGGCGCGAGCATGATGCCGGTTCAGGAGCTTGTCTCCGTGATCCTGCCAGCGAACGTGCTGCAATCCCTGATCATCGTGATCCGCCAGGGGCACCTCGCGCGTTGGAGCTTGCTCACACGCCGCGTGCTGCCATTGATGGCGATCGGCGTGATCCTCGGGTTGGGGCTCGCTTACCTTGTCGCTGGCGACTGGCTCAAGGCCGCGCTCGGCGCGTTCATTCTGGCGGTAAGCGTCAACAAGCTGCGCGAGCTCTTCTGGGAGCGCGCGCCGCTCGTGGTGGAAGAGGCGCCCGATGACAGCGCGGTCCCAGCCTTCGGGCTGGTGCTCGCTGGCGTGTTCCACGGGCTCTATGCGACCGCCGGGCCGATGCTTGTCTGGTCGCTCGCGCGCGCCAAGCTCGACCACCTCGTCCTGCGCAGCACGTTGGCGATCATCTGGATCGCGATGAACGCGATCCTTGTCGCCGGGCTCATGCTCGGTGGCGTGATGCGCTTGCCACACCTGACCCTCGGCGTGCTGCTCCTCCCCGCGTTGGGGCTCGGGTATTTGCTCGGCGAGCAAGTCCAAAAAAAGCTCCCCGAGCGCAAGCTGCGCGGCTTGATCTACAGCGTGCTTTTGCTCGCCGGGCTCTCGCTCCTCTACAAAGGGATCTTCTGATCTCTTTCAGTATCTTTCGTTTTCGAGCGTTTCGCAGGCGCGCTTCGGGTGGGGCGCAATTGTTGGCGTCCGCGCGGATCTGGAACTAAAAATTAAAATCATCTCGCGCAATTAACAAAAAATGAACCAATTATTTTTTCGTGCCAGATCCGCG
>JAYZVO010000195.1:0-7937 GCA_036155555.1 Myxococcota bacterium
CCCGCGAGACGGTTTGAGCGCGCGGGCAAAGAAGAAGGGCCGGATGAATCACAGCCGGCCCTACTTCTTTGCCCTCGCGCTCAGAGATATTCAGGGCTTGGCCGAGGTCGTCGCGACGCGACCAGAAGAGATGACCACGAGGTCACCGAGGACCTGGAGCGCTTCCACAGCTTGAGGCGTGAGCTTGTCCTTGTCCTTGTCCTCTTTCTTCTCTTCCCCTTCAGGATCATCTCCGCCCTTTTCGTAGAGTTCGGAGATCTTGATGATGCCCTTGTTCTTTTTGATCTTGTCGGATTCTTTCGCCAGCTCCTTGAACTCCTTGCTGGCGCCGATGCGTTTGCTGGAGTTCTTGGAAAGCTTCTCGATGTCTTCCTTCGAGATCTCGCGGTATTGCTTGCTCTTGTCGAGCGGCTGAACATTGGCGCCGCGGAAGTCGTTGACCTTTGCAGGAGGGAGCGCCTGCGGATCGAACCGCTCGCCGATCTCGAGCGCTGCGAATGGGCTCGGGATGACGATGTCAGCGCCGACCCCTTTGTGCTGGGTAGACTGACCGGCGGGGAGGAAGAACATGGCGGTGGTGATTTTGAGCGCGCCAAAACCTGGAGGCAGGCTGAGCACGTTCTGCACGGTGCCCTTGCCAAAGGTTTGCGTATCGCCCGCGATCACGGCGCGTTTGTAGTCCTGGAGCGCGCCAGCAAGAATCTCACTGGCCGAGGCCGAGGCATGCGAGGTGAGCACGACAAGCGGCCCATCCCATGTCATGCGAGGATCGCGGTCGGGCAACACTTCTGGCTTTTCACCGGGCGCGCTGACGCCGACGACAGGGCCAGACGAGAAGAACAGGCCGCTGATTTCGACGGCCGCGTCGAGCGCGCCACCACCGTTTGTCGAGAGGTCCAACAGGACGCCATCGGCGTTCCCTTTCTTTGCCTCTTCGAGCAAGAGGCGCACGTCGTCAGCGCAGGAGCGTCGACCCTCTTTCGTGACGCGCTCGCCATAGAAGGAGGGGAGATCGATGATGGCGAGCTTGAGCTTCTTCCCGTCGCGATCGACCTCTTCCCAACGCAGCTTCGCGGCCTGTTGCTTCAGGTCGATCTTGTCGCGTGTGATGAGGATTTGCTTGCGTACTGTTTTCTCGCCCTGGCGGAGGATCTGGAGCTTGACCTCGGTGCCTTTCTTGCCGCGGATCTTCTTGACGACATCGCGCAAGGACATGTCCACCACGTCGACCAGATCCCCTTCTTTCCCTTGTCCGACGGCGATGATGCGGTCGCCCGGCTTGAGCTCGCCCTGGCGCTCTGCGGCGCCGCCTGGCGAGAGCTCCTCGACGATGGTGTAGCCATCGCGGCTGCGCAGCACGGCGCCGATGCCTTCGAGGGAGAGCTCCATCGAGATGCGGAAATCTTCGAGGTCGTCAGGGGAGAAGTAAGAGGAGTGAGGATCGAGCGCCAGCGCATAAGAGCGCAAGTACTGGACCATGAGGTCTTCTTTGGTGCGCTCTTCGAGGCGGCGCGTGATCAGCTCGTAGCGGTGGTTGAGCTTCTTGGTCGCTTCCTCGAGTGATTCGCCGTTGGTCACGTAGGTCGCCAGCTGGAAGTGCATGACCTTTCGGCGGAGTTCGTTTTGTTCGGTCTTGTTTTTGGGGCGCTCGCGCTTGCGAGTGTCCACCTGAAGCTCGATCGACTTGTCGATCTTGAGACCTTTCTTCTCGCTCTCTTTTTTAAGCCAACCTTCGAAGTCTTTCTGCAGCTTGAGCTCGTCCGTGTAGAGCGAGAAGAGCTTGACGCAGTCGCCCTCGTGGGCGCCCGCGAGGGCGGCGCTAATCTTCTTGCGCATCGCCTCGTATTCGGGCTCGGTCAACAGCGTCTTCGTGGGGTCGATCGACTCGGCGTAGAGGTCGACCATCCGGTCGAGCTGCGCCTGATCCCACTTGGTGTATTGGACGTGGTTGCGGTGCATGCGCGACTCGAGCAAGCGGAGGTTTCCACACTCGAGCGCTGTCTCGCTCCCGTCTGCTTGAGCCCAGGCGACGCTTGATCCCAAGAGTACCGCGGTCATAACGAAGAGGTTGGCGAGGTTCTTCAAG
Source organism: Myxococcota bacterium (assembly GCA_036155555.1). Taxonomy (GTDB): domain Bacteria; phylum Myxococcota_A; class Bradymonadia; order Bradymonadales; family Bradymonadaceae; genus JAYZVO01. Next base: position 2,087 of record JAYZVO010000195.1, read on the forward strand.
GTCGATCCTTTCATCTGCTGGCTATAAAAACATCTGTTCGATGCGATTCTTATTATCGATGGACACGGCAGCCCGTGGCGCGGTGTCTGAACTTCAACACGAAAGCGCCATGACACATTCATTTCGAAGGTAAAAAAATCGTAACAGGACTGGGCCATGCTGGCGAGTTTACTGCGCGCCGTGTGCGAGGATCTTGTCGAGCGGTTCGAACGAGAGGACGTGCGTGGTGCTGTCCCAGCTCGAGGTCGCCATAAACTTCCCGTCGAAGGAAATGGTCACCTCCGAGATCCTCGCCTGGTGGTGTTTGCTCTCGGCGAGCGGTATGCCGTCGAGGTTCCAGACATAGACCGAGCCGTCGAGGTGTCCTGTCACGATGTGTGGCTTGCCAGGTCGCCATGCCACCGACACCGCGCGCGATGGGAGCGGGAATCCGGTCAGCTCCTCGCCCGTCGTCTGGTCGTGGATCGTGAGATCTGTGGCGTGCAACAACACGACCTTCCCATCGTTTGAAAAGTCCGCGTCGGTCAAACCCTCGATCTCGAGCAGACGCCTCGGTATTTCGTCGGGACGGTAGAGCCACACGCCCTCGCGCTCGAGCAACAGCGCCTCTGTGCCATCGATGTTGAGCGCGCCTTCGAAGAAATCCTGGTGAATCAGGAAGATTTCATCGCGCTTGTCCTGGGTATAGGTGGAGAAGCCGCTGGTGTATGTCAGCAACACCGCGTCACCACCAGCGAACGAGAGCACGCGCCGCGCCAACCTCGCAAACGTGTTGGGACGATCGACCTCGATGACCGCATCGCCGCTGGACTTGACCTTGATATAGCTTTGCAGATCCATGCTGGTCGAGAAGAAGGTGTCGTCGGATTCGTAGCTGTTGGCCAGCGATTTTCCGACCAGGACCGAGGCTTTGTAAGGCTTGTAGAACTTCCCACTGAAGGGCTCGAACATGTTAATGTACCCGCCGCCGTCGATAGTGGCCACGGTCGTGTTGTGGAGCGAGATGTCATTCTTGCTAATGCCGTGTTGCCCACCGTGCACCGGAATGGTGGGGATCGGGAGCTCCCAGAGCTCCAGAAAACCATCCCGTGTCAGGCGCATGATCTTGCCATCCTGGGTTGGCCTCAGGTCGCGTGCATCGGGTGGGAAGCTCGTGACCCAGCGGTGGCCAATAGGATCGAGCACGCGCGCGTTCCCTCGCTGCCCCACGGCCAGGATAAAATCAGTCCCAGGGATCTTCTCGAGCCCGATGATGGGCTCTCCAAGATCGAGGGTCTCCATCCTCGTCCCGACGCGCTCGAGGCGACCTTTGACATCCCCACCCCACGGGTTGCCGCGGTTATCGATGACCAGGTGGTGGATATGGTTGAAGCGGGCGCGGTCGATGATTTCAGCACCGTCCGCCTGGAGTCGATAAACATCACCGCCGTGGCATTGCAGATAGGAGAGCGTGCGATCATCGCTGAGCCAACCTCCCGTCGCCGTCTCCTGGCAAGGGAACTTGATCTCCGGCGCGTCGAGCCAGCCGTTGCGCTCCACCGCCATCAGGTCTGGGCGACGCGTGGCGACAAAGAGCCCCATCCTCGTGTCGTGCTCGAGGAGCTTCCCGGTAGCGAGATCGAAGACAAACTTCTCGCGCGATGAGTTGAGCATCTCGAACGTCTTGCCACCTGTGCGGATATGGAGCGGGTCTGTGGTGAGCTCCCAGGTGAATTTTTCGCCATCGAATCCTTTGAGGACGAATCGATCATCCTGACAGATCAGCGCGTCGACGCGCGTGCTCAAGAACCATTGAACGCCGCAGGGCGGGAGTTGTTTCTCGGCTACTTTCAGAGGAACGCTCGCGAGCGCTGCGCGCATCGCGAGGCCAATGTGCTCGGGCTCCTGCGTGTGCTTCAAGCTCGCGCGGATATCCTCGTGCGCGGCCCAGTAATCCCCCTGCTCCAGGTGAGAGCGCGCGCTCTCGCCGTGAAGCATCGCTGCCGTGAACCTCGCTTGCTCGGCGCGCTCCCTCGCCTGTGCTTCGGCGATTTTGGCGCGCGCGGCTTCGCGCTTTGTGTTGGCGACGCCCCAGGCGAGCGCGGCGGAGGACGCGAGCAACGTGACCGTGGCGAAGAAGAGCGGCACGCGGTGGATGCGCGCGAAGCGTCGAATCAACCGCCACGGGGTCGCGTCATAGGCTTGAACGAGGCGACCTTCGAACCACCGCCTCAGATCCTCGCCCATCGTGCTGGCGTCGCTGTAGCGATCCCTCGGATCATGAGAGAGAGCGCGGTCGCAGATGGCAGCGAGCTCCGGGTTCAGCGTGGTCTTTCGACGCGAGGGTCGATCGGGAGAGGAGCCATGCAAGACGGAGTGCAAGAGCGCGCCGATGCTCCAGACGTCCGAGCGGGTCCCGAGCACACCGCCGACCTGCTGCTCTGGCGAGGCGTAACCTGGCGTGCCTGCGCTGCCATGGGGGTTGATCGCCTCCTCGAGCGAGATGGCGAGTCCCCAGTCGATCACGCGCGCGTTGCCACCTTCTGTGATCAGGATATTGCGTGGCGAGAGGTCGCGGTGGATGACGCAATGCTTGTGCGCGTGGCTGATGACATCGCAGACCTCGAGGATGTGCGCCAGCAAGCGCGCGCGCTCGGCGTCATCATCCGGGTTAAAGTTCGACAGCTTCTTGGCGAGTGTTTCGCCCCGGACAAGCGCCATCACGAAGTGGGTGCGGTCATCCTCGGTGTAGACATCGTGGATGGCGACCACGCCAGGGTGCTCGAGCTGCGCGGTCAGATAGACCTCGCGCATCAAGCGCTGGTGCGTGATCGAGCCCATCCCTTCGAGGGGCTCCTTGATGGCGACGTGCCGCTCGAGCTTGGTGTCCCAACCGAGCCACACACGCCCCATCCCACCCTGCCCGAGGATCGAGATCTTCTCATAGCGGGTGTTCTCACTGCGTGGGGTCGTGGCGCCTTCGGTTTGTTGTCGAGAGGATTCTCGCCGCTGCTCGAGGCTTATGGAGCGCAGGTCTCCAGCCATGCTCAACGCTGGCGCGCTGAGCTGCTCGTCCCAGGATGCTTCCATGCTGAGGCGCCACCCGAACGGATCTTCATAACTGGCCATCTTCTTTCTCCACGATGCGATCCTGTGCCGTGAGCGCGAGCGTGAGCATGCCAGCACCATCCAACCTGACGAGCTCCTCGCCGTCCGTGGTCAGAGAGTCGAGCTTCTCGCGCAAGCGCGCGAGCCCGGCGTCGAAGCGACGCCTGAGCGCGCTTTGCAAGGACACATCCCCTGGCCAAACACAGGCAGCGATAGAGCGCCAATCCATGGTCTGTTCATTCCCGAGAAGTGCGGCGAAGATCTTTCCAGGGATGCCAGAGACGAGCAGTGGAGGCTCTCCTTCTCGCTCGATACGCACCGCGGAGCGCAGGTTGTAGAGCGTCATCGGCAGTCGCAGCGACATCTTCGTGGCTGTCTGGGAAGCGTTCTGAATCGGGTGCGAGGTGATCTGGAGCGTGACGCCGTTGTGTTCGATACGGTCGCCGATGGCGACCTCGCGCGCGGGCTCTCTCCCGATGCTCGCGCGCCAGCGGTTGCCCACGGCCCAGAAGATCATATCACCGCGAGGATCAAACCCGTTGGTCACCCGAATCGGAGTCTCCAGATAAAACGTCATCGTGCCCGTGAGCAAGAATGGGGGCATCCCGTCGATCTCGACGCCGGGGAGCGCCGAGGGGAGCGAAACGCCCAAACATTGCAGCTTGAGGCCGCGCGCCAACTCGATCTCGACCCCCTGGCCAAGGCTCACTTCGCTCGAGACCTTTCCATCGACCATGAAGCGTCCGCGCAACGCGAGCAGCTTCAGAGAGTGGCCTCGCAGGCTGACCATGGCGTGCGCCTCGCTCACCCTCGGATCATCCACGCAGACCGTGGCCAGATCGGAGCGACCGATAAACTCACCAGGTGCAACTTCGATCACGTCTTCGCCGACACCTAATTTAAAGAGTGCGTAAGCTCTCAAGGTTCCTCACCTCATGTGTTTTCAAGGGGAAGTCATCAGTACAGACGTGGCCTGAGCGATAAAATTCTCTCAGAGCTTGTAGGACGTTTGCAAGGGCTCCATTGGTTTACCAATCCGCCAATTTTTTCAACCTCCACGCAACATCTCCCTCCAGGCGACCGAAAACCTCTTTGAAAACGCGCGCTGTGATGCACGGGCATTGTCGACCAGCGCATAAACTCAAACAGAGGAGTCGATCTATGGAGTTGCTCAACTCGATCCGTCGCGCGGCGACCGCCGCCACGTCGGTGATCTCACAGGAAGGTGGCGTCAAAGCGATGGCGCCCGAATCCAAACAGGCAGACCGCTCGAGCACGGAGGGGAAGAACATCTTTCGCAACACGCTCGATGTCTTTGATTCGGGCATGTCGCGTGGTCTGGGGGGTGTGGCCGATACGATCCTGGACAAGATCGGTTGCCCCGACGAGCTCGGCGATGTGGTCGGCATCGTGGTGAACCTCTCGTATGGGAATGTCCTGGGCGCTGGTCTCAATGGCCTGGACCTGGCCGAGAACATCGCCAGAAAGAACGGGAACGAGAAGCTCGCAGGGTACATGACCGCGGCGATGAATGGAGGGGACATTGCCGCCTCGATCACCACCAAGGTCGCGCTCGTCGTCGCCTCCGGTGGCGCCGCAGGCGCTGGCATCGGCGCCGCGAGCGGCACCGCCTCGATCGGTTCATTCTCGATGAGTATGCAGGGGTTGATGCAGACGGCGACGATGGTGCGTGGTGGCCTGGAGGCTGGCGACAAGTTCGAGCAAGGAGACTTCACCGGAGGCGCGCTCTCGGCCTTTGGCGCGCTGGCCAACATCGGGCCGCTCGGCGAGGCGCTCGGCGCCTCGCCGGAAGCGCTCGAGACGCTGGCCGAGGTGGCAAAGCACGGCACGACCGTTGCTGGTTTTGTCGATGGCGCGATGGCCGATGGCGAGTTCACGCTCTCGGATCTGCGCGACGCCCCCTTCGAGGCGCTCATGAACGCAGCCGGTCTCGAGGTGCCCGAGCGCGATGGGTTGCTCGGCGTGGTGCTCTCCGCTGGCGCAGGGATGCTCGCCGGAGAGGACGAGGGCTCGCTCGTGGCAGGCATCATCAAGGGAGGGTGTTCGGTCGCAGGGCTCGAGGGCGCTGACGCGGATAAGGTCGAGCACGCCGCGAACTTCCTCGCGCAGCTCGTCAACGCACACACCGAAGGGGAAGGAGACCTGGCGAGCACGCTGATGCAGCTCCTGAAACAGAACGCACTCAGCGCCGACCCGAAGGTCGTCGGAGACTACGTCAACACTGCCATTCGTCTGTGATCAAGAGAACGTGCAAAAACCGTCAATCACTGGAGAAGGAGAGATAGAAATGAGCGGAAAACTCGATCAGGCCCCCGATGTGCTCGTGAAGACATCAGTGGATGCGTTTATCGAACACTTCGAGAACAAGAATATGGAGCGCGCGCAGCAAGCAGCGCAGGTTTTGGTAGAGATGCGCCCGACGCAACCTGTCTTCTGGGCATCGCTCGCGGCCGCACAGCGTGCGCTCGGGCGAAAGGTGCCCGCGCTCGATGCCATCCGAAAGAGCGTCGAGCTCGATCCCACAGACCGCGAGCATGTGCTCGTGATGGGAGAGCTCTTGATCGAGGTCGGCAAACCGCTGGAAGGAGTCGAGCTCGTCCAGGCGGTCTTTGACGAGGGGCACGTCGCAGGCGTCGAACCGGCAAAGCAAGACCCGGTCACGATCCGCGCAGGCGCCATCTTGGAGGGGATTCAGAAGGGGCTCGCGGCAGTGCGCGAGTCAAGAGAAGAGCGCCTGGCGCCG
>JAYZVO010000196.1:0-28989 GCA_036155555.1 Myxococcota bacterium
CCCCCGTGGCAAATGGCGCGGCCCCTCGGTTCGCTCGGCAACCGACGGTCGTGCGAAACCCCTTACAAACCAAGCCTTGGATTGACGATCTGGGGATGTGCCTGTTAGACGTTTGCCCGTTGAAACCAAGCGATTGCAAGGAGGTCGAAGATGAAATTTTCAAGCGGCGAGGTCGCACACCTCGCGAAGCTCTCTCGCCTCGAGCTCTCGGAGCTCGAGCAAGAGAACATCGGCCAGGATCTCGAGAAAATTCTGGGGTATGTGGCAAAGCTCGACGAGCTCGACGTCTCGCAGGTAGAGCCGACGACGCACGCAGTCGAGCTCGCGATGCAACTGCGCGAGGATCACGCCCAGCAGGTCTTTGACCGCGAGCAAGTCCTCGCCAATGCGCCCGCCGTCAGCGATGGCATGTTCCGCGTCCCCAAGGTCGTGGGCGACTCCTGAACGCGCCGCGCGCCAGGACCCGATTCGAAGAAGACTTCCCGAGAACTTTATGGAGGACTCGCACGTGAGCCAAGATCCATCCGAACGCTTTGACGCAGCGGGCATCAGCCAGCTCATCGAGGCTTACCAGAGCGGCGAGACGACCAGCGAAGCGGTCGTCTCTCGCCTCATCGATCGCATCGAAGCAGACGCCAACGATCAGGATGCGCTCAACGTCTTCATCTCGACGCCATCGCGCGATGCGCTGCTCGAGCAGGCGCGCGCGCAAGACGCGCGACGCGCTGCGGGCGACGCGGTCGGGCCGCTCGCGGGCGTCCCCATCGCCATCAAGGACAACCTCTGCCAGGTCGGCACGAGGACCACGGCGGGCTCGAAAATCCTCGAGTCCTTCGTCGCTCCTTACAACGCGACGGTGGTCGAGAAGCTCGAGGCCGCAGGCGCGATCCTTGTCGGGAAGACCAACCTCGACGAGTTCGCGATGGGGTCCTCCAACGAGCACTCGGCGTTCGGTCCTGTCCGCAACCCGCGCGCGCACGATCGCGTGCCGGGAGGATCTTCTGGAGGTTCCGCCGCAGCGGTCGCCGCCAACCTGTGCGCCGCGTCGCTTGGCTCTGATACGGGCGGCTCGATCCGCCAACCCGCGAGCCATTGCGGCGTGGTCGGCCTCAAGCCGACCTATGGCCGCGTCAGCCGCTTTGGCCTGATCGCGTTCGCCTCGAGCCTGGATCAAATCGGCCCGATGGCGCGCAGCGTCGAGGACGCCGCGCGCGTCCTCCAGGTGATCTCTGGCCATGATCCTATGGACATGACCAGCGCCACGGTGGATGTGCCTGACTTTTTGGCCAACCTCGATAAAGGGGTCGAAGGGCTCAAGATCGGCGTGCCGCGCGAGTACTTCGAGACCGAGGGCGCTGACGAGCGCGTGCTCGCCAATGTGCGCGCTTCGATCGAGGCGCTCGAGGCAAAGGGCGCCACGCTCGTGGACATCTCGCTGCCTCACACCGAATACGCCATCGCGACCTATTATCTGATCGCCACGGCGGAAGCCTCGAGCAACCTCGCGCGCTTTGATGGCGTGCGATACGGGCACCGCGCTGAAGAGATCGATTCGCTCGAGTCCCTCTACGAGCGCTCGCGCGCGCAAGGGTTTGGCGAGGAGGTCAAGCGCCGCATCATGCTCGGGACGTTCGTCCTCTCGGCGGGCTTCTACGATGCGTACTACATCAAGGCGCAGAAGGTCCGCACGTTGATACGGCAGGACTTCTCGAACGCGTTTAAAGAGGTCGATGTGATCGCCTGCCCGACGGTCCCCGCGCCGCCCTTCGCGTTCGGGGAGTGTGATGATGATCCTCTGCGCATGTACCTCGCAGACATCTACACGATCTCGTGCAACCTGGCAGGTTTGCCAGGGATCAGCGTCCCGAGCGGAGAGGTCGATGGCCTCCCCGTCGGGTTGCAGTTGCTCGGGGCACCGTTCGACGAGGCGACGCTTTTGCGCGTGGCCGCGTCGGTATAAGCGAGCGAGAATCAGGAACGAAACGTCCGAGAGAGGTCGGCGATGGAAGAGAAATACGAAGTGGTCATCGGGCTCGAGGTGCACTGCCAACTGCGCACGGAGTCCAAGATCTTTAGCGCGGCGCCCACGGCCTTTGGCGCCGAGCCCAACACGCAGGTCGCGCACGTGGACCTCGGCTTGCCGGGCGCGCTCCCCGTGCTCAACAAGCACGCCGTGGAGCTCGCCATGTCGGCCGGTCTGGCGCTCGATTGCCAGATCAATCAGTGGAGCCAGTTCGCGCGCAAGAACTACTTCTACCCGGACCTCCCCAAGGGCTACCAGATCAGCCAGCATATGCACCCGATCTGCGGCGAAGGGAAGCTCGCCTACGAGCTCGAGGACGGCACCACTGGCGAGGTTCGCATCGAGCGCATCCACATGGAGGAGGACGCCGGGAAGTCCTCGCACCTCGCCGGGCAACCTTTCAGCGCCGTGGATCTCAACCGCGCGGGTGTTCCGCTGATCGAGATTGTCAGCCGCCCTGACATGCGCAGCGCCGACGAGGCGGTCGCTTACCTCAAGGCGCTCCACCAGGTCGTGGTCGCCATCGGTGTCTGCGATGGCAACATGGAGGAGGGCTCCTTCCGTTGTGACGCCAACGTCTCGATCCGCCCTGTGGGGCAGGAAGAACTCGGCACGCGCTGCGAGCTCAAGAACATCAACTCCTTCAGGTTCGTGCGCGACGCCATCAACTACGAGGTGCGTCGTCAGATCGGCCTCGTCGAAGCGGGTCAGAAGATCACGCAGCAAACGCGCCTCTACGATCCTGATCGCGGCGAGACGTTCGCCATGCGGGATAAAGAGGATTCGCACGATTACCGCTACTTCCCTGATCCCGATCTTCCCCCATTGATTATCGATGACGCGTGGCTCGCGCGCGTCGAGGAGTCACTGCCCGAGCTCCCCGCCGCCAAGCGCGCGCGCTACCAGTCCGAATATGGCTTGAGCGCTTATGATGCGGGGGTCCTGGTCGCAGACTTCGCCGTCGCTGCATACTTCGAGCAAGCGCTCGCATCCAACCCGAGCGCGGACGCCAAGTCAGTGGCCAACTGGGTCATCAACGAGGTGCTCCGCGAGGTCAGCGGCGAGGTCACGCTCGAGACCATCAAGGTTCGCCCTGAAGGGCTCGCCGCGATGGTCAAGCTGATCGACGACGATGTCATCAGCGGCAAGATCGCAAAGCAGGTCTTCAAGGAGATGTTGGCTTCCGGCAAGGACCCGGACACGATCATCGAAGAGAAAGGGCTCAAGCAAATCACGGACCCTGCCGCCATCGCGAAGTTGGTCGACGAGGTGATGGACGCGAACCCCGAACAGGTCGAGGAATACCGTGGCGGCAAGCAGTCGCTCATGGGCTTCTTTGTCGGCCAGGTGATGCGCGCTTCTCGCGGGAAGGCGAACCCTCAGATGGTCAATCAGGTCTTGCGCGAGAAGCTCGGCTAAAGGAAACGCCCCAGGAGAGGTCGAGATGTTTACTGGAATCGTGATGGACAGCCGCGAGGTGGTCGCGATCGAGGATCGCGAGAACTTGCGCACGGTCACCGTCAACCTTGGCGATGTGCTGGTAAAGGACCTGGAGCGCGGCGCTTCGGTCGCTATCGATGGTGTCTGCTTGACGGCCACCGAGATCGATCACGCGGCGGGAACCTCCGCGTTCGACATCATGGTCGAGACCTTGCGCCTGACCACGTTGGGCGAACTCGAGGTCGGCTCGAGGGTTCACGTCGAGCGCTCGGCGCGCTATGGCGATGAGATCGGCGGGCATCACCTCTCGGGTCATGTGCAAGAGCGCGCCAGGGTCGTCTCGGTCTCGAGACCGGACGAGAATAACTTCGAGCTTCGCCTCGAGGTCTCCGAGCACGCCATCGATTACATCTTCTCCAAGGGGTTCATCGCGCTCGATGGCGCGAGCCTCACGGTGGTCGATGTCGACCGCGAAGCGCGCACGTTCTCGGTGTGGCTTATCCCCGAGACCTTGCGCATTACGCGCTTTGGCGAGAAGCAACCAGGTGACTTTATCAACGTCGAGCTCGATCCTCAGACGGTCGCCATCGTCGAGACCGTCGAGCGGGTCATGAAGGCCAGACTCGACGCATAAACCAAACAAAATGGTGCGGCGTGGGGAGCTCTTACAAGAGCTCCCCTCGCCGCATTTATAAAGCAGGAAAGGGAGTGGATATGAGCGCAGAGGCATTCGAGACGGCGGTGGCGCCGGTGCGTTGGGTTGGCAGTTGGAGTGATGGGCACCTCGAGATGCTCGATCAACGCTTGCTGCCTGGCGAGGAGTACTGGCACGCGATGCACACCGCGCATCAAGTCGCCGATGGCATCCGTTTGATGATTATTCGCGGCGCTCCTGCCATCGGCATCGCCGCAGCTTTCGGCGTCGCGATGGGTGTGCGAGGCTTGCTCGCCGACAACGCCGCCATCGAAGACCTGGAGTGGGCAAAGAGCGTCAACGCGCTCTTTGACAACCTCGCCGATACGCGCCCCACAGCGGTCAACCTCTTCTGGGCGTTGCGCAGGATGCGTCCGCTCGTCACCGAGCAGGATCGCAGCGAGGGGGTCCTGTTCGTGGATCGCCTGTTCGAGGAAGCGGACGCGATTATGCGCGAGGACCGCGCCAACAACCTCACCATGGGCAACCACGGCGCCTCGCTGTTCGAGGAGGGCGCGCGCATCCTGACCCATTGCAACACGGGCGGGCTCGCCACGGGTGGCTATGGCACCGCGCTCGGCGTGATCCGCGCGACCAACGCGCGAGGAAAGCTCGCGCATGTCTGGATCGACGAGACGCGCCCCTACCTCCAGGGCGCGCGCCTGACGGCGTGGGAGTGCTTGAAGGATCAGATCCCCTCGACGCTTATCACCGACAACATGGCCGCGCACTTCATGCAGCAAGGCGAGGTCGACGCGGTGATCGTTGGCGCGGATCGCATCGGCGCTGATGGCTCGACTGCCAACAAGATCGGGACGTATGGCCTGGCGGTGTTGTGCAAGTATCACGGCATCCCGTTCTACGTGGCGGCGCCGCTCTCGACGATCGACCTCGAGATCACGCGCGGAGAGGATATCCCGATCGAGCAGCGCAGCGCGCGCGAGGTCACGCACGTCAAGGAGCAGGCGATCGCGCCCGCAGGAATCCCCGTGGCGCACCCCGCTTTCGATGTGACGCCAGGCGAACTCGTCACCGCGATCATCACAGAGAAGGGCGTGAGCAAGCCGCCTTACACAGAATCACTGGCGGCGTTGTTCGACGCGGAGTGAGCGCCTAGTTGATGGGCGTGAGGCGTGTGCCGTCGTGGGAGCAAAAGACGTAAGCGCCGCTGTAGCGCACGCCGCACTTGCGACACAGCTTGCGTCTGGCGCCATAACCCGAAGCAGGCAGCGAGTTCGCCTGGATCGAAGTCACGGGGATAAGCAGCGCGCCATCCGATGCGCAGTGCGTTTGCCCGAAGCCTCCGTAAGTGCGGCAGCGCGGGCAGATGGTCATCGGGATCGCTGGTGAGCGCTGGTTGCTTTCATGGGGGTGAAGCGTGATCGGGTCGCGCTCCTCGCCGCACTGACAGAGCTCCTTTCCATCCTCCAGATCATGGCCGCACGCGCGACAGATCGTGAACGAGGGCGCGGCGGATGCTTCCTCGAGCGTGTCCGTCACGAGCTGCGTCTTGTCGTAAGGGCAACACGCGGCGTCCTCTTCGTAACGTCGCTCGCACAGCGGGCAGCGCTTGCGAGGGAGCGCGTTCTGGCGACGTGAGGGGCGAGAGATCTTGCGGCGTGGCGTCAGATCTTTAAGGGGGGTGGCGTCGAAGGGGCACACCACCATCCAGCTCGCATATTTGCGGTGGCATTTGCTGCACTCCTTCTGATGGCCATCGCCTCGCGGAGCAAACAGCGGGCGATCCTCGACGGTCGATATGGCGAGCGTCTGAGAGGTCCCCTGTTCTTTCGCGACCGCTTGCACGAGCGCGGTGAGCGAGTCGGGCTCGCGCTCCATGAGCTGTGGTGGCGAGTCGAGCAAGAGCGCGGGCTCGGGCTCCTCGAACGAGAGCAGGCGGCGTTGCCTGGCGCGATGGAGCAAGTAGGCGCAGAACATCAACATCGCGAGCCCCGTCGCCAGCAGGTAAATCCATAGCCCTGGCGAGAAGCTCTCGGGCGTGGCGCCATCGAGCCGCGTTCCTTGCTCGAGGCGAGGCGCGTTTTGCGATGTGGCTGCTGGCGAGGTTGTCTTGGGGCTGTTTGCGAACGCGGGGCTCGCGGTCCAGATCGTAAAGCAGAGCAGCACTCCGAATAGGATCTGTCTCGAGAGGCGCACGAGCACCCTCGTGGAGGTCTGCCAAGTTTGAACGTTCTGGCGCTTCATCGAACCCACTCAGGCTGGGGTGGCGGTGACACCGTAGGGTTTATGCGTTGGTGAGAACCCTGTGGTGACCTCGATGCGGAGTTCGGGGCGACTGATTTGTTCGCCCTTTCAAGAGTATAAACGCCAACTGTGGAGATCGCCAGCCCGGTCCCTGGCAGGGCTCGACGAAGTGGTTCCAAACGGTTAGGTTGTCCTCCCTTTCTCTCACCGATGTATTGTGGTGAGAGTGACTCAAACCCGATCGGAATCATCGGCACATGTTGGAGAGAACGAGAGAATTATCGAGCGCACGAGCGCTCCTGATGGTGGCCTCTGCGCTCCTTGCTGTTTGCCTCGCGCCCTCGCTGGGGTGGGCGCAGGGGAGATCGCTGACGCGTGAAGAGGCGCGGCGAGAAGCCGTGATGAACAACCTCGATTTGTTGCTGGCCAGAAAGGATCGCGAGCGCGCGGAGTTGATCGCGCGCACCTCGCGGCGCCCTTATGTGCCCATCGTGCGGGCCTCGGTCAACTGGCAGGACGAGACCTCGCTGGTCGTCGCTGGCGAGCGCAACCGCAGCTTCCGTTATGCGGCAGGCGCGAGCTGGGCGCTCCCTGTCGGGACGCAGTTCGACGCACAGGTCGGCTCGACCGAGTTCCTCTCGGGCGCGAGCTTCGTGCCCGTGCCGACCACGGCGCTCGAGCTCTCGGTGGTGCAGCCGCTCTTGCAAGGGTTTGGCTCGGACAGCAACCTGCTCGACCAGGCGGACCTCGAGGTTCAGGTGCAACGCTCGCTCTTTATCGAGCAGCTCAACGCCTTTATCGTCCAGGTGGATCAGGCTTACTGGGAGCTCGCCTACGCGCAAGCCGACCTCGACATCAAGACCCGCTCCGTGGCGCGCGCCAGGCAGCAGTTCGAGGACACCAGCGCCAACATCGAGCGCGGGCTGCTCGCTGCTGGCGAGATCTACGTGGTCGAGGACAACCTCGTGAACTTCGAGATCCAGCTTATCCGCTCGAAGGAGAGCCTGGACCTGGCCCGCGCACGGCTCGCGAGGCTGATGCGCTCGGACCCTCGCGAGGAGATTGTCGCCGGTGATTCTCTCGAAGCGCAAGCCTTGAAAGGTGGCGAGGTTGCCTGGGAGCGCGACCTCGACGCGGCGTTGTCGAACAACCCCCGCGTCGAGCTCCAGCGCGTCAGCCTCGATCAGGCAAGGGAGCAGGTCGCCTTTGACCGCAACCAGATCAAGCCCTCGCTGGATGCTTCGGCTGGCGTGACGCTCAATGGCGTGGATCAATCGCGCGCGGCAGCCTGGGGAGATGTGGCGACGGCGCAAAACCCGGACTACCGCGTGGGGCTTCGCTTCGAGGTTCCCATCGACAGAGATCCTCAACGCGCGCGCGTCGAGCGCGCCGAAATCAGCGTCACGCGCGCCGAGACCGCGCTCGCGCAGAGTGAGAACGAGGTCACTTACGACCTGCGCGAGCTGGTCGTCCAGCTCGAGAAGCGCCAGCAAATCCTCGAAGCGAGCGGTCGGCTTGTCGAGCTTGCAGAGCTCAAGCTCTCGACCGAGCAGGAGAAATACCGCAGCGGCCTCTCTACGTTGGCTTATGTGGTGCAGTTCCAGCGCGAGTTCGACAGCGCCAGAATCGCCAGACAGCGCGCGGCCTTCGACGTGATCGTGCTGCGCGCCAGGATCGCCAACACCATGGGCGTCCTCTATCGAGAAGCCGGACTGGAGGTTCGATGAGCACTTCAGAGGAACCGATCATCAAACTCGACGGCATCACCAAGACTTACGCCACCGGCGAGGTCGCCGTGCAGGTCTTGAAGGGGGTGGACCTCGAGATTTACCCGCGCGAGTACGTCGCGTTGATGGGGCGAAGCGGCGCCGGGAAGTCTACCCTGATGAACATCCTCGGGTGCCTGGATCGTCCTACTGATGGGGCATACTACCTGGCCGGGCAAGACGTCAGCTCGCTCGAGGATGACAGGCTCTCGATCGTGCGCGGGAAGACCATCGGGTTTATCTTCCAGTCCTTTCATTTGCTCAAGGATCTCAACGTCCGCGAGAACGTGGAGCTCCCGATGGAGTACCAGGGCGTGGATGTGCGCGAGCGCAAGGAGCGCGCAGAATCACTGCTCGTGCGCGTCGGCTTGGGGCACCGGTTAGATCACTACCCGCGCCAGCTCTCGGGCGGCGAGAGACAACGCGTCGCCATCGCGCGCGCATTGTCGAACAAGCCACGCGTCTTGCTCGCAGACGAGCCGACAGGAAACCTCGACTCTGCTGCGCGCGACAGCGTGCTCGAGCTCTTCGAGGAGCTCATCGACCAGGAAAACATCACGCTCGTCATGGTCACACACGACGACCTCATCGGAGAACTCGCCGAGCGACGCATCATTGTCGCCGATGGCAAGATCCTGGATGATGGTCTCGGAGGTAAGGTGTGAGAAATACGATTGTTTTGCTGATATTGCTCGTCGCCACAGGGTGCACTGCTGGAGAAGCGGCGCCCGAGGCGTCCGCTTCAGGCGCCGCGCTCGAAGGAGAGGAGGCGCCAAAGGCGCGCGATGTCTTTGACGGTTACGTGGTGCCGACCAACGCCACCGAGCTTCGCGCGCCGCAGAACACCTTTCGCATCGCTGGTTGGAACTCCGACTCGGGGTGGATCAAGCTCCAGGACCTCGCGCCCGATGGCAAGGAGGTCAAGGAAGGGGACGTGATCGGCACCTTCGAGTTTATGGGAAAGCGCGCGCTGCCTCACGTGATGGACCGCATCCAACAGGCTGAAGCCAACGCCGAGCAAGGCGGCCTGGATGTGAGCCAGAACATCGAGAAGATGCAGACGGAAGAGGCACGCCTTGGCCTCGACGCGCGCCGCGCTACTCTGGAGACGCAGAAGGAAGGGATCGTCTCGGCCAGGGACCTCGAGCGGATCAAGATCGAGGAGAAGCAGGCGCAGTTCGAAGCGGGCGCGCAGACCAAGCGCCTCAAGGCATACCGGAGGGCGGCGGTCGCCAGAGAGGCTTACCGTGACCAGATGGTCGCGCGCGCCAAACAGGATCTGGCGCGGTACAAGACCTACGAGACACGCTTTGTCATCAAGGCCCCTCATGATGGGGTCGTGCGACATGCGTTCCACAGCCGCCGTCGTCGTAAGGTGCAAAAGGGGGATGGGATGCCTGGCGGGATGCACTTCGCGTCCGTGGCGCGTGACAACACGCTCTCGCTCCAGTTCTACATCCCCGAGCATCGCTACGATTTGACGCGCAAGCAGAAGTCCTTCGTGGTGCAATCACCGACCTCCTCGAAGTCTTACCCGATCGAGGTCGAGCGCGTGGAGCAATTCCCTCAGGAGCTCGGCTTCCTGAAGCAGGATGACGCGATGCCAGGCGCCAGAGAGAAGATGTATGTGGTGCACGCGCGCTTTCTGGAGCCTCCCGAAGGTTTGAGCGCGGGCCTCGAGGTCAAGGTGAGGTTGCCATGAACACCTTGACGATGCTTCGCCGTAGCTTCAACCAATTGCGCAACAACCCGCTGCGCACGATGCTGACCTTGCTCGGCGTGGTGTTTGGCGTGGGCGCCGTGGTCGCGATGATGTCGATCGGCGAAGGTGCGCAGCGCCAGATCCTCGCTCAGATCGAGGCGATGGGCGCGACCAGCGTGCATATTCGAGCCAGAGATGTGCCCGACACCGAACTCACCGCGTTGATCAATGACTCGGTGGGGTTGAGCCGCGCGGACGTGCACGCGATCGAGGGGACGCTCCCCGAGGTCGAGAAGATCGCCTACCGCGCGCGTCACGAGCTCGGCGTCACGGACCTCGCGGTATCATCGCACGAGGTGCAAGTGCTCGGCGTGAGCGAGGATCTTCTGGATGTCCACGCGCTCGCCATCGCGAAGGGGCGCGCGCTCTCGAGCGTGGATCACGAGCGCGGCTTGCGCGCGGCGGTGATCGGCGATGGTCTCGCCAGGAAGGCGTTCCCTGGTGGCGCCATCGACAAGGTCTTTCGGCTCGAATACTCGTACTTTGTCGTCGTCGGCGTTCTCGCTCCGACCGGTGGTGGCGGCGCCTCGCAAGACTCGGCGCAGCCAGATGAACTCTTTGGCGGTGGTGGCGAGGAGGAGAAAGGGGGCAGCAGCTCGGGGTCGTTCGATTCGCAGGTCTATGACAACGCGGTGTTGATCCCGTTCGAGACGATGGTCGACGAGCTCGCGCCCGCGAAGACGTTCCACGAACTCGACATGATCTCGGTCAAGGTCGGGAGCACCGATCAGACGCTCGAGACAAAGAACCTGCTCGAGCGCTTGCTCGGCAGGTTGCACAAGGGCGCCTCGGACTTCGACATCATCGCGCCCGAGGAGATCCTGCGCCAGAAGCAGGCGACCCAGGCGGTCTTTAACGCCGTGCTGATCTCGATCGCTGCGATCTCATTGATCGTGGGTGGTATTGGCGTGATGAACATCATGCTGGCCAACATCATGGAGCGGATCTCCGAGATCGGCTTGCGGCGTGCCATCGGCGCGAGGCGGCGAGATATCCGCAATCAATTCTTGCTCGAGTCTGTCTCGATTTGTTCTGTGGGCGGCATCCTCGGGGTGTTGCTCGGGCTCGGCGCGAGCTGGGTCGTGAGCGTGACGATCGGTCTCCCGATGGCTTTTGCCTGGGAGTCCACCGCGCTCAGTTTCGTGATCTCCTTGCTGGTCGGCGTGACCTTCGGGCTGATGCCTGCGGTGCGCGCTGCCAATGTGAACCCGATCGATGCTCTGCGAGGTGACTGATGTTTTCCAAATCAATGCTCCAAAAGTTGGCCTCGTGTTGCGTCATGTTATCGGTTTCTGTCGGGCTTCTCACTGGGTGTGAGAAGCAGGAGGAGGTTGCCGTTCGCACCGCAAAGGTCACCAAAGGGCCGCTCGTCTTCACGGGGGTCTATTACGGTGAGTTTCAGGCCGCCGAGAGCGTGGCGATTCATGTGCCTGACATGCCCGAAACGCACCAGCTCACGGTGGATTCGGTGCTCGAAGATGGCACGCGGGTCAAGAAGGGGGACGTGATCCTGACCTTCGTGCGCGAGACGCTCGAACTCGACTTGCGCGATGAGCTCGAGGCGCTCGAGGTCGCCAAGGCCGAGCGCAACAAGGTCGCGCAAGGACTCGACGAGGAGCGCATCAACCTCGAACTCGCCGTCAAGAGCAAGCAGCTCGCTGTCGATCGCGCGAAGCTCCAAGTGGTCGAGGGGGTCAACCTGATCTCGAAGCTCGAGCTGGACAAGGCAAAGCTCGATGTGGAGAAGGCCGAGCTCGAGCTCGAGCTGGCAAAAAAAGCGCTGAAGACCTTCCAGCAAAAGCGCGCCAACGCGCTCAAGGTCGAGGACCTCAAGATCCAGGCAGCGCAGCGCAAGGTCGACGCCAAGAACGAGGGGTTGGAGTTGGTGGAGGTGCGCGCGCCGATCGATGGTGTGATCTATGCGCCTTACACTCGCCTGAACTGGCAGCGCACAAAGGTCGCCGAGGGGGTCGTCGCCAGACCTGGCGACCTGATCCTCGAACTCCCTGACTTCTCCAAGTACCACGTGCAGGTGTACGTGCGTCAGCGTGACGCCTCGCTGATCAATGTGGGCGATACCGCCAAGGTGCGCCCATTGATCATGCCCGATCGGGTGATCGACGCGAAGGTGATCAAGAAGGAAGACTTCGCGACCACGAGGAACGAGCGCTTTCGCACCGAGACGGCTGCCGGGAACCTCAAGGAGTACCTCGTGACGCTCGAGTTGGCCGAGGCGCCCGAGCAGTTGAGGCCAGGGAACTCGGGGCGCGTCGAGATCATCTCGACGCTGGCCGAGGACGCCACACAGCTTCCTGTGATTTACACGAGCAAACAGGAGGATAACTCCTGGGCGGTGACCTTGCCCGATGGCTCGATCAAGCGCGTGGAGCTTGGCAAAACGAACCTCACGCATGTCGAGGTTTTGGAGGGCATCGAGTCAGGTGATGTCGTCCGGCTCCCGGAGTCGCACAAGTTCGACCGCTCATCTCCCAAAGGGGAGGAGTCCCCGGACAAGAGCTAGCGCGGCGCTCTAAAGCGCACCAACACCACTTCGCCGTCGTAATCGATGGCGGCGAGTTCTTCGCGCATCAGCTCCAGCGCGACATCCTCCTTAAATCCTCCCGAACCAGCGCCGATGATCGGAAAGGCGATCGATGCGTAGCCTTCGTCGCGCGCGATGTTCATCGCGTTGCGTACCGAGTCGCGGATGCTCGCTTCGGACGCACGCCAGAGCATGTTGATCCCGGCGACATGGACGATCCCGCGAAAGGGGAGATTCCCTGGGCCTGTCAACCTCGCGTGACCGAGCGGGAGGGGACGGGCGCCGAGTTCTTTGAACGGCTTTGTGCCTCCTCTTCGCTTGATCGCGCCTGATACCCCTTGCGGGAGAAGCAACCACCAAGGGATAATATTGCGATTCCATGCATTGACGACGCACTCCACGGTTTGGTCGAGGAGGTCACCATCTACGATTGTGATCTTGGCCATGGACGAGGCTCCGCACGTTGTAAGGCGTGGATAAACGTAACATGAGGGTAGGCACTGGGCTGCAAGGAACGGTTTGCTAGGGGTTGGCCGATGAAAGGTTCTTGGCAAAATATGATCACGCGCGTGGTCGATAGCGAGAACACTTCGCGCTTGCTCCACGAGAGCTTGCTCGAGGACCCACTCATCACGGCGCGCGCGAAGCTCCAGTCGATCGGCGCGCTCTGCATGCTCTTGATCGGGCCAGTCGTGGCGTTTCCTTACTTCCAGCACGGCGAGGTGGAGCTGGGGATGATCACGCTGCTCTTCGGGCTGATTTTCCTCTCGATCGTGCCCATTCTCAAGTACACCGGCGAGGTGTGGTTGGCGACGATGGCTGGCTGTTTGGCGTTGCTCGGCGCCTCGGTCACGGGCGTCTTCGTGCTCGGGGGGCTCGACTCTTACTCTGCCAAGTGGTTGATGTTGCCGCCCGTATATGCGCTCTCGACGAGCGGCGTGGTGTTGGGCGGGGCATGGTTTATCACCTCGATCGGGGTGTACGCCTGGATGTTTTGGGCGATTCAGAGCGGCGCGCTGGTGCCCATCCTCGTCTTCCCCGAGGAGCTGATGCCTTCGATCGGGATGAGCAACTTTATCGTCTTCTCTGCGGCGATATGGATGCTCTTGCTCGTCGTCGACGCCTCTCACTTGTGGTTGGTGATACAGCTTCGCTTCTCGAACCGCGTGGCCGAGCGTGCGCGAGACGAGGCCGAGCGTACAGGGCAAGCGAGGGCGAGGTTTTTGGCGAACATGAGCCACGAGCTCCGCACGCCGATGAATGCTGTCATCGGTTACACAGAGATCATCGAGGAGGAACTGCACGAGCAGGACAACC
This sequence comes from Myxococcota bacterium, assembly GCA_036155555.1. Lineage (GTDB taxonomy): Bacteria > Myxococcota_A > Bradymonadia > Bradymonadales > Bradymonadaceae > JAYZVO01. Next base: position 13,750 of record JAYZVO010000196.1, read on the forward strand.
ATGACTTCGATGAGGAGATCGCGATGGTACTCGACTCGAGCAAGGAGCTGATCTCGATGATCAGTGATTTGCTCGAGGTGACCCAGGCAGGCTCGAGCGCACGCGGCGTGGTGCGCGAGAAGATCGACGCGGCCCGTGTCTTCGCGAAGGTGACAGATGCCGCCGAAGTTTTGTCGCAGCAGCGTGGGAACACGTTCCTGTTTGCCAGCGACAGCGACGCGCTCGAGGCGCTCGTGCTCGAGGTCGATACGTTTATGTTCGAGCGCGTCTTGAACAGCCTCATCGACAACGCCAATAAGTTTACCCAGGGAGGCGCGGTGTCGCTGGTGGTGCTCGAACCGAAGGTGGGTGAGCCGCTCGAGATCGAGGTTCGTGATTCGGGCGTGGGCATCGCCGCAGAAGATCTCGAGCGCATCTGGGATGACTTTGTTCAGGTCGATGATTCCTCGACGCGCGAGGCTGGCGGTATGGGGCTTGGCCTCGGGATGGTGCGTCGCTACTGCGAACTGCTCGAGGTCGAGTGCGTCGTCGAGAGCAAGGTTGGCGAAGGCACCACCTTCACGCTGCGCGTTCCCGCGAGGTGGCTCTCGTTCGATGGGGTGAGGGTCGAGCTGGATGCCTGAGTTCGATCTTACGAGAGATGAGGCGGTGAGTATTGAATGTTGGTTTGTAACTGACTGAGTTGGTTCGTTTGCCTGATTTCTGAGTGAGTAAGTTGTGTTTGGGGGTAAACTGAGTTATTTTGCTCCTGGTTGTCATCCCAAACAAAACCAGGTGCTTCATGCTCTCCTCCAAGTGGTCGCGGCTGCTTCTTGCAGTGGTGTTCCTGTTTGTCTCGTCCTGTTCTTCGTGTTCCAAGGACGATCCCCCTCCCCAAACAACCAGCGTCCCGCTCCAGGTCGAGTCAGGCTTTGACTTCGATCAAGAGGCGTTCGTTTTCACGAACTTCGGCGGTGATATCGACGCCTACAAGCTCACTCCGTCGCTTGTCGTCAGGATGTTCGGCGAGGAGGCCGTGTGCCTCCCTGATGCATCTCCATGTGAACTGTCTGCGCCTGCGCGAGCGTGGATGCAGCAAGCCAACACGGCGATGTTTCAGGGAAGGAGCGAGGGCTTTGCCATCGCGTCATTGCTCTTTCACGCGGGGCAGCTCTCGCCGAGTGACTTTGGCGCAGACACCGCCGCCGGGTTGAGCGTTGCCGGGAACGCCGCGCTGCAGCAGGAGCTCGCGTACTGGTCAGCGACGCAGTTCGTGCCGAGCGCGCTGAGCGAGGACGAGCGCTTCCAGGCAAAAGACGTGATGCCGTTTTTGGCCAGCGCGCTCGCGCCCGATAGTGAGAAGCACTACCGCCTCGCCATCGCGCAACGCACCGGCGATGGCTTCCAGCGAGGCCACGCGCTCGTCCCCATCGGCTACTACAAGGGAGAGGATGGGGAGTATTTGCTCCGTCTCTACGACAACAACTTTCCCCAACAGGAGACGCGCCTCTCGATCAAGCCCGAGGAGAACAGCTGGCGCTATGAGTTCCCTGGACTCGACGGCGAAACCATCGTCTACGAGGGGAATGAGGAGAACGGAAACCTCCTCTACTTCTCACCCATCGAGACGCGCACGGGTGTTTTGACGCCGCCGTTCGCCGAGGACTCCGAGCACTTCACGTTGGTGTACTCGGGGGTGCGCGTCGTGTCTGCGAATGAGGCAGGCGACGAGACGGGTGTTCGCTCCGATGGCTCGATCGTTCAAGCCGAGGGAGAGGTTGTCTCTCCCGCATTCTCACGCTGCCCGCTCTGCGGAAACCCGATCGGGATCATCAACCAGACGATGATCGCCAATAACATGGGTTCGCGTGTGCAGAAGATCGAGGCAGCCGACGGCGTCTACGCGGACATGTACGTCGACAGCGAAGGGGAGAATGGCGAGGCGCGCCGTTTCTTGAGCGCTTCCAGCAGCACGAACACGACCTCTGTCACGCTCGACGGCGACAACTTCCAGGACGAGGCTGTGTTCGGTGCGAACGGAGAGGTCACCTACACGTCGAAGTCAAACGAGGGGATGACGATCACCTCGTTCGATGGGGACAAGAAGGTGACGGTGACCATAGAGGGCTCGGATGGGAGCGAGACGCCCGTCAAGGTCACCGTCAAACCATCCAATGGCAATGCTATCGAGGTCGAGGTCGAGGGACTCCCGGAAGGCAAGAAGGTCACCGTGGCCGTCGAGCCTTTCAGTGAGAACGCCATGAAGAAGACGACCGTCGAGTATACCTCCACCGGGGAGAAGTCGACGGCCAAGCTCGACGAGTTCTCCAACGAGGTCGAGACATCGGGAGCGAAGAACGTCCAGGCAGGCAACTGCAACAACGGCGTGCTCGATACCGAGCTCGGTGAGATCGCTATCGATTGTGGTGGCTCTCAGTGTGGAGGCTGTAAGGATGGCATCACTTGCACCGCGGACAGTGACTGCCTCGGGAGCTGCACGGATGGCGTGTGCGTCTCGACGACATGTGCCAACGGAAGCAAGGACGGTGATGAGACGGATGTCGACTGCGGCGGCGCGCTCTGCGCGCCGTGTGTCGCGACCACCGATAGCAACTCGCCAGCGTGTCTCCTCGCGCGCGACTGCGACAGCGCGTTTTGCCTGAACAATCAGTGCATCAAGAAAGCGCCCGTCAAGATTCGTGTCCCTTCCATCGCGGGCACCGACCCTTATGGCATCGAGTTCACCGTCGAGCTCGATGGGAAGCTCTTCACCTACGGACTCCGAGCCTCGGAGACGGAGACATTTTCCACGCTCGGTGATGCTTACGAGTATCGCTATGTGAGCAGTGATTTCTGCTGGTCGAGTGATTACGAGAAGCACCTCACTGGTATCCGGGATGCTCAGGATATGACGGAAGAGGGCATCATCGATATGGTTTGCCCTCCCGAGGATTACTCGACCTTGAAGCTGACGATGGTCTCGAGCGATCCGCTCCAGATCGCGGCCAATGATCCCGCCAAGATCGGCGTTACCAAGGACGGCGGAGAGGAGCAGGTCTTCGATTACTCTGGGAAGCACCCCATCAACCTCGGGGATTTCCAACAGTCCTGGAAGATCCGCGTGATCAGCTCTCCGCTGGCGACCGATTACCCCGATCCATCTGGCTCCGGGGCGATGGGTGGGATCATGTGCGAGGCGCTCCCTCTCTACAGGGAATACAGCGGCACCTATTACCGCTCAGACGCGCGTATCCGGTGTCGTTGGGGGCAGTTTAGCTGCCAGGACGGCCTGCGAAACCAAAACGAGAGCGCGGTGGATTGTGGCGGATCGTGTGGCAAGTGCCCCGTGAGCACGGCTTGCAATCAGAACTCGGACTGCGCGACCAACATCTGCGCCGCCAACATCTGCACGCAGTCCTCGAGCTGTGACAACATGGTCAAGGATGGTGACGAGTCCGATGTCGATTGCGGCGGGACGTGTGGCTCGCGTTGCGAGCAAGGCAAGGCGTGCACGCAAACCTCTGACTGCCTGGCGACCGCGACCTGTGACAACGGATTCTGTGGTCCGATCGCCTGCGAGAACATGATCAAGGATGCTGGCGAGGGCGACGTCGATTGCGGCGGCTCTTGCTCGACGCTGTGTAGCGATGGGCAATCGTGCAACATGACGAGTGATTGCGTCGCTGGCGCGACCTGCACCAACAACGTCTGCACCGTCAATCACTGCACTAGCGGCTCGAAAGATGGCGATGAGACGGACGTCGATTGTGGCGGGAGCTGCATGACCAGGTGCATGAGTGGGGCTGGTTGCTCGCTCGATAGTGACTGCGTCATGGGGCTCGCTTGCAATGGCGGCATCTGCGGCACGCCGCTTTGCATGAACAACATGAAGGATGCTGGCGAGGGAGACATCGACTGCGGTGGTTCCTGCGCGAACAAGTGCATGAGCGGGCAGACCTGCAATTCGAGCGCGGATTGCGACACGAACTTGATGTGCAACAACGGCACCTGCGGCGCGTCACCATGCGCCAACGGGATCAAGGATGGAGACGAGACCGACGTCGACTGCGGCGGCAGCACGTGTGGCGCTTGCGCCGTGACGCAGGCGTGTATTCAGGACAGCGACTGCGCGTCGAGTGATTGTGAGTGCGGCGCTTCATCCGGCAACTGCTCTTCGGGCGGCGCCTGTGGCGCAGGCCAGTTCTTTATCGACCAACCTACAACAGATGGAACCACAGCATCGGGAACCTTCACGGTCCCTGCGGCTTGCACCTCGATTTATGTGCAAGCCTGGGGCGCAGCAGGTGGTGGCTCTGGCTTTATGGGCTTCGCCGAATCGGTCGGTGGCGCTGGTGGGTTTATCGACGGCACGTTGTCTGTCACTCCTGGCGATACGATCACAGTCTGGCTCGGGCAGGGCGGTGATATCGCGCAGGAGGGGAGCGGCTCTTACCTCGGCGCATCGGCCAGCGGAGGCGCCAACGGCTTCAACATGTTTGGCTCCGATCCTGGTGGCGGCGGCGGCTTGACGAGCGTTCAGATCACAGGCGGCGCGACGCAGACCTTCTCGGTCCCTGCGGGCGCAGGCTCCTCCGAATTTGGCGACCCGATGGCGATGAGCGTGATGGTGACGCCTGGTCTGACGACGACGGGCTACGCGGGTGACAGCGGCAGCGGCAACCAGGGCGGTGGTGGCGCCGGTGATCCCGGTGGCCAGGGTGAAAACGCTGGCGCCTACGGGACATTGCCTGCGGGGCTGACGGCGTATGACTCCGTCGAGGACCCCACGTTCCTTACCTACGTCCCTGGCGGGACCTCGAACAATGACTACAGCAGGTGCACGGGCGCGAACTTCATCCCTGCGGGAGCGGGCGATCAGGCGCTCGGGCTCGGTGGTGATGGATGCGTCGTGATTCGATGTGTGGGGCAATAAGCAGATGAGAAGAATCGACATGAAAGTGACAAGATATACGCCGATGGCGCCCGGATTCCGAGCGCTCGGGTCGCTCCTGCTCGCCTCATTGCTGCTCGCGGGGTGCGGAGAGGATCGCTCCCCTGAGGATGCGTCCGAGGTGCGGAGGCAGGAGGCCGACGACACCTCCACCATGCAGTGTGAGCAGGGGTACATTCCCTTTCAAACACGTAAGGTAAATGCCAACGATCTCCTGAGCGAGGAGGGGCGAGCTCGCCTCTCCGAAGAGGAGCAGGAGCAGTTCGACTTCGAGCCAAGACCTGCCATCAACATGATCTCGATGGGGTGTACGGCGTGGTCGGGGAACACCACAGACGAGGCGGAACTCCAGCGCCTCTACAACGACGAACTCGAGCGCTTGCAGACGGCATGCGGCAACGAGGTCTCTTGCGCTACCGAGACGACCTGCGCGTCAGGTTTCTCGCTGACCTATTCCTGTGGCCAGAGCAACCTCGATGATGAGGGGAACGTCAAGACGTTCAGTTATTCTCCATCATCGAGCGCACCCAGGGAGGTCGACTTCGCGTGCGAGTACAACCCGACCACAGCGACCACCGAAGCTGGCGAGATCTCTTGTGTCCCCGAGGAGTGTCATGGCCGCGCCAAGCGTGGGCCTGACTTCCAGTGTGTGCTCGCGCCAGAGAAGCCTGAAGCTGCGGTTTCCGCGAGGTTTGTCGGCAAACCCAGGCCGAAGTACAGGACGAAAAATGTCAACTATCCGGTGAGTCTCGGTTTATACAACAGCGAGAAGTTGAGCGTTTCGGCCATTTATGAGGTCGATATCGAGGCGACCTTTGCCTATGGCTTTGTCCCCGAAGAGGCACGGTTTACCCTCTGGTTAGATGAGCTCGCTTACGAGATTCCTCCAGAGTCCACAGTTTTCGATGATGAGACAATACCCACGCCTATCCCCGTGTTTCGGTGCAGCCCGCTCTCGTTCTCGATGGAGAGAGAGAAGCTCGACGCCGAGATCGCGGCAGGGACGCTCGAGGAGCGTACCGGAGCAAACGGCGAGAAGATCTACACCAAGACCGTCGAGTTTAGCTTCGGGCATGATTGCGTTGGCTATGACATCTCCAAGCGGATACACAGTCGGCTCGCGATGCTCAAAGGTCGAGAGCCGTCCGAATACGAGGACGGAGGGGCAACGCCAAACCGGTTTGGAGAGGACTTCATGCGCCCCGTCGGCCACGCCTACGGCGCATTCACTCGAATGAACCTCGCCTACGATCTCAAGGGGGCGACCGTCTGGCACAAAAGCCTCCCTGTCGATGATGACCAGGAGTTTTACACGACCTCTACGCCCGAGTGTGCGCCGAACCCGACGCAGTTTTTCTACGAGAAGGGCACCGTCAACCTCCACGGCTATTACAGCCAACGCAAGATCGCGACCTACGACAAGATCCTCTCGTTCGAGTCGAGACAGTATTTCGATAACCGCTACGAGATCGGGACGACAAATCTCGAGATCGGGAAGACGGAGATGAAGGTCAAACCTCAGCTGACCTTCGCCGAGCGCGTGCCCGTCTCGTTCTCGTGGTACCTGCACAACATGACGTTCAAGCACAGGTATTCGTCTGGCTTTTCGAGCCCATTGTGGCCCTGGATCGTCGACGATGGCATCGAGGAGTACGATCACCGAGGCGCGACCGCTGGCGATCTTTTCGCCGAGGCTTACAGGGACAGGGAGAGGCCATACCTGCCGACAAACCTGCGCGCGGAGTTTTACATGATCCCGAGCCAGTTATCGGAGGAAGATCGCGCGACCATCACACCTATCAAGGTCGGCGCGCGCTCACTCCGGCTCGACGATCTCGAGGGCGCGGACAAGCCCAGGGACGAACGCCCTGGCACAATCGGTTATTATCAGTACCCGCATATCTTTAGTCCCAAGGAGCCCGTCACCGACCTCGCCTACATCGACATCGACAAGACCGCGCGCGACAGGATCATCGACTACATCGACCTCGTCCCAGATCGCGATCTGGCGAGCTTCGATGTCTTCTACTGTATCCACGCGAGCGCTGTGAGCGGCGCGGAGAAGTTCCAGCCTCTATGGCAAGGCAATCGAGCGACGTCTTACGAGTTCTCCTTCGAAGGCGCGAGCAGTGGGACGATTTATCAAGGCAATCAATACGTTCAGGGATGCAAGGATAGAGGGGAGCTTTGCGAGCGCACTGATGTGCCCATCTTCGCGCTCGAGGATGAGGACTGGGCGCAACGCCCCGCCTCGAATCAACCCTGGCGTCGTCGCGGATGCTTCGTCGCGAGCACGCCGATCGTGGTCTACATCGACAGGTTCCTGACGCCATCACTCCCCGTGCTCAATCGCGAGATCGAGGGCTTTAGCGGTCGCCAGGAGAACGGGAACAACACCGCCTCGGGCCAAAACACAAACAGCAACGCGCGGATGTATTCGGGCGGAGGCGTCGAGCCTGGCACCGACTTCGAGTCCGCCGATGCTTCGGTTGCTGATAACAGGAGCGGTGGTTCCGGTGGCAGGTCCATCGTCGACCTGAGCGTCGGCAACGAGCGAACCTTGATCGGTGATTCGCCCACGATCTCATTCGAGGTCGATGGGAAGATGTTGAGCTATTCACTCTTCGATCCGATCGGTCTGACGGATGTGTTCACCAACCCCGAGGAGAAGGTCAACGGCGTCAAGGAATGGATCGTGAAGCGGCCCGAGGAGGCGATCAAGCTCCAAGTGGCCGAGAAGAACCCGACGTTCACGCTGAACCCTCCCTTTGGCAAGCTCGAGAAGTCGCTCAATGACACGGTGTTCAAGGGCAACAAGTTCCTGAAGGCTTACGCGACCTCTTACGCTGGCGTCCCGGGGCTCGGGTTGGGGTTCAAGTTCCCACCGATCCCGCTTCAGATCGGGCCGTTCCGCGGCGAGATCACGTTCACCATCTCGGCGGGCTTCTCCGTCAGGTTGAGCCTGACGTATGCGTTCGCGCCTGATGACGAGAGCGAGCTTTATCCTTGCTCCGGCAAGGACGAGCCTTGCTACATCGTTCATGAACCAGCCTCCTTCACCGACGCCATCGACACGTGTCGTGAATCAGGCGGAGAACTCGCCGAGTTCTCCAGTGGGGCGGAGGCGGACGCGATCCTCGCGAGCGTGATCGACAGTGAGATGGATGGGGTCGCTGACGACTTCTGGATCGGCGCGCAGCTCGCTTACAAGCACAAGAACAAGCAATGCGCGCAGACTCCCTGGGTGCAATCCTGCAAGGAGCAGTCACAGACGGAGTTCCGCTCGGTGACCAGAGACGTCGCGTTTGCTTCGCAAAGCGGACTCGGGGGCATCGTCTCCTATGTGAACGGCGCGATCGCGCTCCCGCTGATCGATGGTGAGCGCGCGACCCCGGTCGGGCTCTCGACGACGTATCCTGATTACTCGGGCGTCTTCTACGACCGAAGCGCCGATGATCTCGATGAAGCCTCGGTGACCGAGCAGAAGGTCTTTGTCTGTCGGTATGAGCCTGTTGGCGGCGAGATGTACTTCAGCCTGAAGACGGGCGTGGATGTCGTGACGGGCGCAGGATTTGTTCTGCAAGGATGCACGCCGAGCTCAGATCTTGGTGTCTGCCTCTCGGGGAGCCTGAACGTGGTCGCGGCGGCGTTGTCGTTCGTGATCACCAAGACGGAGCGCTGGCTGCTCGAGAACTCGGAGCTTGTCAGCCCCACGGATGGCCTCTCGACCGTGCTCAGGAAGCGCGGGGATATCGGCTTCTCCATTCCATTCTCCATCCACCTCTTCTCGGGGAGCATCGATCTCTCCTTTGAAGTTGGCGGGTGGTTCTCGGTCTCCTGGACGCTTCACGCCTTCGAGGGCTGGAAGCTGTTCGAGACGACGCTGTTCGAAGTGAAGACCCCATTCTCGATCCTTTATGGCGATGATTTTTGATCACGAGCACAGGAGTTTCAGTGATGCATAAGAGTAAGATCTTCATCGCGGGCGCCTCGGTGCTCGCTGCGGGTGGCGCCATTTACGCCGCCACGCAAAAACAACCCGTGGAAAAAGCCGCCGTGACCGAGGCGAGCCCTGGCGTCGTGAAAGAGATCGCGACCAGGACACCATGGCAACCCGTGGTCGATGGCAAGGATAGCCCGACCTGCAAGCCCGAGAAGGGCGCGCAGTGGGCGTATTCGATCAAGGCCAGTGACCGGGCAAAGATCTCACCAGAGGGGATCGGGCTGCCTGCTGGCGGCGAACCGATCGAGGTGAGCAATGATACGGACACTCGGTTGGTGCTCGATGTGTTGGAGGGTGGCGGTGAGCAAGCGCTCTTGCTCGCGCGCTTTGTGAGGATGAACTCCTCGCTGGTGCAGCGTGATGGCGAGCTCGAGCGCCCCTTCCTGTTTAACCTCGACTCGCGTTGTCAGCTCATCGGGTTCGCTCATCACAAGAGCACCCCGGCGGCCTATGCGAGGATTCAGCAGGCGTTGCTGCACGAGCTCGTGTGGGCGGTCCCTGCGGGAGCAGAGGGGGAGCAGATCGACGCAGCTGACGGGATGGGAACCTACCGAGCGACGCTCGGCATGACTCGGCGTGATGCGGAGTTCCGCGTTGCCTCTCAGAAGGTTGCCTTCGAGCCGTGGCACAAAGAAGTCTCCATGACCGACCAGATCGAGACCTCGGTCTTCCGCGTTTACAAGGCGAAGAACCCCTGGTTCGATCATGCCGAGAAGAAGGAAGTGCTCACGGGCAAGGGTTCGACGCTGGCGCGTGATTTGTCCGTGAGGACGCTCGCGTTGGGGCAACGTGTTCCAGTGCTCGAATACGTCGCCAGCGACTACCTGTGGGCGGATTTGCTGCCGCTGGATCTGCCGCTCGACGAGCAGGTGCCGTTGTCAAAGGCGGAGAAGAAGGCGCTCGAGCGCGCTGGCAAGTTGACCTTCAAGCAGGCGTTTGACGAACTGGAATCACTGGCACAAAGCGACGCAGGCATCCAGGCAACCTGGCCTTCGATGCGCGTCTTCCTCGAAGCTCGCCCCGAGCAAGCGCAGGTGTTGGTCGACGCGCTCTCCGAGCGAGAGTTCTCGGATATGGGGCGCATGTCTGCGTTTATCGCGCTCGGACACGCGAGGACGCCTCAGGCGAGGCAGGCGCTCGAGGGGGTGGTGCGCGACGAGACGACGCATCCCTACGAGCGCTCACGCGCGATGGTCGCCATGATCGGCAGAGGAGACACCGGGCTCGAGTTCGCGCAGTTCCTCTCGCAGATGTCACAGGCGTTGGAGAGTCAGGAGGATGGCGCCGAGCACGTGATGTCTCGTCATGCGCTCCTCGCGCTCGGCGCGATGGCCGGGATGAAGCCTGACGATGCCGAGATCAAGCGCGAGGCGGTCAATGCCGTCACCGTGGCGCTCGCGAGGCTCGAGCATCCGGCAAACCGACGGCCTGCTTACAACGCGCTCGCCAACATCGGCGATCCTGCCTTGTTGTCGCTCGTGGCGGATATCGCGCAGCATCCGAATTGGCAGATGCGCTATGCCGCGGCGAACGTCACGCGCAGGATGCCTCCTGCTGCGTCGGCGGAGTTTTCGGCGCGTTGGCTCGAGCAAGAGGAGAGCGACATCGTCAAGTACCTGCTCTACAAGACGATCGAACTGCAAACGTATGATTCTGGCGAGATGACGAGCAGGGAGATCCTGGAGTTCGCGTTAAAGGATCTCGCGCGTCAGCCTCACCTGTTGATGCGACGCTCGTTGATCGACTTGCTCGCGCGCGCCATGAAGTCCCCCGAGTTCTCTGACATGGACATCGAGGGCGTGTTCCTCGCGCTTGTTCCGTTCGAGCTTCACGAGCGCAGCGGGCTCTACAGCGAGCTCGCCAAGCACGTCGATTCGACAAGGCTCCGCGCGGTGCTGCGCGACTACGAAGCGGGTCGATACGACGCTCAGCTCGGCAAGCGCCCGACCACACCAAATCCCTCGGGTCCATCGACCCCTGATCCCTGGGATACGCCCTATCCATCGGATAAGGGCGGTATTCTCTTGCCCTCAGGAGGTCCACGATGAAGCGACGATGGATGCTCGTGATCATGCTCGCGGGAGCGAGCGTTGCAGTCACTCAAGGTTGCGGTCGCGGTGATGATGACGACACCCCTCCTACCGAGGAGACCGTCACGCCACCGGATAACACGCCGCGTGACATCCCTGTGCAATCGGGCGGGCTCGATTACGGTGAGCCCGACTTCGAGCCTGCTCCTTTCGTGCCAGATATGGGCGAAGTCCCTGATATGGAGCCGCCTCCTGGCGATGAGGTCGAGGGGTGTTGTGAGGTTCGCTTTGCCATCGCGGACCCGGATGGCGAGGAGAACGAGGATGGCGTCTATCTGGTCGGGGATGCGTACCCGCTCGATGATCCAGAAGGTTACGCGCTCTCTTACTCGGACGGCGTGTGGAGCGTGGATATGTGTATCCCGGCGAGTTATTCGGGTTCTTACGCCTATGAGTTTGTCACCACTGTGACGAGCCCGGACGGTGAGACGAGCGAGTTCCGAGAGCGTCGCATCAACCCCGAGGCGCCAAACGAGGAGTCACTGGGGACGGCGTCGAACACATGGACCTTTGCCGAAACCTGCGACGACGCGCGCGTCGACCAACACGCCCGCACCTCGCTGTGACCGCGGCGCGTTGAACCAGACGCGGCCTCCTCTCTACTCTTTCCTCGAGCAAAGCCCGTGGCGTCTTCGCCGCGGGCTTTGCTGCTCTGCATCGCCGCGCAGGTTAACGCGCTGTTGGCGCGCGAAAACGTGCGTTTTCGCGCGCCAACGTCTGCTCGTCAGTCGATAGCAAAGAAGACGCGCGAGAAAAGCCGAGGTGCTTCGCATCGTCTCCAATGCAGGGGTTTGATCTTCTCTTCGAGCACACCATCACACTCGCCCTTCACGTTCATCCCCTCGACGTTTCCTTGAATCACATCGAGCATGGATAAAACAACCTGGGCGCTCAGCATTTCATGTGGGCGAACCGCCACTCTGTTTGGCCTCTTTCCATGCTTTTTCTCGATAGACGCCAGGAGATACTCGATCGTTTCGCCCAGTTTGTGGGGCGCGTATCCACTCAAAACCTTACTATGGCCCTCGAAATCCACGCTCGTGGTTGCGCTCGCTCCTGTTTCAAATTTCGAAGAAGAGGCAGCGATCTGGCCCAGGATCGAATTGTCGGTTTTGTCAGAGTTTATGTACGGCTTTAAACACGCTGTCGCATCAAAGCTCTCCTGTTTGCTGCAAGCCTTCGGATCGTAGCGAAGAACATGCTCATTGCTCGGGGCTCCGAACGTGGTTGCCGAGAGCTTGCCTGAAAGCTCGAAGTAAACGGCGTCGGGCTCGAGATAGATCACAACCTCGCCCCCCGATGCCTTGTAGTCTTCGAGCGCACCAACCTCAGCTTTCGGCATTTCGAGGGCGGCGGCGTACCATTGCGATACCTCATATTCGAACGAGGGCGCGCGTGCGACCGACAGATCGAGGTGCCCTATATGGTCGTCGCTTCTGTGCTGATGTGTCGAGAGCAGCGCATGTCGTATGATGTTCCAGGGGGTGGTGTGAGAAGGGGATAAGAGCATCTTTGCTGGCGTCGCGCCTGTGCGAGCGGAACCTCTGACGTGTCTTTTGATATGCTCTTCGATAACACCCCTCAAGGAGCGGTCGCCCCCTTCCTCCACAAGTACGCCATTGACGCTCGCCGCTGACGGAGTAAGCCGCACGACAATATCGTGAACGTGCACATCTCCCTTGCGCGAGGGACCAAAGTAAAGTGGCACGACGTGTTCGGCTTCGACCAGGGGTTCGCCAAGGTCGAGCCTGTGCTTGTATATATCCTCCTCCTTTTCAAACGTATTGAACTCGAGCAACGCGTTGAGGACCAGGCCATCACGCACGTTCACGATCATCTTGAGGAGTTCTCCCTGTTTCGCGATGGGAGCACGCACATCTCTGAAGACCTTGATGATGGAGCCATCGCCTTCCTTCATGATGCGCTCTGGTGCAACCCAGCCCTCGTCGATATCAAGCACCGAAGGAAGCTTTTCCAGTTCGATGGGTGGGTGGAAGGAGAGATGCGCGTTGAATGGTTTGCCTGATTTGTCAAATCGTGCGATTTCAATGCTATACGGGCCTTGATTGCGCTTCGCGTAATTGCATGCGCCATTGAGTTTTTCTGTTGTTTTTGGGGTGTACGAGCCTCCATCCAGGCAGGTTGCATTCGCCTCATCAAGGCGCAGCTCGTTCTCGAGCACATCTGGGTTCTTGGAAAACTCTTTCCACGAGACAAAGGATTGTCCTCTTGTCTCGGTGACCGTCTCTTGCGGCGACTTACTTTCTTGCGGTGATTTACAAGAACTGAGCAGCGCAATGCACGCAAAAGCGACTCCAACCAATCTCGCGATGTCGTATCTCAAGGCTCTACCTTTCATGTCGAGAGTTTATATGTCTGGTGCATATACACATGTATCCAGGCACTTCGAAAGGTGTCAACAGGTGTGAGCGACTCGTGGCGCTCGCTGCGGTTCGATTCGCTTCGGGTCGACCCCGAGGACGCTGCTCGGTGGTGGGATGGACGCGCGAGAGCCTGGTGAGGATGGGGGGAAGGTTGCTTCGTAGCTCTCCAGACAAGAGCTCTCTCCGGTTTTGCGTCGAGATAAACGCGAGTTGACCGATGTGGCCAAATGCTGGCCCTACGAGCGAACCACAACGCCTTGTTCAGGTCGGCGCGGGCGGTTTGTCATAACCCATCACCGCCAGGACGACGCGTTTGATGGTGGCGCGCTCGAACCCCAACATACCAGGGAGCACGCGAACGGCTTCGTTGTAGACCTGGCGTGGCGTGGCGCCATCCATCGCTTCGTCGAGGTCGCAGAACGTGTCGCGAATCTGGAGGATGTCCTCTTCGGGCAGATCGCCAAGATCGAGTAAGAGCTGTTCGAGGTCGGTGGTCATCGAAGATCCTTGGGGTGGCAAGCGTCGGTTGTCTACACGCCAACTGTAGGGTGTTCCACACATTCGGGTTTGATGCAGGTTCTCTATCGATTCGTGTTCGAGTCAAGCGTCTGGTTTCGACGCCAACCTGTGAGGTTCACGCGCGTCTCGCGCGTGAACGATCGCGCTAACCTGCGCGCTGACATCAACGCCGCCAGGAGCACGAAAACCACCTGCGGCGTAGGTCGCGCCAGCCTTTCGGTTGGAGGTCGCGTGCAGGTTCAGCGCGCTTTTGCAAAACGTGCGCGAACGTAGCATCATGCTAACTTCGTGAATGGAGCAGCATCAGGAGGTAAAGCGGTGCGACAGCGATGGTATTTGTTTTTGTGCGCGGGCGTTTTGATGGCCGCAGCTTGTGGTGGAGAACCTGAACCGTCCGAGCAAAACAACAACCCGGTGATCTTGCTCGACGAGAACAACGCGACCTCGGGCAACAACACGACCTCCTCGGCCAACAGCACGAGCGGGAACACCTCGCCGAACTCCGAAGAGAAGGTCAACGCATTCGGTCAGTTCGACGACTGCCCGGTCGAAGCGCGCCCGGTCTACGTCATCGACGGCGACAGCTACATGCTCTCTTCTTTCCAACCCGACACGCGCGAGTTCAATGATGTGGGGTTGATCCGTTGTCCTTCGCAAGATCCTCAGGCGACCCCATTTTCGATGTCAGTCGACAGGGACGCGCAAGCGTGGGTGCTGTACACCACCGGCGAGATTTTTTTGGTGAACACCACCAACGCCGAGTGCTTGCGCACACAGTTCCAACCGAACAACGGCTTCACGCTCTTTGGGATGGGCTTCGTGCTCGACTCGCCAGAGTCCGATCGTGATGTCCTCTATATCGCGGGCGGAGGTTCTGGAGATCTGAGCGAAGGGAGCGCGGGGTTGGGGAGCGTGAACTTCGCCACGACCAGTTATACGCCGATCGCATCGCTCCAGGGTTGGCCCGAGTTGACCGGCACGGCGCTCGGTGAGTTGTGGGGCTTCTTTCCCGCGACGCAACCTCCGCGCGTGGCGCAGATCGATCGCGAGACCGGCGAGGAGAAGACGGTCTTTCCTGTGAGCGGCATCGACGGTGAGCCAAACGCCTGGGCGTTCGCCTTCTGGGGAGGCAACTTCTACCTCTTCTACAAGAGCCAGACCGATCCCTCGACGCGCATCTTCGAGCTCGATGGCAAGACTGGCGTCGTCGATGAGATCATCTCCGACTCTGGCCGCTATATCGTCGGCGCTGGCGTCTCGACCTGTGCGCCGACTCAGCAAATGTAATCCATTCCACACACAAGAAGCGGCGAG
>JAYZVO010000197.1:0-11092 GCA_036155555.1 Myxococcota bacterium
CGGAGCGCCCAAGTCCCCCCTGCATAATTCCGCGAACGCAGTGATGCGGATGGTCGTGTTCCTTTTTCAAAGAGCGAAGCGGTGAAAAAGGAGCGCGGATGCAGATTTGGGGGATTTAGGGGGGACAAGAAACTAGAGAGGATGCACTGCATTGGCGCCTTCATCCAACCCAGGGCTCCTCTACGCGTCGGCGCCAACCTCACAGCCGGAGCGCCCAAGTCCCCCCTGCAAAATGGGGAGACAAAAGAGTAAGCGGGATTTAGGGGGGACAAGAAACCAGAAAACAGAGATTTTTCTTGAAAGTGATTTTCATTTTCAAATAAATGGAGGTGACTCTTTCGAGGTACGTGACCCACCATGACGTTTTCACCTTCCAAATTCGCGCGCGCTGCGGCTCTACAAATCCACCTCTGGCTAGGCATGGTGAGTGGCATCATCGTGACCATCGTGTGTTTGACGGGCGCGATGCTCTCCTTCGAGGAAGAGATCGTGCACGCCACACACCCCGAGCTTTACACGGTCGAAGTGAGCGGCGAGAGGATGCCACTCGAGGACCTCTCTCGCCGCGTGAGTGAGGAGTACAAGGATGTCGATGTGGGCTCCTTCTCGATCTCGCCAGAGCCTACGCGTTCGGTAGAGGTTAGCGTCGGGCGAGGCGACACGATCTTTGTCAATCCTTACAGCGGGGAGGTGTTGGGGCGGCGTGTGTATCGCGAGACGGCGTTCTTTACGGTATTCTCGCTGCACCGCTGGTTGCTGGCGGGAAAGGTCGGCAAGATGATCGTCGGGAGCGCCACGTTGATGTTCTGCATCATCGTGTTGACCGGCATTTGGGTGTGGTGGCCAAAGTCGATGCGAATGCTTCGGCGGCGTCTCAAGGTCAAGACGAATGGTGGGAGCAAGCGCCTCGTCTTTGACTTGCATGTCTCTGTCGGCATCTACGTCGCCATCTTTCTGTTTATCATGGGCTTTACGGGGCTTCGGTGGTCCTTCGAGTGGTTCGAGCAGGGGCTCTATGTCGTGACCAACTCCAAGAAGGAGCGAACCAAACCCCCCGAGCCGCTCGAGACGGCAAAAGCAGAGAGCATCCCATACGACGAGGCGCTTCGCGTCGGCCAGGAGGTCCTCGGGCCAGCGAAGTCGTATCGCATCTCGATTCCCAGTGAGAAGTCGCCTGTCTATGCCATCAGGGCAGTGCCAGATGATGCCGCGCACGCGAAGGCTTCGGACACGGTTTACATCGATCCTGTCGAAGGGAGCCTGTTGCGACGCGATCGGTTCGAGGCGAGAAGTGGAGGAGATCGCCTCAAGAGCACATTCTATGCGCTCCATACCGGAGAGATCTATGGGATGTGGACACGCATCCTCGCCTTCCTCGCCGCGCTTATCGGCGCCACCATGCCGTTGACCGGAGCGTTGATCTGGTGGAACAAGCGCTCGCCAAAGTGGCGAGCCAACCGAGAGCGTCGTCGCGCTGCCATGGATGATGCCGAAAGCAACTGAGGCGAGAGAGGATGTGAGTACATCCTCTCTCGCCTCAGAGATTCCAGTGCGCGGCGGTTGTTTTCAACGCTCGAGGAAGTCTTGCATCCAGGGGATGATGCGCTCGTGTGCATCTTCGAGGACGAAGTGACTCGCGTCCTGGAGCGCGTGGACTTCCGCTCGAGGGAAGCGACGCTCCCACTCCTTTCGGAAGGATGTGTCGAAGCAGAAGTCCTCATCGCCCCACACGATCAACATCGGGTGTTCGGTGAAGTGCTCCAGCCCTTGCTCGACCTCGACCAGAGTCTTGTAGCTCGGGTGCTCGGGCTTCATCGGGATATCTTCGACGAACCTTTGCACCGCGATGCGGTTCTCCCAGGAGTCATAGGGTGCGACGTAGGCTTCACCGATGGGGCCGCTCAAGCGAGCGCGGTCGTGAATGGCGCGGATCTGGGCGACGCGCACGAAGCCATTCATGCCACGCACAGCGAGCGGACCAAAGCCTGGAATGCGGCAGATATCGATCGAGAATGGGATTCTCTCGGAGCGAAACGCGGCGGTGTTAAAGACGACGATGCGCTCGATCTTGTCTGGATGACGCGCGGCATAACCCATGCCGATGGCGCCGCCCCAGTCGTGTACGACCAGAGTGATTTTCTCCAACCCGAGTGATTCGACCAACCCCTCGAGATCATCGATGCGGTTCTCCAGGAGATAGTCATAGCCCTGCTGAGGTTTCTCCGAGAGCCCGCAGCCGATGTGATCGGGGACCACACAGCGGTACTCGTCGCTGAACGCTTCGATCAGCTTGCGGTAGTAGAACGACCAGGTCGGGTTGCCATGCACCATGAGCATCGCTTTGGCGTGCTCCTGCCCTTCATCGAGGTAGTGGAGGCGATGGCCAGAGGTGGTCGTATACCAACGGGAGGTGAACGGGTACTCGTTGGACCACGAAGCTGTGGAAGGGTCGAGATTCATAGCGTTTTTTCGAGCGGTTCGAGCGGCGAGAGCGCGTTCTTTTGACGCGTGCTCGCCGCATCATTGAGAGGGGGATTACCAGATGATCTCCATCATCGCGCAGTTGAGCCCGGAGCCGATCCCCATCAGGGCGATCCTGTCTCCTTCAAAGACCCTGCCCGCGTCTCGAGACTTGGCGAGGGTGAAGGGGATGGCGGCGGGGCCGATGTTGCCATACTCGGAGTAGGTCACAAACGCGCGCTGTTCGGGGAGCTGGAGCTCTTCGAGCAGCGTCCTCATGTGAATCGAGCCCACCTGGTGCAAGATCAATTCATCGAGGTCATCCTGGCGCCAGGCGAGCACATCGGTCGCGAGTGACCAGGTCTGGCGCGCGAGCGCGACGCCTGCCTTGAGCAGCTGGCTCGCGTCCGTGACCATACGCTCCTCGTCGCCGCGGCAGAGGTGGTTCCATTCACTCGCCGCGAGGCTCACGCCGCCACGGAAGCGGTGCGTGGTGGTCGCCATATCATCGCGACACAGGATCATGGCGGCGGCGCCTGATCCGAGCGTCAAGGTGGCAAAGTCATCACGCAAATCTTGAGAGGTCGAGTTGTTCTTTTGCAACCTGGCGATCGTCGATTCGATGACGCGCCTGCTCCCCTCGCCATCGACGATCAATGCGTAATCGATCTGCCCGCGCTCGATCATGTTCGAGGCGATCACCATCCCGTTGAGGAAGGCGAGGCAAGCGTTGCTGACGTCGAAGTTCAAGCAGTGCGTTGCGAGTTCGAGGCGTCCGTGGACGATGCTCGCCACGCTCGGTTCGAGGTAGTCGCGACAGACGGAGGTGTTGATAATCACGCCGATCTTATCGCGCGGGATGCCCGTCTCTGCGAGGACCTTCTCGGCTGCCATTGTGGCGACCTCGCTGGGCATGACACCTTCATCCCAGAAGCGCCTGGCGACCACGCCGGTCAACATCTTGATGAGGCCGGGTCTGATCCCGATTTCCTCACCATGGAGCCCAATCCTGTGCTCGATCTGGGCTGATGTGATGCGATGGGGCGCCTCAATAATGGCTAACCCCTCGATGGCGACATGGTTGAAGATCATACGTGCTCTCGTTGCGCTCTAGCCCATCCACACCGTCTTGGTGTTGACGAACTCAAGGATGCCCTCTCGCGAGAGCTCCCTTCCATACCCCGAATTTTTGATTCCGCCAAAGGGCAAACGGGGATCGCTCTTGACGATGCCGTTGACGGCGACATGCCCTGATTCGATGCGCGGAACGATCGAGAGGGCACGATCCATGTCTCTTGTCCACAAGCTCGCGCCCAATCCGAGGTCGGAGTGGTTCGCGAGCGCCACGGCTTCTTGTTCATCTCTGGCTCGGATCACCGGCGCGATCGGACCGAAGACTTCTTCATCGAAGGCTGCCATACCCGGCTTCACTTCCAAGAGCAATGTCGCAGGGTAATAATAACCGGTTTGCTCTGGAATCTCACCCCCGAGCACGCATCTGGCTCCAGCCTCGAGCGTTCGCTCGAGCTGATCGTGGAGGCCATCGCGCAGATCCTCGCGGGCTTGTGGGCCGATGTCGGTTTCTTCAGAGGTTGGATCACCCATGACACGCGCTTCGAGGCGCGCTCGGAAGGCGTCCACGAAAGCGTCGTAGCTCTCTTCTACCACGATGAAACGCTTGGCCGCGATACAACTTTGGCCATTGTTGATCAAGCGCGAGAGCGCCGCTGCTTCCGCAGCTGCTTCGATGTCCGCGTCCGCGAGGATGATGCAGGGATCGCTTCCGCCAAGCTCCAAAACGCTCGGCTTGAGCGCTTCTCCTGCGGCCTTGCCAACCGCGCGACCAGCGCGCTCCGAGCCTGTCAGTGTGACCCCTCGCACGCGATCATCATGGATGATGTCTGCCACCGCGTCTGATTCCACCACCAACGTTTGAAAGACTCCTTCGGGAAAGCCTGCCTCGAGGAAGATCTTCTCGATCGCCAACGCGCTCCCCTGCGTGTTGCCTGCGTGCTTGAGCAACCCCGTGTTGCCCGCCATGAGGTAAGGTGCAGCGAAGCGAAAGACCTGCCAGAGCGGGAAGTTCCAGGGCATGACCGCCAGGATCGGGCCGAGCGGATCATGGCGGCGCATACTCAACTTGGCGTCTGTGGCGATCACCTCTGGCGTCAGGAAACGCTCGGCGTTCTCTGCGTAAAAATCACACACCCATGCGCACTTGTTGGTCTCTGAGCGCGCCGACTTGATCGGCTTGCCCATTTCGGCGGTCATCAACTGTGACCACTCCTCGCAACGCTCGCGCAAGATGTCTGCGGCCCGGTGCATCAGCGCCGCGCGCTCGCCGAACGAGGTTTGTTTCCAACTCTTGTAGCTCTTGATCGACAGGTCGAGCGCCTGGTCGACGCGGGCGCTGTCAAAGGCTTCGTACTCGGCGATCACTTCTTCTGTGGCGGGGTTGATCGAACGCATCGGTGTTCTTTCCTTGTGGGGGAGGCGGTCGCGCGAAAAGCGGTGATAAACGCGACCATCATCACAGAGAGGGAGATGCGTGACAAGGCGTCTACGGTGCCCCCGGTCGCGCGATGCGGTCGGGAAAAACGCGTTCCTCGAGCAACATTCGGGCGGTCCCAGACGTTGCGGTCGTACTCTACAATGGAGACCGAACATGGAACGCCAAACTCGACGTGAGAGAGCTGATCGATGTGAGCGCGTTGGAAATGGACGAGGACTATCTGCCTCGTTTCAAGTATTTATTGATCGATTCAACGCATTAACAGAGGTGGACGGTATGATCCGCGAAGACTTCTTGAAATGGAAACAAGGTCTCATCGAGCAATACAAGCACGAGGGCCGCGAAGAGGGTCGCGAAGAGGGCCGCGAACTCGGTGAGGAAAAGATCCTTGCTGATCTGAGGTCAAAATTGGCCACGCTCCTGGAAGCGCGCTTTGGTCCATCAGACAAGCGCCAGGGACGCCTTGCCTTGCTCGATGGGTCGTCGCTCTTGCTCGTGTCGAGCAAAATTCATCTCGTCGAAAGCGAAGACGAGTTGTTCGAGCCCTGAGTTTGTCATCAGGGCTCGAACCTCCTTCAAAACATGTCGATTTCGCTCGCGGCGTAGCAAAGCAAGGGGGCTTCGCCCAATGTGAAAGTCCCTTCCGGGTTGGCGGACTTCTTCCCGTCGGTCGCTGCGAGCTTGGCCTTGCCATCCGCGAATGTCAGCGTGGAGCGTTGGTCGAAATGGACCTCATCTTTTGCATCACTCGGCATGTCGTCGAGCCAGGGGCCTGACTCGGACTTACGGCTCGTGTAAAAGACGCCCAACATCGTCGGCTTCGCGCCATCGAGCGAGATCACCTGCGTGACCGCTTCGTTGTACGTCTCGACGGTGTTGTCGGAGTAATCCCCATCATAAAAGTTGAACTCGTAAGGGAGCACGAGCTCTGGCGCGCCTCCTCCGTGAAGTTCCTTTGCCTCGACCTTGCCAAAGAACCCTTCCTGCCCGTTGTAGCTCACGCCCAACACATCGTAGGTGTTGAAGTTGTGCGCGTACCACTTGTCCTTCTTCAGGATCGCGACATACTCCTCGATCATGTTCATCTCGGTCTCGCGCATGGCGAAGGTGACGACGGTGACATCTCCTACCTTTTGAGGCGCTTGCACCGCGTCACACTCGACCGTCGCTCCTCCTGCCGAAGCCGCCGCCGCGCGTGAGGTCTCGTCCCAGAATGCGTTGCATACATCCTTGGGGGCGGGGACCTTGCTCGACATCTCGATGAAGAAGCAGCGCTTGTTCGCTTCGCTGATCTTGGCGCCTTTTGCCTTCAGGTCTGCGAGGCGCTGCGCGACGATCTTGTTCCCAGGTCGCACCTCCAGCGAGCGCGTGTAGGCTGTGGCTGCCTGGTCATTCTCACCGCGTTCCTCGTGGATGCGTCCGAGGTTGTAGAGCGATGCGCCCGAGACGCTGTTCTCGCGGCTGCTGCGGATCGATGCGCGCGTGGCGCTCTCGGCGCGCTCGAGGTCCTTGTTTTTAAAGGCTGCCCATCCGAGCTCGCTCAATGCTCGAGCGTTGTTCGGATCGATCTCGAGCGCTTTTTCGAAGCTCGCCATCCCATCGGCGAACTTGCCAGACTTGACCTCCTTGCGCCCCTTGGCGAGCAACGCTCGAAAGCTCTCGCTCTGCTTCTTTGCCCTGGCCGCGTCGACCTTCTTGCGCTCGAACGGCTTCCTGGCGGGCGGCGCATCGGGCGTCGGCGTGGTCTCGGCTTTCTCGGTCGGTGTGGTTTCGTCTGCGCCCTTGGCGGTCGTCTCGGTGGCAGGCGTCGCGCTCGAGGTTTGGGTTTCTTTGCCCACGTCTTCTTTTTTACAGGCGCTCGTGACGAACACCAGCGCGAGGAGCGCCATCCATTTCTTCGACATCATCCATCTCCTTGCTGATCGTGTTTCTCGGACTCGTTGTCAGGTTTTCGCAAGGATATACACGATTTGGGCCGCCTTGGCTTTGCCCTCGTGGTGGTGTGGGAGATTTATGGGATGATGCCTCTCGGTTCGAGCGGGCTCAGTCGAGCTCGGGTGGGTTCATCAGATCAAAGCCGTAGCGGATGGCGCGTTGTTCGCTCGCGCCGGACTCGACGCTGAGCAACAAAGGACCGATGCGTTGCGCCAAAATGCCCAGATCGAGTCCGCCGAACTCATCCTTTGGCGCATACTTGGCGGTCAACTGGACGAGACCGACAGGTTCCGCGCGAAGGCGCGCGGCGGGGGCGCTGATGCGCTCGCTGGTTCCTTCCTGGCGCTTTCGCACGTTCGCGATCTCGGCGTCGAACTCCTCCGAGGTCATGCCGTAACCGAACAAAATCCAGGGGGTCTCGCCATCGCGTTGGTAGAAGTAGGTCATCCCATTGAGCTTCGAGTTTGTGGCCAGACTCATGGGCGCGACCTTGTTCGGCGCGAGCGGCTTCGCGTAGTCGTGTTCGGCTTCTTCGGCGGGCGCTTCCTCTTCGGATGCGACCTCGTCTGGAGGCGTGAGCATCTCGAGCTCGTCGCTATCGAGCATGAGGTAGAGCGTGTCGCGCAAGGCGGCGCTGACGACATCCCGGTCGATGGGGGCGACCTCGGGTTTGAGGCGGACCAGCCCGAGGATATGTGGCTTCGTGTAGAAGTTCGAGAGGCTCAGTCCTGGCAGGACGATGTCGACGCGCTCGATCTTGTCGCGGTGTGCGTAGAGCGGGATGACGTCGATGGGCGCCTCGGCCTTGAGCATCTCCTCGAAGTTTGCCGCCAGGAGCGCGACGTTGCGAGGGAGCGCGAGCAAGTAGGTCCAGGCGGACGCGATGCCGTCAGGATCGTAATCGAACGCTTCGAGGATGCGCTCGGGGTGCTCGACGCCAAGCCATTGCTTCCAGCGCGCCTCGGTGAAGATCATCGGGTCGAAGCTCGTCCCGATGCTTCTGCTCTCGAGCGCCAGGTCTGTGCCTTCGCGCGTGTTGGGCGGGAGCTCGAGTCCGTGCTCCCCAAAGAGCGTCATGTGCGCGCCGAGCAAGCGTTTTTGGCCATCGCGCTCCCCACCAAGGTGAAGCTCGTAGGAAAACCCGGAGAGCCCCTTTGTTCCCACGTCCCAGGCGTACTCGCCGCGGATGGCGTCGGTCAGTTGGAGCAGCAATTCGCTGTCGCGCTCCGAGGCTGCCGAGTTGAGCGAGCGCGACAGCGCGGCCTGATAACCGGAGTAGCGCGAGATCGAGGAGAAGCCATCTTGATCCAGCGCGAGCGCGAGCGCGGGCTCATCGAGCGGACGTGGCGCGCTCGGGTAGCCGCGTTTGGTGCGCGCGACGGCTTCCTCGATCCGTTTTGTGGCCTCGGTGCGTCGCGCCTCTTCCTCGGTGGAGTCGAGGCGAGGAACATAGACCACATCCACGAGCAGGTAGCCGCGCTCGGTGCGAACGCCCATCACGGGGATGTCTTCCTTGCGGTCGATAAAGTAGATCCTCTTGAACGAGGAGTTCGCTGAAGGGCGCGAGCGCGTGGCCTCGAGTGCGCCCATCATGCGGTCGACCGTGTCGAGGGCGCGCGCTTCGTCCGAGAGCGAGAAAATCAATCGCCCGCCAGCGTTGGCTTCGGCGCCGCGTCCTTTCTTCGAGAGCTCCGAGTAGAGCCCGAGGATCTTCTTGTCGTCGCCCGTGTAGGATTCGAGCGAGGCCATCATTTGCTTGCGGTCCTCGATCCCGAGCCTCTCGACGAGCTCGTCTTCCACGAGCTTGACGAAGGCTTTCCCCGATTCGGCCAACGGATAGAGGCCCGCGTGAACGGGTTGGTCGAGATCGATGCCGTAGCGTGACCAGTCCTCGAAGGAGAGGACATCCATGCCGACCTCTTGCTTGAACCCTTCGCGCAGGTTGACCAGCTCGCGCGCGCGCACGATGCCAGTGTCGCCCTCGCCGAGCATGGCGGGTTCGCTGATCATCCACTCGTAGAGCGAGCCGACGCCCGAAAGCAGCGCGCGGCTCCTCACGACGAGCACCATGGGCGCGCCGCCCGGGAGCTCGAGCGCGGCGCCTTCCCAGCGCTCTGCGCCTGGCGCAGGCTTGACCTTTGTCTCGGTGGGGGAGGGGTCCTCGCGCTTGTTGCGGCATCCTGCCGTGAACGCGATCGCTGCGCAAAGCAGCAGCGAAAAGGAGGTCAGGGCGAGGCGGCGATGCCGCGAGGTTCGGAAGCGCTGGAGTGCTGGCAAGGATATCCTCAGAAGAAACGGGTGACGCCTGTCTTGGCGTCGCTCTGTAAGTCAGAGGCCCATTGATAATCCGGTTCGAGGAGTTCGTTCAAGTCCTCCATGATCTTGCGCGTGTAATGTTCGAGCTTTTCGCGCTGAGGAGCTTGGTCGTCCGGGTGGAAGGGGCGGTAGTTTTTCGGGAACTCCTCTCGCGGGATGGAGTGGAGTCGTTTGCCGTAACGGACGATGATTTTTTGGCCCGGTGCAGGGACGGGGCTTCCTCCGATGAAGGTTTCGCGGCAACCGCTCACGCCGACCGGGAGGATCGGCAAGCCGAGCGCGAGCGCGGCCTCGACGGTCCCGATCTTGCCAGGGATCAAGCGCGCCGCGATCGAGCCTTGCGGGTAAATGTGCACGTGCTCGCCGCGCGAGACGCTCTCGGCGGTCTTCTGCAAGGAGAGCTGCATCAGATCGTAGAAGATCATGCGGATCGCCTGGCCGTAACTGTGCGTGCTCGGGTTAAAGCTCCACCCGAGGATGTCGCGCCCCTCGGTGGCCAGACGCTCGAGCCTCGGATCGTCGGTAGGGAGATCCTTGCCATGATCGACGTGATCGCGCACGGCGCGGTACTGATCATTGGTCATGCGCTCGCCAAAGACGGCGAAATAGTCCGCCGCGATCACGTAGCCACGCGAGCAGATCGGGACGTTGCCCGTGTTGTGCAGCAGCTTGCCTGCGATGGGATCTTTGTAGGCGCGCGCCTTGACCCACGAGACGAAGTGGCGCCCCTTCGAATAAAGCGGCGCGCGCAACGGCAAGAAGTCGTAGAAGTGCGTATGGTTCATCGCCACGATAACTGGCTCGCGCGGGAGCGCGTCGAGGTTCTCGATCTCGACGCTCGATCCTGGCGACAGCCAAAACATCAGGCGTGATATGTCCGATGCGCCTCTTCCCCAGTTCGGCTTACAGGAAGAGTCCACGGCGGCCAATGTCTTCAAATCGAAGATCGCTGTCATCGTATCATCCTCGGTGGTCTGTTCATCCACACCATCTCGGCGCCGGAGCATAAACCGCGAGCTCCCTGTCTACAGGTTCTCGCCAAGGCGCCGTTCTTATACCACGATCCCATCGGGAAGTCATGGTTACACAAGCAACTTTCGACCGAGCGGTCAAGGACTATTCTCGGTCTATCAGATGTGACTCGCGAGTCACCCATGACACGGCCTCATCGCTCATTGAATCACGCACATGCCGTCCTCGCAGGCGAGCTCGGGTTGTGCGCAGTCCGCCGCGCATGCTTCCTCTCTGACCCCACACTCGACCGCCTGAAACTCCTCCAGATAACCATCGCGCGCGCTGGCGCTGATCGCGCCCTGATCACAGAGGCAGACGCTGCACGGATCTCCCACAGGAACGAGCGCGCAGTCGTCCACGGTTTCACAGCTCTGGTCGCGGCCGTCGGTGTAAAAGAACTTCTGCGGGAGGAGCTCGCAGGTGCCCTCGACACACGCCGTGCGCTGGGCTTGGCAAGCACCACATTGCACCCCGCCAATGCTCGAGGAGCACGTGTTCGATGCCCTCTCGTAGTCGCGCTCGTAGAGGCTTCGATCTCGTCGATTGATCGCCGCGTTGTCGCAGCCACACTCGGCGCAGGCGTCCCCCTCTCGAATCGCGATGCAATCGCCATTGAGCAGGCAGCTGTCATCGTAGCTCGACGCTTCGATCTCACCTGTGATCGGTGTGCATCCTGACCACAACGCCAACACAAGAAAACCAGATAACCATCCCTTCCACATCTTCACGACCTCGCGAAACGTCCTCTTCAGGTGCCGGGCGCACAGAGCACGAGCCTTCCTTTTCCTTCAATGTTGCGCGTGACAACTCTTTGTCAAATCCTCCTCGCAAATTTCTCCTCGGCGAGCGGCGAGA
>JAYZVO010000198.1:0-10772 GCA_036155555.1 Myxococcota bacterium
GGCGCCGGGATGAAAATTCATCCCGGCGCCTCTTTGCTTTCTGGCTCTTTCGCACAAGCCTCAGATCATCTCGACATACTCGAGGTCCAACAACTCCCCCTTCCCTGCGCGGATCAACCTCGGGAGATCCTCGGTGAAGTCGATCACCGTCGTGGGCTCCGGGAAGAGGTAACCACCGTCGATGATAAGATCGATGGCGTGACCGAAGAGGTCATCGAGCGTCCAGGGATCAGGGATCAGCTCGCCGTCAGGGAGCGTGGCGCTCGTGGTGGCGATCGGGTTCCCGAGGTACTCGACGATGCTCAACGGGATGGCGGCATTCGGGACGCGGATACCGACGGTCTTTCGGCGCTTGCGCATGACCGAGGGGACGCGCTTGGTGGCCTCGAGCAGGATGGTGTAAGGGCCGGGCAGCATCCTGCGCATGGAGCGATACGCGTAGTCGCCGATGACGGCGTACTCTGCGATGTTGCTCAGATCCTTGCAGATAAAGGAGAGCGGCGCGTGATCGGGCGCCTCCTTGATATCGCGCACGAGGTTCTGGAGGCGCTGGAGAGCGTTCGCGTTTTCGATATCACACCCGATACCGTAGACCGAATCGGTGGGATAAGCGATCAGACCGCCGCCACGCAGGACCTCGACGACCTGTTCGATCTTGCGAGGTTGAGGGTGCTCGGAGTTGACTTCGAGGATCATCGCAGCTTCGCTCTGGGAAGAGATCAATCATCAAAAAAGCGCCAGGGAGCCCGATTTCAGGGCGCGCGAGCATGCAAAGGTCGCGCGACCAGGGCTTTGAGCGGGCGATAACCTCTCACAAAGTCAGGGTTTGGACAAGACGAGAAGGTTCGCGCCCTCGCGGTGTGAGTCAACTCTGGTGAAGCGTCAGGATTTCGGGAGCGTGATCTTTGGCTCTTCCTTGTTGCGACGCCAGAGGAGGAGGACCTTCCCGATCTTTTGCACGACCTCTGCGCCGGTCTCCTTACAGAGGCGCTCGGCGGTCTCGTCGAGCCTGTCGCCGTCGTGGACCTTGACCTTGATGAGCTCGTGCGCCTTGAGGCCAGCCTCGACGTTGGCGATGAGGTTCTCGGAGATGTCGCGCTGTCCGACCTGGACGATCGGGTTGAGTTGGTGGCCGAGGCCGCGCAAGAAACGACGCTGAGCGTTATTGAGTGAAGTTTGTTCTGACATAAATCTAGCCTCTGGAGCATCCAGGGATGGAGGGCCTCAAAAAGGACGCATGCATTCGATAACATGCGCTCGAAACGGGCTCTCGGGCCGAGTGCTATCGCGATGCTTGGCATCGACGCGAGCGTCCGTTATGCTGACGTGCCTTTATAGGGTCTCGAAAGATGCGAGCACAGTTCGAGACGCACACGAGAGAGCCTGTTTAGGTCTGCTCACCAGATACGTCAAGTCCACGCCTTCGCAGTTGTTGTGATGGGCTTGTCTGGCGAGGGAGAGAACGCCCTCGACGAGTGTTGATATGTTTTGTTCTGTATGGCGAGGTTGCACAGGTGAAGGCTTGCCCCATCTGCGGATCCACTTTTTCGGGCGATGAGATGTTTTGCCCCCACGACGGCGCCCGCCTGATCGTACACGATCAGCCAGCGCAGCTCGTGGGAGAGCAGCTCCATCACCTCGTTGACCTGAAGCGTCTGGTCTTCAAGGACGCTTTCGGTGAGCGATACATCGGAGAGATGACCAGCTCCCATGTCGAGGTCAAGGTCACCGTCTTCAACCAAGCCTTTACCCCTCCCGAGGGGCGACTCGAAGCGCTTGTATCTACCAAGATGTTGCTCGACAGCCCGTTGCCGCCGCAGGTAGCGACGGCGTTTTCCTGGTCTGTCGATGACGACCCGAGCTACCTCATCGAGAGTAACCCGATGGGGCCCTCGCTGCGGTTGTTGATCGAGGAGCGCGGTCACCTCGACTGGCGCACCGCGCTCAAGATCGTCTGCTCGCTCGCGCGCAACCTCGACTGGATGGACGGGCAAGGAGTGGTGCACCGCGCCATCCAGCCCGAGAGCATCTACGTCACCGACATCCAGCGCGGCTACACACACCTCTCGGAGTGGGCCATCGGCGTGCTCGCCTACCAGGCGAACCCGCTCGAGGCGCTCTCGCAAGGGCAGCTCGTGATCGCGCCCGGCTACACCGCGCCCGAACTCGTCGGAGGCAAGGCGAGCGCTGATCGCAGGTCCATGATCTACACGCTCGGGATCTTGCTCTACGAGATGCTCACCGGCAAGGCGCCCTTTAGTGCTCCGGGCTCCGAGGAGATCCTCAAGCGCATCAAGCGCGAGCGTCCCGTCAAGCTCTCGATGGCCTACCCCGAAGGGGATCTGCCTCCAGGGCTCGATGACCTCTTCGAGGTCATGACCGCCAAGCAACCCGACAAGCGCTTCCAATCTCTCCAGGCGGTCACCAACGCGCTGAGCACCTTGCTCGACGATGGTACCAGCGCGAGTGATTTCCCAGACCCCGTCCGCGCCAAGGAAGAGCCCGACATTCACAAGAAGAACGGCAAGACGCCCAAGGAGGTCGACGATACGACCTCCAAGAAGACGATGCTGTTCATCTCCTCGGACGAACTCCAGAGCAAGATCTCGGAGGCATCAGAGGCGGTCGAGGCCAAGGCGCCCGCGAGCACTCCCGAGAAGAAGAGCGAGAAGAAGGCCCCCGAGCCCGCGGCCAACAAGGAAGAGGTCGAGATCGACGAGGCTGGCAAGGCCACCATCCAGATGGATCGGAGCGTCCTCGAGCAGGATCAAAAAGAGAAGAAGAAGGCGACAACCAGCGATAACGCGGAAGAGACGCCCGAACAAACTCCCGAAGCGACGCCGAGCAAAGACGCTCAGACCGACGCCACTCCTGCCACAACGCCAGACACAACGTCAGCGTCAGAAGCAGAAGCTGATTCGGAAGAAGAGGACGACTCCGACGCGCAAGAGGACGACGCCGAGAGCACAGGGTCTCGCAAGAAAAAGCGCAAGAAGAAGCGCAGGCGCACAGACCTCATGCACGAGGCCGCGAACGTCGCGACCGCCCTCAAAGACGCGGAAAAAGCTGACGCGGAAAAGGCTGCCGAGAAAGACGCGACCTCCTCCGACAAGGAAGAAGAGAGCAACGGCGTCCAGGTCGATGACCCCTCCCCCACTGGCAACTTCACCTCGAAGATCGAAGAAGCCAAGGGTGGCACCACCAAGATCATCATCGACGAGGAATTCGCGCGCGACGCGAAGAGCGCCGATACCCCTTCGATCGTGGTCGATGAATCACTGACCGCCGAAGCCAACGAGCCCGAGCAAAAGAGCAAGGGGATCAGCGGGTCGTCTGTGACAAAGACAGACGAACGCCCCGGCGCCAAAGACAAGGCAGAAGAGAAGGACGACGAGGCCGAGTCCTCGAAGAAGTCGCGCAAGAGCAAGAAGAAGTCGCGCTCTTCGGACAAGGATGACTCGTCGAACGCCAAGGCTGAGGAAAAGGCTGACGAAAAAGCCGAGGCCAAGACCGAAGAAAAAGCTGACGCCAAAGACGACGCGAAAGCTGACGACAAGGCAAAGGCCGACGCGAAGAAGTCAGATGCCCCCGAGGATGCGTCCAGGGACAAGGCTGACGACAAGGACAAGAAAGCAGCGGCCGAGGCAAAGGAGAAAGAGGACGACAAGAAGTCCTCTTCGAAGAAGCGTCGCAAGCCTGCGCGCGACGCGCAGGAAGAGACCGCGCGTCTCCCCGCAGCAAAGACCGAGACCGTGCCTGGCGAGGAGTCCGACAAGAAGGACGACAAAAAAGACGCCAAGGCCACGTCTAGCAGCAAGGAGAGGGACGCCAAAAAGAACGAGGACGCGGGAGCATCTGCTGACGCATCCTCTGATGGCCTCGACTTCTTGCCTCAGCTGACCAACGACGCCAACCTCGACGAGCACTGGTTTAGCACGGACACCGAAGCCGCCTGGGATCGCGAGGTGCTCATGGAGCACACCGCGCGCACAGAGGACAAGGTGAACAAGGTCTTTATCACCGCCATCGTCGTCTTCCTCGTCGTCGCGCTCGGCTTCATCATCTATGTCGTCTTCATCTACGACGACGAGAACGCTGAAGGAGAAGCGAGCCTGGAACGCCCCGCGATCGAGCTCCAGCTCGCCGCGCTCACCGACGCGCTCCACGAACGCATCGGCTGACCACACCGCACATCCAGAAGCCAAGAAATGAAGAAGGCCCATCACCTCTAGTGATGGGCCTTCTCACTGTCACTGTCGTCCACGACGACCTCCTGATGCTGACTGTCTCTGGTCGCGTCCTGCCTCACACGAGCTTGGCGATCGTCACCACGGGGTGAAACACGATCGTTCGCTCATCCTCCATCAACGCGCAGCAGCGCGTGAATTCATGGAGGTCCATCCCGAGGCGGCTCTGGTGTTCGGACCAGAATCGGATCATCTTTCGCTTCGATTCGATACGGGTGCGTCCCGCGAAGACGATCTCTTTGGCCTGGGAGGTGTTCACCTGCGGAGAGACTCCGTGGTGAATGCGACCTGTTGGCTTGGCGAATGCATTCTTGATTAGCGTCAATACCCCATTGGCTTCGGCCCTCCTTCCAGACGCGCTCGGCTGCCTGGCATCCTTGACAGTAAAAATGAATCCTCGGTTAGAGGCGGCGCAGGTGTACGCCACAATCGCCCATGCTGTCAAGGGATGTGGGACAAAAACCCACCGTATCCCCTTGAAGCGCATCGGCAATCGGGAACTTGAAAGCGCGCCGTGGAGGGCGTTTATTCCCCGGCTGTCGGGGAGGTCTCTTTGGGAGATGATGCTGCCTCATCGCCAGCCTGATCGCTGGCGCCATCCTCGGGGGCCTTTGGCTCTCCGATGATGCTGGCCTCGACATCCTCCCAGTCCACCTTGCGCAGCTCCTCGACGTTCCTGTCCTCGTTGAGGAACGCGCGCGCTTCCTCATCAGCGAGGATCAATGGGAGGTTCTCTGCGCGCGCCGCTTTGACGAGCGACTCGCGCTCGAGCAACTTCTGGAACGCCTCGCGGCGGATGAAGTCCGCCGCCGCGCCATGCTCTCGGAGTTGCTGCGCGCCGCGGCGTTTGCTCGCGGCGTGATCTGCGATCCTGATGGCGCGCTCGAGACGCATCACGTCCGGGAAACGCCATGGCGCCAGGATGTTGTAGCGCGCCACGAAGGCGGTCACGTGACCATCGCGCAGGTGGAGCTTGTCATCCTTGTCGACGACCTCGAGCGGTCCCTGAGAGAGCAAGGCGAGGACGCCAAAGACGTAGACGAGCAAGCCCGCCTTGATGGCGCCGAGCGCGGCGCCTCCTGCGTGATCCATGGCGGAGAGCGTGTCGCTCGTGCGGCGCATGATCTTGATGATAAGCCACCCGGCGAGCGAGATGCCGACGTAGATCACGATCGTGGCCAGGAACATCGTGCCGACCTCGATCAGAGGCTCAACGACGGTCTTTTGAGGAAAGAGAATCCCTCGCAGCAATGAAGAGACTGGCGAGGTGAAGAGGATCACGCTCACTGCCGCGACCACGCGCAACGCCTGCCCGGTGACGCCAGAGCGCCAACCGAGGTAGGAGAGCAACAGGAATATGGCCAACAGCAGGATATCGAGCGTCATGGCGTGCCATCGCGCTCGGGCACGTTCTCCTTGTCGATCGCCAGGACGCGATCGAGCATCGCCTGGAGCGGCTCTCCGTCGAGGACCTCGTCCTTCTTGAGGCGCTCGCTCATCTCGTGCAACAGGTCCACGTTGGTCTCGAGGATAAACAGCGTCATCGCGTAGATCTCCTCGACCATCTGGCGAACCTCCTTGTCGATGAGCAACGCGGTCTCATCGGAGTAAGGGCGTTGCGAGAGCGCGTCGCCGAGGAAGGAGTTCTCACTGCGCGAGGTGTGCTGGACTTGCCCGATGACCTGGCTCATGCCGTACTCGGCGACCATGCCACGCGCGATGCTCGTGACCCGCTGGAGGTCATTCGATGCGCCCGTGGAGACATCGCCAAAGATGATCTGTTCGGCGGCGCGACCACCGAGCAGGATGGCAATGCGATCGAGGAGTTCCTGACGGGTCATCAGGTAGCGATCCTCGAGCGGGACCTGGAGCGTGTAGCCGAGCGCGCCCATGCCACGCGAAACGATCGAGACCTTGTGCACGGGGTCGGCGTTCTCGACAGCCGCGGCAACGATCGCGTGACCTGACTCGTGGTAAGCGACGATGTTCTTCTCTTTCTCGCTCAGGCGACGGCTCTTCTTCTCGAGCCCCGCGATGACGCGCTCGATCGCCTCCTGGAAGTCGTCCATTTCGACAGAGTCCTTGCCTCGGCGTGCGCCGAGCAAGGCCGCCTCGTTGACGACGTTGGCCAGATCGGCGCCGACAAACCCAGGGGTTTGCGCGGCGACCAGTTCGAGGTCGACCTCATCGTTCATGACGATGCGGCGCGCGTGCACATTGAGGATCGCAGTGCGGCCGCGCACATCGGGGCGGTCGACGAGCACCTGACGATCGAAGCGGCCAGGACGAAGCAGCGCGCGGTCGAGGATCTCCGGGCGGTTTGTCGCCGCGAGCAGGATCACGCCCGAGCGCGCGTCGAAGCCATCCATCTCGACGAGCAATGCGTTCAAGGTCTGCTCGCGCTCGTCGTTGGTCTGGATCTGGTTGCCTGCGCGAGACTTGCCGATCGCGTCGAGCTCGTCGACGAAGATGATGCACGGCGCATGCTCGGTCGCCTGCTTGAACAGATCGCGCACACGCGCTGCGCCGACGCCCACGAACATCTCGACAAAATCCGAGCCGCTCAGGTTAAAGAATGGCACGCCAGCTTCGCCAGCGACCGCTCTGGCGAGCAAGGTCTTGCCTGTTCCTGGAGGACCGACGAGCAAGACCCCCTTGGGGACCTTGCCGCCGAGCCTGCTGATGCGCTCGGGCTCGCGCAAGAAGTCGACGACCTCCAGCAGCTCCTCCTTGGCCTCTTCGCAACCCGCGACATCCTGGAAGGTCACGCCCGTGCCCTCCTCGACGTACATCTTGGCGCGCGACTTCCCGAAGTCCATCGCCGGGGAGCCAGGGCCACCCTCGATACCTCCTGACACGCGGCGCAGCATGAAGCTGTAGAAGAAGAACAAGAGGACCATCGGCAGCAGCCACAACCAGAGCATGCCACCTTCGTCGCACCCGGTGCGAAACTCGTAGGCGACCTTCTGCGAGTCGAGCAACGGCACGAGCGTGTTGTCCTCCTCTGGCAAGCGCACCGCGCGCCAGCGATCGACCTCCAACGGCGCGATGCTCGGCGTCTTCTTCTCCCCCTCTGTCGCCTCGAGCTCCTTCTTGTGGTCCGAGGTCGGCAAGGCGTCGATGTAGGCATCCTGATGGATAATAACCTTCTCGACGTGTCCCTGGCTGATGTGCTGCTTGAGCTCGCTGTAGGGGACGACCTTGGCGGTGGGGTTGCGCTGGAAGAGCGTGAGCGCGATGAGCGCCACGACCGAGAAAAAGATCAGCCCCCACACCAGCTTGCCACGCATCGGGGTTGCCTCGGGTTCGGTCGGATCTTTGGAGGGAGGAGGGTTCTTGCGTGGTGCATTCGCCATACGCGCAGCTCGCGTCAAAAAGGAGTCTTTGTCAGCGAAGAAACCCTTCGCCTCAAAGATCCTCGTTCAAGGAATCGAAAAAAGGTGCTCGCGAGGCAATCCTACCCCGCATATGACCCGGCTGGAAACTAACCTCTCGATGCGACGCGTCAACCTGGCGCTTGCAGAACACAGGATCGCACGCCGGAGAGCGTGACCAGGGCCAAAAACAAGAAGAGGGGCGTGCGTGATGCCTCTGTGTAAAGACCATCACGCGCGCCCCTCTTCTCTTCATCTTGACCGTCGTTGGCCTCTGCCCATTGGAAATGGTCGCGCGACCCCTCTAACGGGCGCGAGCAACCTTTCAGGAGCAAGAAGCCGATGCGCTCACTCGAACGGTGAGCGCGACGCTCATGCCTGGCGAAGCGCGTTGAGGCGCTGCGCGAGGCGGCTCGTCTTGCGCGATGCGCGAGCGCGAGGCACGACGCCCTTGCTCACGGCGCGGTGGAGCGTCGCCTCGGCGAGGCGGAAAGCTGCCTCTGCGGCCTCGACGTTGCCCGATGCGACCGCTTCGTCGAACTGCTTGACGCGCGTTGCGAGGTTGGAGCGGACGGACTTGTTGCGCACGCGGCGCTTTTCGTTCTGCTTGATGCGCTTGAGCGCGGACTTGTGGTTTGCCATGGAAGCACTCCGAAGAATCGATGGCGAGCTGTGGGCTCACAGCTCGTGTGTTTCATCAGACCTCCTCTCTCGCTGCCTCTCAGGATTCCCTGATGAACAGTGGGAGAGCGGCCCTCGTCATATCTCTGCTCTTTATGTCTCGAGCGCTGCTCGCGGATGGAGCAGCTGCTCAAAGGGCGGTTGATTTATCACCGCCCCCAGGACGTGTCAAGACCTACCCCCTGCCTGCTTTGCTCACGCATGATGGGAGAATCACTCGGGATGCCACGAATACACATCTGACGGCAAACAGATCGATTCACGATCTGGCCGCCAAACCAAAGGACGTGCTAAGACTCTCCGACGAACGCTCCGTCTGCCTGGTTCACCACAAGACTCGATCCCGCATGAGAAGCTCGCCAACATACCTCACCCTTGCCATCATCCTCGTGATGATCCTCGCGAGCGGCTGCGCTCGGTATGGATGGGCCGACCGCGCAGAAGACTCCGCAGGTACGCGAGGTGGACAGGCGGCGACCTTGAGCCTGCTCGTCGAAACGATCAGCGCGCCCGCCGATCGCGCGCTCGACCTTCAACGCGCGACCCAGACCTTGACGCATGAAATCGAGCGCTGCGGCCCGACGCGAGCGCGTTGGGGCGAGCTGCCGGGGTACGATCTGAGGGTGCGCTGCGTGGCGATCGAGAGCGAAACCAGAGGTTTCGATCAGCAACTCCTGGCGCGCGTGACCCTTGCCTGTGACCTCGTGGACAGGAACAATAAGGCGCTCGAGCGGGTCGAAATCACCGAGCAACGCGCCATCCAGGCGACCTCCGCCGCAGAACGCATCGAGCGCGCCAGGCTCGTCGAAACCGAAGCGCTCGCGGCAGCGGCCGCCACAGCATCTTGCCAGATCGATCATATCGCCCGAGACATCCTCTCCGCTGGAGCACGCACCGATGGCAAAGCCTCGCCCGAGTGATATCGCCACAAAGTTCTTCACCGCCGTCAACCGGGCCAAAGACCCGGAGATGATCTACTTCTTGCACGGCGAGGAGTCTTACTTGCTCGATCACGCCGTCCAGGCCGTGATCGAGTTGGCCGCGCCCGATGGGCTCAATGACTTTAACTACGACGCCTTTCACGCAAAGAGCACCTCGGGTGATACGCTGCGCGCCGCCGTCGAGACGCTCCCATTTATGTGCAAGCGCCGCGTGGTGCTGCTTCGCGACCTCCAGGAGATGGATCTCAAGCAGCTCGACGCGCTCGACGACTACTTCTCGAACCCCTCGCCGACGACCTGCCTGATCATCCACGCGATGACCGCGGAGAAGAAGGTCGATGGCCGCCTCGGGATCGTGCGAAAGCTCAAGAAGGCGTCGGAGAGCTGCGAGTTCAAGTCCTTCTATCAGGAGGACGTCGAGGACTTTATTCACAAGCGCGCCAGGCATCGAAACATGCGCCTCGAGCGCGACTCGGTCGCCTACCTGAGCGAAGCGGTCGGCAGCAAGCTCGCGGATCTTGACGCCGCGCTCGAGAAGCTCGACTTGTTCGTCGGCGACTCCGAGCAACAACGCGATGTCTCGCTCGCGCAGGTTCAGGAAATCATCGCGGACACCAAGGTCAACACCGTCTTCGAGCTGACCGATGCGCTCGGCGAGCGTCACATGGAGCAGGCGTTGCACATTCTGGAGAAGATGATGTTAAGCGGCGAGGCTGCCATCATGATCAACCAGATGATCGCCAGACACTTTCGCATCATCGCCAAGTTGCAAGATCCCTCGATCCGCCACGCCGGGCGCAACGAGCGCGCATCCGCCGCAGGCGTCTCGCCGTTCTTCCTCAAGGATTACGACCGCCACGCCAGGAAGTTCAGCGCGCAAAAGGTCGAGCAGTTGCTCGAGCGGCTGGTGGATGTGGACATGCTGCTCAAGTCGAGCAAACTCGACGATCAATTGATTCTGGAGCAGCTCGTCTTCGACATCATGGCGAGCAATTGAACGCGCGCGAACGGCTCCCCTTCTTTGTTTATGGAACGCTGACGCCGCGCGAGCGAAACTGGCATATGCTCCAGGATGTCTTCGAGCGCTACTGCACAGCGATCGCCAGCGGATGGCAACTCTGGCACCTGCGTGAGGGGAATTACCCGGCGATTGTCCCTGGCAGCCAGGATGTGGAAGGGCTTCTTGTCTGGGTGCTCGAAGAGCACTGGGATGCCACACTTTTGGCGCTCGACTACCTCGAGGATTTCGACGCGACGAACCCTGCGGATTCCCTCTACTCGAGGCAGCAAACCGAGGTCACGCGATCGACCGGCGAGCGCGTGCGGGCGTGGGTTTACATCTGGAACCCCGCGAAGCAAGCGCTGCTCGAGCAAAAAGGAGAGCTCTTCGAGGATTCGCGCTGGCGCTCTCGGTGATGCTCCCTTTCGAGGCAAAAGAGAAGGAGGGAGGATTTTTTTTCCACATTTTTGGCAAAATAAAACACCCACCATGTCGTTATGGCGCAACACAACAAGTGGGCCCCCAAAAA
>JAYZVO010000199.1:0-3945 GCA_036155555.1 Myxococcota bacterium
CCCCCGCCCCCCCCCGCCCCTGCACTCCGCCGCGAGCGCCTTGCAGGACTACGCCGAGCGTCGCATTCGGGCGCTTATCTCATCCTTACCTGATGGAACCTGGCACTTCGAGGACGCGATCGAGGACGATGGCCACGGTCACACCGAGCTGTTCATCCGCTGCGAGATGACCATCGAGGGGGATCGTCTGATGTTCGATCTTCGTGATGCGCATCCACAGGTCGAAGGCCCAGTGAATGTGCCGCGCGCGGTCACGCTGTCCGCCGCGCTCTACGTCGTGCAGTGCCTGGCGCCTTCGGACATCCCCTCGAACGGAGGCGTGATGCGTCCGCTCGAGGTGCTGACTTCACCTGGGACACTGGTAGATGCGGTGTATCCTGCGGCGGTCGCGGCAGGAAACGTCGAGACGAGCCAACGCATCACCGATGTGTTGATCGGTGCGCTCTCGAAGGCGGTGCCAGATCTCGCGCCAGCAGCGAGCGCTGGCACGATGAACAACCTGCTCGTTGGCGGAGTGGACACGCGCGGCGAGCAAGCAAAGCCCTTTGCCTACTACGAGACCATCGGCGGAGGTTCGGGCGCGAGCGCTGGCCAGGATGGCGCGTCAGCGATCCAGACGCATATGACCAACACGCTCAACACGCCGATCGAGGCGCTCGAGCACGCTTACCCGATGACGATGATGCGATACCGGGTGCGGCGTGGTTCGGGAGGGGCTGGCAAGTGGCGTGGGGGAGATGGCGTGGAGCGAGGATACCGCGCGGATGTTCCGATGACGGTCACGTTGATGACCGAGCGCCGCGTGACGCGACCTTATGGTCTGGAAGGTGGAGAGGATGGCGCTGTGGGGGAGAACCTTCTGATCAGCAAGGATCAGCAGGAGACGAGGTTGCCCGCAAAGCACACGCTGGAGCTCGAGCCTGGAGATGTGGTCTTGCTCCGCACACCGGGAGGCGGTGGTTTCGGGAACCCCGAGTGATTCCTACCAGCGAAAGCCCATGCCGAGGCCGACAAATCCTGGCGAGACGAGCGGTTGAAACTGCGCCTTCTTCTTTTGCTTCGTCGATTTGCCCGTCTCTACGGGCGCGATCGATGGGCTCCCATCACGCTTGTGGCCGATCGCTGTGACGATGCCCCCTGAAATCAACCCCAACGATCCGACAAACACCATCCCGTAACCGAACGGTCTGCGCTCGGGGTCGCCTGTAAAACTGAGCAAGCCACCGGCGACAGCGATCGGCGCCGAGACGAGCATCGTGGTCGTGCCGATGCGACGGATGCGCCTGGACTCGAGGTTAAACGTGGCGCCCTGAGGGACGAGCTCGACGTCGAGTTCGTCCTGTTCCTTGCGGCTCAGGATGATCTCTTTCTGACGCGAGTAATACCCGAGCTTCTCGACCTCGATGGTGTATTTGCCAGGGGCCATCCGTGTGGTCAGCGGCGTGGTGCCCATGTCTTCGGTGTGGCCGTTGTTGTCGATGAGCAGGACGCGCGCGCCATCGGGTGTCGAGGTGATGGTGACATTGGCGGCCTCTTCTTCGAGCTGGCGCTCGAGCTCGGTGAGGCGCTCCTCGATCTTGGCGCGCCCATCCGGGTCATCCTCGGCGCGGCGCAGGTAACGCCGGTAATAGGCATGCGCGGCGCCCCATAGCCCCAGCTCGTGGAGCGATCGCCCGATGGCGGCCTCGAGCAGCGGAGAGGGCGAGATGGCGTAGGCGCGTCGATAAAAAATCAACGCGCGCGAGTAATAGGTGACTTCGAAGCAGGCGATCCCCTGGAGCGTGAGCGCCATGGCGTCTTCCCGAATCTCGGGAGGGACGTAATCATCCTCGCATTTTGGATCAGGCGCGGCGCTGGCGAACGAAGCGCTCGCCATGACGAGCAGGAACGAAATCAGCACCCCCGGTGCGAGGACCCGTCCTGGATGTGAGATGAGAGACACGCTTAGAAGAACCAGATGTTTATGGGTCGCTTGATGCTTTCGACCACTCATCCATCGGCGCATCTGGCGATCTTGTCAAGACGGTTTGCCCCTCGTTGCTTGCCAAGGCTTGTGCAGTGGCGAGCAGGCTGGAGATGTTCTATGATAGGAGAGCCCCGCGCCAAGGCTTCGGCGTGATCGTTGCGATTCCAGGGACAGACCTTTTGAGCGAGTCACCCAAAATCAACCTGCCTCCGCCACCGGGCACGAGGCCCGAGCGCGAGAAGACCTGCTGGCAGTGCGGCGAGTCTTTCGTGACGGCGCTCGACGTTTGCCCCAATGATGGGGCGCGTCTGGTCGATATCGCGCTCGACGACAACCACGATCCTCTCATCGGGACCACCATCGACGCGCGCTATCGCGTCAAGGATCGCCTCGGCGAAGGCGGCATGGGGATGGTGTATCAGGCGTGGGACCCGCAACGGCGCGAGGATGTCGCCATCAAGGTCCTGAAAGCCGATTACCTGCGTGATGAGAACATTCGCCGTCGCTTCATGCACGAGGCGCGCATCATCGCCAACCTCGAGCACCCCAACGCCGTGCGCATGCACAACTTCGGGCAGATGCCCGATGGCAACTTCTACATGGTCATGGAGCTCCTCAAGGGAGAGAGCCTGGCCGAGCGGCTCGCCTACAAGTTCCTCACCTATGGCGAGATCTTTAACCTGATCCCTCCCATCTGTGATGTGCTCGCCGAGGCGCACGAGAAGGGGGTCGTGCACCGCGACTTGAAGCCCGAGAACATCTTCATCGTCACCGACGACGAGGGGCAGGAACAGGCCAAGCTGATTGACTTTGGTGTCTCCAAGAACCTCGCGCGCCAGACCTTGACGCAAACAGGCACGCTCTGGGGGACGCCCGCTTACATGAGCCCCGAGCAAGCGCGCGGGGATGCTGTCGGCGCGGGCGCAGACATCTACGCGATGGCCATCATCCTCTTCGAGCTGATTTGCGGTCACCTGCCGTTTACCGCCGAGACCCAGATGGGCTACGCGGTCAAGCACATGCACAGCGAGCCCCGCTCGATGCTCTCGATCCCCGGGATGTATAGTCCTCCCGAGGAGCTCGACGCGCTCATTCTGCAAGGGCTCGCCAAGCAACCCGAGGATCGCCCCGCGTCGATGGAAGTGTTCGCGAATCATCTTCGCCAAATCATCGCTGCCTACTTCGACGAGGCCGCGTCTCTGGGCATCCCCGCGCAGGAGATCGATCCTGAGGGGTTGCAGGCATGGGTCGCGCAGGATGCGATCTCTGGCCCCTACGACGCCACCTCTCCTGGCGCCAAGCCGCTCGAGCCCACCAACGAGATCTCTCCCTTCAGGACAAAAAACAACGGCTATGACACCGTCGCTGTGGGAGAGGTCAGTGAGCCAGAGGTCGACCTGCCGGTAGAGAAGCCAGCGCTCGGTCGTACGATCGCTGTCGGCGTGGGCGTGCTCTTGCTCTTCTCGGTCGTTGTCGGGATCGCGATCAACGCATCACAACCGAGCTCCGCGAAGGCGGACGAGCGCGTCTCATCTGCTGGCCAGGAGGTCAGCGATGACACGCGTGATTTGCCGGATGACCGCGCCAGCTCGCCTCCGTCCGAGAACGTGGTCAATTCGCTCGCGGGCTCGGACGCTGGTGGAGAAGCTGCCGGGCAGGGCGCCTCGAGGGCTGCGGCGATGGTGATTCACGCGAGGTCGCTGACGCAGCTGTTGTCAGGGGCACCCGAGGTCGAGGCCAGGACAACCTCCAAAGGCAAGTCTCGTAGGAGTGAACAGAAGCTGCGCAGCCGCAACAGCGGCAAGAGGAAGTCGTCGAGCTCGGCGGCGAAGAAGGAAGAGGAGAAGTCCGACAAGCTCGAGGATGCGCTCAAGGGGACTTTCTAGATTCGGTCGGTGCTGCGGATGACAGCGCCCGAGCAAAAGAAAGGGGCGTTTTATTTTATAAATGGAAAATAAAGCCCCCGTAGTGTTATTATT